>NZ_VDDD01000024.1 GCF_006151785.1 Paracoccus marcusii
CCGCGCATCCAGCCAGCCGCGCAGCCCCGCCACCGCCTGCAGGGCCGGATCGGCGGGGCGCGGCCCCAGGACCCTTGCCAGCGCCGGGTCGGGATCGATCCTGTGGATCAGCGCCAGCTGGCGGCCCAGGTCGCGGCCCAAGGCCTCGCGGTCGCCGCCAAGCGTCGTGTCGCGCACGACCTTGGGGCCATAGCCGGTGCCGCCCACCCAGGCCATCGCCGCGAAGGGCGCGCCGATGACCGTTGGGTCATCGCAGAAGCCTAGGGGTTCGGGCACGCGCACACCCGCGCGGTGGGCCGCGGCGATGATCGCATATTCCTCTGCCCGAGACCGGCTGGCGGCGATGGTCGCGGGGGCGTCGCGCCGGATCACCAGGCGGCGCAACATCCCGTCCGCCGTGACCGTCACCGCCCAGTTCTCCTGGATCGCGCCGCCAGACAGCTTGTCCGCGGCGGTGACCCGCGCGCCGGGCAGGTCCAGCGTCATCGCCAGCCAGGCGTCAAGCGCGGCGTTATCCGTCAGGCTCATGCGCCCCAGCCCCAGAAGTCGTCCCCTTCCCGTGCATAGGCATCGGCCAGCACCATCCGGTGCACCTCGGAGGCGCCATCGACCAGCCGCGCCTGCCGGGCATAGCGATAGATCCATTCCAGCACCGTGTCGCGGCTGTATCCCCGCGCGCCGTTCAGCTGGATCGCCACGTCGGCGGCCTGATGCAGCGTGTCGGCGACATGCAGCTTTGCCATCGAAACCTCCTTGCGGGCATGGCTGCCGTGGTCCAGCGCCCAAGCCGCATTCATCGTCAGCAGCCGCCCGATCTGAATGTTCAGCGTCACGCCGCCCAGCATCAGCCGCACCGATTCCCGGTCGGCCAGCCGGATGCCGAAGCCCTCGCGCGCGTCGACATAGGCCTGCGCCTCGGCCATTGCGCGCTTGGCCAGACCCAGCCAGCGCATGCAATGGGTCAGCCGCGCGGTGCCAAGCCGGATCTGCGTGACCTTCAGCCCGTCGCCCACGCCCATCAGGCGGTTCTCGTCGGGGATCTCCAGCCCGTCGAACTCCAGTTCGCAATGGCCGCCATGCTCCTCGGGGCCCATGATGGCGATGCGGCGCAGGATCTTCCAGCCGGGCTGGTCGCGGTGGAACAGGAAGGCGGTCAGATGGCGGCGGCGTTCGTCGGGATTCGGGTCGGTGCGCGCGATCAGGATGAAATGCGCCGCCCCCTCGGCCCCGGTGATGAACCACTTGCGGCCGGTGACGCGCCAGACATCGCCGTCGCGCACGGCGGTCGTGCCGATCATGCCGGGGTCGGACCCGCCACCCGGCGCGGGTTCGGTCATCACGAAGCTGGACCGCACCTCACCCGCGACCAGCGGCGCCAGCCAGCGCGCCTGCTGATCGGGGGTGCCCACGCGGGCCAGGATGTCCATGTTCCCGTCATCGGGGGCCGCGCAGTTGAAGACCGCGGGCCCGAAGATCGAGCGGTTCGCCTCCTCGTACATCACCGCGCGGCCGGTGACGGGCAGGCCCATGCCCCCCAGGGCCTGCGGCACCTGCGGGCACCACAGCCCCGCCGCGCGCGCAAGCGCGCGCAGCGCCTGCAGGGGCGCGTCGGCGATGTTGTCATGATCGTCCCAGTTGGCGCGGTCGGCCTCGACCGGCAGGATATGGGTGTCGACGAAATCACGGGTACGGCGGCGGATGTCCTCCAACCGGGGGTCCAAGGTGAAATCGATCATGTCAGTCCTCTCCTCGCGCCATCCGCGTCCTGCCGGGGCCCACCATCCACCAGCCTCCGCGCGATGTCGATGCCGGGCGATCCAGACCCGGCGCCGCGTCAGATCAGCAGTTGCTGACCCAGGACGATCACGCGGCTGCTGGGTAGACGATAGAAGTCGGTGGCGTTCGCAGCGGATTTGGACAGGGACACGAACAGCGTCTCCTGCCAGGCGGGCAGTTCGCGCGTCTTGCCGGGGCGGAACGTGCGGCGGCTGAGGAAGAAGGACGTCGACATGATGTCGAAGCGCACGCCTTCCTTGCGGGCCAGGGTCAGCGCCTTGGGCAGGTTCGTCTCCTCCATGTAGCCGAAACACATGTCGATGCGGATGAAGCGGTCGGACAGGCGCGTCACCGTCAGGCGGTCGTTGTCGGCGACATAGGGGCGCGTCGCCACGGTCACGCAGACGATGATGTTCGTCTCGTGCAGGACATAGTTGTGCTTGAGGTTGTGCAACAGCGCGGCCGGCGCGATGTCGGGTTCCGCGGTCAGGAAGACGGCGGTGCCGGGCACCTCGACCAGCCGGTCAGAGCGGGCCAGCATCTCGATCAGCGCGGCCGTGGGGGTGGCGCTGCGCCGGGCCTGGGCCTGGACGTGACGGGTGCCGCGGATCCAGGTCCACATCAGCACGATCATCACGGCGGCCATCATGATCGGCACCCAGCCCCCGTTCGGGATCTTGATCGCGTTCGATCCCAGGAACAGCAGTTCGAGCGCCAGCAGCGGCGTGACCACCACGGCGACCAGCATCAGGGGCCAGCGCCAGACCCGCAGGAACACGACCGAGGCGAGGATGGTGGTGATGACCATGTCCCCCGTCACCGCGATGCCGTACGCCGCGGCCAAGTCCGAGGACGACCCGAACACCACCACCAGCACGACCACGCCGATGGCCAGAATCGCGTTGATCTTGGGCAGGTAGATCTGCCCCTCCTGGGTCTCGGAGGTGTGCAGGATCTCCAGCCGGGGCAGCAGGTTCATGCGCACCGCCTGCTTGATCATCGAAAACGCGCCCGAGATGACCGCCTGGCTGGCGATGACCGTGGCCATCGTCGCCAGGATCACCAGGGGCAGCAGCGCCCAGGGCGGCGCCATCAGGAAGAACGGGTTCGTCACCCGGTCGGGATGGGCCAGGATCATTGCCCCCTGCCCCAGATAGCTGAGGGTCAGGGCGGGCCAGACCAGCAGCACCCAGGCCATGCGGATCGGGCGACGCCCGAAATGGCCCATGTCGGCATAAAGCGCCTCTCCTCCGGTGACGGCCAGGAAGACCGATCCCAAGACGATCAACGAGGCCAGCTTGTTCGTGACCAGGAACGCCCCGGCATGCACGGGGCTGAGCGCGCGCAGGATCGACCAGTCGTCGCCGATATGGGACAGCCCCATCACCGCCATGACGACGAACCAGGTGACCATGATCGGCCCGAACAGGATCGACACCGCCCCCGTGCCCCACCGCTGGACGATGAACAGCCCGGTGATGATGGCCAGCGTGACGGGCACCACGTAGGGGCCGAAGGCGGGGGCCACGATGGTCAGCCCCTCGACCGCGGACAGGACCGACATGGCGGGTGTGATGATCGCGTCCCCGAAGAACAGCGATATGCCGATCATTCCCAGCACCATCAGCCAGACGGGCCGCTTGCCCAGTGCCTGCTGGATCAGGGTCACCAGGCTCAGCGTGCCGCCCTCGCCCCGGTTGTCGGCGCGCATGATCAGGGCGACGTACTTGAAGCTGACGATCGAGATCAGCGTCCAGATCAGCAGCGAGATCACCCCCACCACATCATCCGGCGACAGCCCGTCGCGCGACGCGGCATGCAGCGATTCGCGCATCGCATAGATCGGAGAGGTTCCGATGTCGCCATAGACGACCCCGATCGCCCCAGGACCAGCCCGCCCAGGTTGCTGGAACCATGCTGCCCCGCGGTGGGAAGATCGGACAGGTGCGCCGATGCGGCGGCAGGTTGCGCCGGACCGTCGGGGGTGACGTGATCGCTCATGTGTCGACAACTCTCTTGGCAGCGCCGTGGCCTGCAGGCGCTGCCGCCTCTAGCAGGCACGCGTCGCATTGAGAAGAACGGCCCGCGTTCATCTGACATCCACGAAGGCGATCACGTCAAACCCTAGCCCGGCAAGACCGGCACCATGCGTGCCGCCTGCCCATCGTTCAATCAGAACGGCACGATTCTGCCAAGCCGGATCGGGTGGCAGGTTCGATCTGTCGTTGGGTCACATCGTTACGGGGCCGAATCACGCCTGTCCCGGCGCGACGCGTGCAGGTGGAGCCGGACGTCGCCCGGCTGCCAGAGGTGCATCAATCCGCCTTCTGCGGGCGACCGGCGACATAGGTCTGGGCCACCGCGCGGTCGTCGCCCATGATCTGCAGGACAAACAGCTCCTGGGCGAGGGTCTCAGCCTTTTCCATCCGCAACGCCATGGCGGGGGTGGCACGGGCGTCGAGGACCACCAGGTCGGCGGCGCTGCCGGGGGCCAGGGTGCCGATCTCGGCCTCCATGCCCAGGGTCAGCGCGTTGCCGCGCGTGGCCCAGTGGAACGCCGCCAGCGGATGCAGCTTCTGCCCGCGCATCTGCAGGATCTTGTAGCCCTCAGCCAGGGTCTGCAGCATCGACCAGCTTGTGCCGCCGCCCACATCCGTCGCGATGCCGCTGACGATGCCCGCGGCGCGCAGCCCGTCGGCGTCGAACAGCCCCGACCCCAGGAACAGGTTCGAGGTCGGGCAGAACACCGCATGGCTGCCGCTTTCTGCCATCCGGGCGATTTCGCGGGGTTCCAGATGGATAGAATGGCCCAGCAGCAGCTTGTCGGACAGCAGGCCGTAGCCCTCGTAGATGTCCAGATAGTCGCGCGCCTTGGGATAGAGCGACAGGGTGTATTCGATTTCGTCGACGTTTTCCGACAGATGCGTCTGCACGTGGCAGTCGGGATGGGCGCGGGCCAGCGCGCCGGCCGCTTCCATCTGTTCGGGGGAGGACGTGATCGCAAAGCGCGGCGTGATCGCATAGCGCTGCCGGCCCTTGCCGTGCCACTCCTGGATCAGCGCGGCGCTGTCGTCATGGCCCTGCTGCGGCGTGTCCAGCACGGCGGCCGGCGCATTGCGGTCCATCATCACCTTGCCCGCGATCATGGCCATGTCGCGATCATGGGCGGCAGAGAACAGCGCCTCGGCGCTGGCCTTGTGGCTGGAGCAGAAGGCAACGGCGGTCGTCGTGCCATGCGCGGTCAGCTGGTCCAGAAACAGCCCCGCCATGCGGGTGGCATGCGCGGGGTCGGCGAATTCCGCCTCGGCCGGGAAGGTATAGGTGTTCAGCCAGTCCAGCAGCTGCGCACCCCAGCTGGCAATGACCTGCAACTGGGGAAAATGGATATGCGGGTCGATGAATCCCGCCAGGATCAGATGCGGGCGGTGGTCGATCTCCTCCAACCCGTCGCGGGTCAGTTCGGCATGATCGCCGACGGCGACGATGCGCCCGTCATCGACCAGGATGGCCCCGTCTTCCCAGAAGCGATGATTGTCGGCCGTGTCCTGGGGATCGGCATGAAAGTCGAGGACGCGGCCCCGGATCAGCTGTTGCATGGGTATTTTTTCAAAGAAGAAGAGGTGAGGCGCGCCATCAGTTCGGCGGCGGTGAAGGCGGCGATGATTTCGGGGCGCTTGTCGCGCGAGAAGCCCGCCCCGATGGGACAGGTCAGGCCTGCGGCGTCGATCCCGCGCGAGGCGGCGAAGCGTTCGAACTGGGCCCGCTTGGTGGCGCTGCCGATCATCCCGACATAGGCCAGGTCGGTGCGGGCAAGCGCCTCGGCCGCCAGCAGGAAATCCAGTGCGTGATCGTGGGTCACGATCACCACGGACGTGCCGGGCCGGGCTGCGCGGATCTGCGCCTCCGGCAAGGGGGTCAGCAGGGTCGGGCCGCTGGCCTGCGCCAGCTCCTCCGGCCGGCTGTCGATCAGCAGGGCGTTGACAGGCAGCGGTTCCAGCGCCCGGGCCAGGGCGCGCCCGACATGGCCCGCGCCAAAGATCAGCGCGTCGGCGTGATCCTGCGGCGCGGGGCCGTGGCGGTCCAGCGTCAGCACCACCCGCCCGCCGCAGCACTGGCCAATCTGGGGGCCCAACGGCACGTCCATGATGGCATCGGCCTCGTCCCGCGCCAGCATCTGCCGCGCGCGGTCGATCGCCATGTATTCCAGCTGTCCACCGCCGATGGTGCCGGTGACCCGGTCGGGGGTCACGAACATCTCGGCCCCCGCCTCTCGCGGGGTCGAGCCCAGGGCCCGGGTGACGCGGACGCGGATCATCCGCGCAGCCGCTCGACCGCCATCAGCACGCGTTCGGGCGTGGCGGGCGCATCCAGACGCGCGGGCGTGCGATAGTCGGCGACCGAGGCCACGGCCATGTTGATCGCCTCGAACACGCTGATGCCCAGGACGAAGGGCGGTTCTCCGACGGCCTTGGACCGCTTGATGGTCCGCTCGCTGGCCTCGGACCAGTCGGCCAGCGCGACGTTGAAGATGCGCGGGCTGTCGCTGGCAAGGGGCACTTTGTAGGTCGACGGCGCATGGGTGCGCAGGCGGCCCTTGGCATCCCACCACAATTCCTCGGTCGTCAGCCAGCCGGCACCCTGGACGAACGCGCCCTCGACCTGACCGCGATCCAGCACCGGGTTCAGGCTGCGGCCCACGTCGTGCAGGACGTCGGCGCGGTCGATGACGTATTCGCCGGTCAGCGTGTCCACCGACACCTCGGCCACCGCGGCGCCATAGGCGAAATAGTAGAACGGCCGCCCCTGCCCCGTCGTCCGGTCCCAGTGGATCTTGGGCGTCTTGTAGAAGCCTGCCGCAGACAGCTGGATGCGCGCCATGTAGGCCGCGCGGATCACCTGGGCAAAGGGGATCATCTGATCGCCAGCCCGTACGTGACCCGGCACGAAGGCCACTTGGTCGGGGGCGACCTGCCATTTTTCGGCCACGAAGGTCACTAGGCGCGCCTTGATCTGTTCCGCCGCATCCAGCGCCGCCATGCCGTTCAGGTCGGTCCCCGAGGACGCCGCCGTGGCCGAGGTGTTCGGCACCTTTTCCGTGGTGGTCTTGGTGATCTTGATGCGGCTCAGGTCACACTGGAACGCCTCGGCGACCACCTGGGCCACCTTGGTGTTCAGACCCTGCCCCATCTCGGTCCCGCCGTGATTCAGGTGGATCGAGCCGTCGGAATAGACATGGATCAGCGCCCCTGCCTGGTTGAACCAGGTCGCGGTGAAGCTGATGCCGAACTTGACCGGGGTCAGCGCGATGCCCTTGCGGATCACCCCACCCTTGGCGTTCCAGTCCAGCACTGCCTGCCTGCGGGCGTGATAATCGCTGCTGGCCTCCAGCTCATCGAAGATGCGCGGCAGGATCTGGTCCTGCACCGTCTGGTGATAGGGCGTCAGCTGGCCGTTCTGGTACAGGTTGCGCTTGCGTACCTCCAGCGGGTCCATGCCCAAGGCATAGGCGATCTCCTCGACCATGCGTTCGGCCACGATGGCGCCCTGGGGGCCGCCGAAGCCGCGAAAGGCGGTGTTGCTGACGGTGTTCGTCTTCATCGGGTGGCTGCTGATGCGGACGTCCGGATAGAAATAGGCGTTGTCGGCGTGAAACAGCGCCCGGTCCGTCACCGGCCCCGACAGGTCCGCCGAAAATCCGCAGCGGGCATAGAAATCGCCCTCCACCGACCGGATGCGGCCGTCATCGTCAAAGCCCACGGCGTAATCCACCACGAAATCGTGCCGCTTGCCCGTGGCGATCATGTCGTCGTCCCGGTCGGGGCGGATCTTGACCGTCCGGTTCCAGCGCTTGGCCGCGACGGCCGCGACGCAGGCGAACAGGTTCATCTGCGTTTCCTTGCCGCCGAAACCGCCGCCCATGCGCCGCACGTTCACCACAACCGCGTTGCTGGGCACCCCCAGGACGTGGGCCACCATGTGCTGCACCTCGGACGGGTGCTGGGTCGAGACGTGCAGAACGACCTCGTCATCCTCGCCCGGCACGGCCATCGCGATCTGGCCCTCCAGATAGAAATGGTCCTGCCCGCCGATGGCAAAGCGACCCTCGATCCGGCGCGGCGCGGCGGCCATCGCCGCAGGCGCATCGCCGCGCTTGAGGGTCAGGGGGTCGGTCACATAGCCCATGCCCGCGTCGCGCGCCGCGATCGGGTCCAGCGCGTGGGGCAGCACGTCATAGTCGATCCGCGCCTTGTGCGCCGCGCGGCGCGCCTGGTCGCGCGTTTCGGCGATGACCGCAAAGACCGGCTGGCCCCAGAACTGCACCACGCCTTCGGCAAAGATCGGGTCGTCGTTCTTGCCGTTGGGCGACACGTCGTTGACGCCCGGCAGGTCGGCCGCCGTCAGGATGCCCAGCACGCCCGGCTGCGCCAGCGTGTCGGTGAAATCCATGCCCGTGATGCGGCCATGGGCGCAGGACGACAGGCCCAGATAGGCGTGGATCGTGCCGGTGGGCTCGACCAGATCGTCGGTGTATTCGGCACGGCCGGTGACATGCTTGGCGGCGCTGTCATGGGCGGTGTCCTGATGGGCCTGGCCCGTGATGGTCGCGGTGTCGTCCTTCATGGCCTAGACTCCTTCGCTCTGGCGCAGCCGCACGGGCAGGCCGGGTTCGGATTGCTCCAGCCAGAACCGCCGGATCAGGTTGCGTGCGACGGTCGCGCGGTATTCCGCGCTGGCGCGCATGTCGGACAGCGGCTGGAAATCCTCCGCGATCGCGCGGGCGGCGGCATCGAAGCTTGCCGCCGCGAAGGGCTGCCCCTGCAGCGCGGCCTCGGCACGGCGGGCGCGCTTGGGCGTTCCGGCCATGCCGCCGAAGGCCAGCCGCGCACGGGTGATCATGCCGTCCGCAACGTCGATGCAGAACCCCGCCGCGACAGAGGTGATATCGCTGTCGCGCCGCTTGCTGACCTTGTAGGCCGCGATGCGCGCTTGGGGCTGCATGGGGATCAGGACCTCCTCGACGAACTCGCCTTGCTGGCGGTCCTGCTTGCCGTAGTCGATGAAGAAATCCTCCAGCGGCAGTTCGCGGCGCGTGTCGCCCCGACGCAGGACGATCCGCGCGTCCAGCGCGATCAGCAAGGGCGGCGTATCCCCGATCGGAGAGCCGTTGGCGATGTTCGCCCCGATGGTGCCGGCATTGCGCACCTGCCAGCCGCCGATGCGCGACCAGTACTCGGCGGCCTGCGGAACATGGCGGGCGATCAGGGGCGCGGCCTCGCTGTAGGTCACGCCGGCACCCAGGCGGATCATGCCGTCCTCGACCGTGATGTCCTTCATCAGGTGACCGATGAAGATGGCCGGGCTGATGTCGCGCATGAACTTCGTGACCCACAACCCGACATCGGTGGCGCCCGCGACCAGCGTCGCCTTGGGTTCGTCCAGCAACAGCTGGGCCAGATCGTCGGTATCGGCGGGGACCAGTGCCCGGTCCGCTCCGCGCGCAAGTGAAACCCGTGCGCCACGCATCCCGGCCAGGCGCGCGGCCACCGCGTCGCGTTCGCGGGACAGCGCGTCCTGGGCCTGCCCTCCGGCCGCGCCCGCGGCCAAGGCCGCGCGGATGATCGGCGCATAGCCCGTGCAGCGGCAGATGTTGCCCTGCAGCGCGGTCTCGATCTCGGCGGCATCGGCATCGGGATTGGTCATCCATAGCCCGTAGAGCGCCATCACGATGCCCGGCGTGCAGAAGCCGCACTGGCTGCCGTGATGGTCGACCATCGCGGCCTGGACCGGGTGCAGACCGCCATCGGGGCCGCGCAGATGCTCGATCGTAACGATATGGGTGGCATGGCACGAGGCCAGCAGCCGGATGCAGGCGTTCACCGGCTCATAGACCAGCCCTGCGGCGGTCAGGCGTCCCGCAAGCACCGTGCAGGCGCCGCAATCGCCCTCGGCGCAGCCCTCCTTGGTGCCGGTCATCCGGCGCGCAAGGCGCAGATGATCCAGCAGCGTGTCCGAAGCGCCGACCTCTGTCAGGGCGATCTCGGTGTCGTTCAGAAGAAACCGCAGCTGGGTCATGATAGCCTTTCCTTGCCTTGGTCCAAGTCTACGGCCTGGCGGTGCGTTTCGAAATCGGCTGTGATCTAGAAGACTTTACACGTTCCGTTGAAAGCGGGCCACCGTCACATGGCGTCAGGCGCGAAAGCCGCGCCATCTGCGACAATCTTCGGCAGCCATTTCCAGCGGTGGCCGGACCTCGCCGGGGGCGCAGAAAGGCGCGGCGGCCCCCCATCGAGGGGGACCGCCGCGCCCGGGGGACTGCGCCCCCGTGTCCCGCCGTTGCGCGGGCCGTTGTCGTTCAGCGAGGGACGGTCCTACAGGCCCGCGACCCCCAGGGGTCCGACCTCGCGGAACCAGCGCAGGATCGCGTCGCGTTCGGCGTCCTCCATCCCGGTGATGTTCGCAGGGGGCATCGCGTCGGTCAGTCCCGCCTGGACATAGACCTGATGCGCGGCGCGGGCGATGTCGGCGGGCGTCTCCAGCAGGACGCCCTTGGGCGCGGTGCGGATGCCGTCCCAGACCGGTTCGCGCGCATGGCACATCGAACAGCGGCCGATGACGGCCTGGCTGGCATCCTCGAACCCATCGGCCTCGGCGAAGCGCGTCTCGACCGGGGTCAGGGGCCGAGCCATCGCCTCGTCATAGCTGTCCTGGTTCACGCCGATCGACGCCAGCCACATCACCCCGATGAACAGCATCGTCGTGACCGCCCAGGTCCACCACTGGTATCCCTTGCGGGCGTGCATGGTGTTGAAGAAGTGCCGGATGGTCACACCCATCAGGAAGATCAGCGCCGCGATCAACCAGTTGTACTGGCTGGCGAAGGCCAGCGGGTAGTGGTTCGACAGCATCAGGAAGATGACCGGCAGCGTCAGGTAGTTGTTGTGCGTCGACCGCAGCTTGGCGATCTTGCCGTATTTCGGGTCGGCGGGGCGCCCGGCCTTCAGGTCGGCGACCACGATGCGCTGGTTCGGCATGATGATCAGGAACACGTTCGCGGTCATGATCGTCGCGGTGAAGGCGCCCAGATGCAGCAGCGCCGCGCGGCCCGTGAAGATCTGGTCATAGGCCCAGCCCATCGCCACCAGCGCCGCGAACAGCAGCAGCATCAGTACCGTGGGACGGTTGCCCAGGGGCGACTTGCACAGCCCGTCATAGATCAGCCAGCCCACCGCCAGCGACCCGCCCGAAATCAGGATCGCCTGCCAGATCGCCAGGTCGGCCTTGGCCGGCTCGATCAGGTACAGGTTGGCGCCGGCCCAATAGGTGACCATCAGCAGCGCGGCCCCAGACAGCCAGGTCGCATAGCTTTCCCATTTGAACCAGGTCAGATGCTCGGGCATGCGCTCGGGCGCGACCAGGTACTTGCGGATGTGATAGAACCCCCCGCCGTGGACCTGCCATTCCTCGCCATGCGCGCCCTTGGGAAGGTCGGGTGCCTTCTGCAGGCCCAGGTCCAGCGCGATGAAGTAGAACGACGACCCGATCCACGCGATGGCGGTGATCACGTGCAGCCAGCGGACGGCAAAGGAGAGGAACTCCCACAGGATGGCGATTTCCGGGATCATCTCAGCTGCCCCGATAGGTGGAATAGCCGAACGGAGAGACCAGCAGCGGCACGTGGTAATGGTCGTTCTGCGACATGCCGAAGCGGATCGGGATCACGTCCAGAAAGCGGGGGCTTTCGGGCGCCACGCCCGACGCGTCCATCCAGGCGCCGGCGTGGAATTCCAGCTCGTAGGTGCCGGTGGCGAAATCGCCCGCCGGCAGGATATGCGCATCGGTGCGCCCGTCGTCATTGGTCACCATGCGCGCGATCTCCTCGCGCGCGGGCGACAGCCGGAACAGCACCACCTGCATCCCGCGCGCGGGCAGCCCGCGCGCCGTGTCCAGAACATGCGTTGTCAGAAAACCCGACATGAAATCCCCCCGTCTTGATGGTTCCTGCGCCGTGATACCCGATTTGCCCAAGGGCGGCAGGGGCTTGATGGACAAGGCAGTCTTAAGAAACCGTGCATAATCGACCCTCAGTGATCGGCCAGCCGACCGGCCTCGGCCAGTTCAGCCTCGTCCGCGGGGGCTGCACCGTTGTAGAACCAGTTCAGCGCCACCGCGCTGACCGCGGCCAGCAGGATGCCCGAATGGATCAGCGGATGGATCGCATGGGGCAGCCACTGCTTGAAGTTCGGGGCGACCAGCGGGATCATCGCCATGCCGATGCTGATGGCCACGACGAACAGATTGTGGCGGTTGGCGGTGAAATCGACACGGCTCAGGATGCGGATGCCGGTGGCGGCGACCATCCCGAACATCACCAGCCCGGCCCCGCCCAGGACGGTGGTCGGCAGGCTTTCGACCAGGGCGCCCATCTTGGGGATCAGGCCCAGCACGATCATGATGATGCCGCCCGCCACGCAGACGAACCGCGACCGGATGCCCGTGACCCCCACCAGCCCGACGTTCTGCGAGAACGAGGTATAGGGGAAGGTGTTGAAGATGCCGCCCAGCATCGTGCCCAGACCGTCGGCACGCAGGCCCGCGGCCAGGCCGCGCGAATTGATCGGACGGCGGCACATATCCGACAGCGCCAGGAACATGCCCGTCGATTCGATCATCACCACGATCATCACCAGGACCATCGTGACGATCATCACCGGGTCAAAGGTCGGCAGGCCGAAATGGAAAGGCTTGATGACGGCGAACCAGGCGGCCTCTCCGACCTTGTCGAACTGCATCAGCCCCATCGCCGCCGCAGCGACGCCGCCCACGGCGATGCCCAGCAGCACGGCGATGTTGGCCATGAAGCCGCGGGCGAACCGCGACACCAGCAGGATCGTGCCCAGCACCAGCACCGCGATCAGGATGTTCGTCCCCGAAGCATAGGCGGGGTTCGGCATGGCGGGCGCCAGGCGCAGCCCCTCGGGCACGCCGCCCGCGGCGATGGCGCCGTCCAGCCAGGCCTGCTGCGCGGGATCGACAAGCATCGGCGCGGTCGGACCGACCGGCAGGCCGAAGATCCAGTTGATCCCGATGGGCATCAGGCTGATGCCGATGGCCAGGATGACCGTGCCGGTGACGACGGGCGGAAAGAACCGCAGGACCCGCCCGATCAACGGCGCCAGCAGGATGGCGATGAGGCCCGCCGCGATGATCGCCCCGAACAGCGCGCGCGCCCCGTCGGTGCCCGGCGTCTGGCCCGCGATGGCGACCATCGGCCCAACGGCCGCAAAGGTCACGCCCATCATCACCGGCAGGCGGATGCCGAAATACTGGGTCATGCCCAGGCTTTGGATCAGGGTCGCCAGTCCGCAGACGAACAGGTCGGCCGAGATCAGGAAGGCCACCTCCTCGGGCGGCAGCTGCAGGGCGCGGCCCACGATCAGCGGCACCGCGATGGCGCCCGCATACATGACCAGCACGTGCTGGAACCCCAGCGTGATCAATCGCCCCGTGGGCAGCATCTGGTCGACGGGATGGACCTGGGTCCGGGAAAGGCTGTCTGTCATGGCGGGCTCCCCTTCTGATGTCGCGTCGTGGTTGCGCGACTGACCCAGACCTAGCTTGGCCCGTCATTTTCCCGAAACGGATTTTCAGGGCGACGTCGGCACCCTACCCCCGGCTGCCCGAAATCCCGGCACCGAATCCGCCCCTGCCCAGCCCGTGCCGGGAACCCGCGGCGACCGAAAATGGAAATGTTTTCTAAGCGTTGGCTTTTTGGCTTGCGAGGCGTCATTTTCGCCCGCATCTAAAGGCAGCATTAACAAGGGACGCATAATGGCCGACCCGACCCGTAAGCGGGGGCGCCCCCGCAAGACCCTGCCCGACGCGCCGGGCACCGTGCAGTCGCTGGACCGGGCGCTGGACCTTCTGGACCTGCTGGCGGCCCATCCCGGCCTGACCTTGTCCGAGGTGGCGGACCGATCGGCGCAGCCGCCCTCGACCGTGCACCGGGTGCTGCACACGCTGGCCGCGCGCGGCATGGCCGAAAGCGACCCCGCGACGCAGGCCTGGAACATCGGGCCGCAGGCGTTCCGCCTGGGGTCGGCCTTCATGCGCCGGTCGGGCCTTGTGGAACGCGCCCGCCCGATCATGCGCGCGCTGATGGAACATACCGGCGAGACCGCGAACCTGGGCATCTTGCAGGGCGACAGCGTGCTGTTCCTGTCCCAGGTCGAGACCTCCGAGACGATCCGCGCGTTCTTCCCCCCCGGCACCCGGTCGCCCCTGCATGCATCGGGGATCGGCAAGGCGCTGCTGGCGTTCCGGCCCGACAGCGTCGCGGCACTGGGTCCCCTGGCGCGGTTCACCGACACAACGCTGACCGACCCCGCGGCGCTGGAGGCGGACCTGGCCCGCATCCGGCACCGCGGCTTTTCCTTCGACGACGAGGAACGCAGCCGGGGCATGCGCTGCATCGCGGCCCCCGTCTTCGATCTGTCCGGAGAGGCGATCGCCGGGATCAGCGTCAGCGGCCCCACGCACCGCATCGGGGCCGAATACGTCAAGACCCTGGGCGCGGTGGTGGCCGCCGCGGCGGCCAACCTGTCCGATGCCCTGGGCGGCCCGACCCGCTGACCGGGGGTCAGTGCGCGCCGAACAGCGCGAACTTTGCCACGAACAGGGCCGCGATGATCCAGGTTGCGGCATGCACCTCGCGCGCGCGGCCGGTCAGCAGCTTGATCACGGCATAGCTGATGAAGCCGAAGGCCAGGCCGTTGGCGATGGAATAGGTCAGCGGCATGGCGATGGCGGTCAGCACCGAAGGCGCGGCCTCGGTCACGTCGTCCCAGCTGACCTCGGCCAGCTCGCGCACCATCAGCGTCGCGACATACAGAAGCGCCGGCGCGGTCGCATAGGCGGGCACCGACCCGGCCAGCGGCGCAAAGAACATCGCGGCCAGGAACAGCAGGCCCACGACCACCGTGGTCAGGCCGGTCCGGCCCCCCGCCTGCACGCCTGACGCGCTCTCCACATAGGCGGTCGTCGAGGACGTGCCCAGCAGCGCACCGGCCGTGATCGCGGTCGAATCCGCCATCAGCGCACGGCCCAGGTTCTTGTTCTTGTGGGTCGGCCCCTCGGTCAGCAGGCCTGCGCGCTTGGCCACGCCGATCAGCGTGCCGGTGGCGTCGAAGACCTCGACCAGGACCATGACCAGAACGACCTGGAAGATGCCGAAGGTCAGCGCGCCCATCAGGTCCATCTGCAGGAAGGTCGGCGCGATCGACGGCGGCATGGACATGACGCCCGAAAACTGGCTTACGCCAAGAACGATCGCCGCGACTGTCACCACCAGGATGCCGATCAGGATCGCCCCCGTGACGCGCAGCGCATCCAGCGTCACGATCAGGAAGAACCCGCAGATCGTCAGCAGCGTGCCCGTGGCGGTCAGATCGCCCAGCGCGACCAGCGTCGCGGGGTTGCCCACCACGATGCCCGACGACTGCAGCGCAATGATCGCCAGGAACAGCCCGATGCCCGCCGCGATGGCGCTGCGCATCGACGCGGGGATGCCCGCGATCAGCCAGCGCCGGATGCCCGTCAGCGACAGGAACAGGAAGATCATCCCGCTGATGAACACCGCGCCCAGCGCCTGCTGCCAGGTAAAGCCCATGACGCCCACGACGGTGAAGGCGAAGAAGGCGTTCAGCCCCATGCCCGGCGCCATGCCGATAGGCCAGTTGGCCCACATCCCCATGATCAGCGAGCCCAGCGCCGCGGCAAGGCAGGTCGCGACGAAGACCGCGTCGCGGTCCATGCCGGTTGTGGACAGGATGTCCGGATTGACGAAGATGATATATGCCATCGTCAGGAAGGTGGTGATCCCGGCGATCACCTCCGTCCTGACGCTGCTGCCTTTTTCGGCAAGTCCAAAATAGCGTTCCATGCGTCCCCCCTTGGCGGACCCCCCGTCCGCCGTTGGGCCGGACAGTGGGCGGCGCGGCCTCATGCCGCAATTGTCCCCGGCGCGTAAGTCTTTCAACGCGATTTTGAAAGACCCGACCATTGTCGCGCATTCCTTGATACAGAATTCCGCCCCTGACCGCTTGTCCTTACGCGGGAGCCGCGCTTTGCTGACGCAACGACAGGCACAAGGGGAGAGAGATGCGCTACAGCCGAGACCTGACCGGATATGGCCGGACCACCCCCAATCCCCGCTGGCCGGGCGGTGCCCGCATCGCGGTCCAGATCGTCCTCAACTATGAGGAAGGCGGAGAGAACAGCATCGAGCATGGCGATCCCGCCTCGGAGGCGTTCCTGTCCGAGATCATCGGCGCCCAGCCCTGGCCCGGCCAGCGGCACTGGAACATGGAATCGATCTATGACTATGGCGCGCGGTCGGGCTTCTGGCGGATGCACCGCATGCTTTGCGACCTGCCGATCACCGTCTATGGCGTCGCCACCGCGCTGGAGCGCAGCCCCGAACAGGTTGCCGCCATGCAGGAGGCCGGGTGGGAGATCGCGACCCATGGCCTGAAATGGATCGACTATCGCAACGTCCCGCGCGAGGTCGAGGCCGACCACATCGCCCAGGCCGTGGCCCTGCACACCGCCATCACCGGCGAACGCCCGCACGGTTTCTATCAGGGGCGCACGTCGATGAACACGGTGGCCTTGGGCTGCGAGGAAGGCGGGTTCGCCTATCTGGCCGACACCATCGCGGACGAACTGCCCTATTGGCACGTCCACAACGACCGGCCGCAGCTGATGGTGCCCTATACGATGGACGCCAATGACATGCGCTTTTCCAGCGGTCAGGGGTTCGGCACGGGAACTGATTTCTTCGACTATCTGCGCGACAGCTTCGACATCCTCTATGCCGAAGGGGCCGCCGGCGCGCCCAAGATGATGTCCATCGGCCTGCACTGCCGCCTGGCTGGGCGCCCCGGTCGGGCGATGGCGATCCAGCGGTTCCTGGAGCACGCCCGCAGCCATGAGGGCGTCTGGTTCGCCAGCCGCCTGGACATCGCCCGCCATTGGACGGCCGAACATCCGTTCCAGCGCCGCACGCGCCCGTCGCAGATGGACCGCGCCGCCTTTGTCGCACGGTTCGGCGGCGTCTATGAACATTCGCCCTTCATCGCCGAACGCGTCTGGGATGCCGAGATGGGTGCCGTCCACGACACGCCCGGCGGCCTTGCCGGACGCATGGCACAGATGTTCCGCGCGTCAGGCGACGACGAACGACTGGGCGTGCTGCGGGCCCACCCCGATCTGGCGGGCAAGCTGGCGCAGGCCAAGCGTCTGACCGCCGACAGCACCGCCGAACAGGCCAGCGCCGGTCTGGACGCGCTGACCGATGCGGAACGGGCCGAATTCACACGCCTGAACGACGCCTATGTCGCCAAGCACGGCTTTCCGTTCATCATCGCGGTTCGTGACCACGACAAGGCGGGCATCCTGTCCGCCATGCAGGCCCGCGTCGACAACGACACCGCCACCGAACGCGCCACAGCCGAGGCGCAGGTCACCCGCATCGCCACCCTTCGCCTGAAAGAGATCCTGAAATGACCCAGACCGGCCCCGCGGGCGCCCCCACCGGCGACATCGCCCAGCTTCCCACCGATGATGCCACCGCGCCGCGCATCCGCTATGCCGGCCCCGTGGCGGGCCTGCCGCCCCAGACGGGGATGACCACCGACACCGCCATCTTCACCGAGGCCTATGCCGTTATCCCCCGCACCGTGATGCGCGACATCGTCACCAGCTATCTGCCCGGCTGGCAGGGGATGCGGTTCTGGATGTTGGCCCGCCCGCTGACCGGATTTGCGGAAACCTTCAGCCAGTACATCGTCGAACTGGCCGAAGGCGGCGGCAGCGACACGCCTGACGACGACCCCGAGGTCCAGCACGCGATCTTCGTCACCGGCGGCGACATGCAGGTCGTGATCGACGGGACCGAGCATTTGCTGTCGCCGGGCGGCTTTGCCTATATCCCGGCTGGCACGCCGTGGCGGGTCCGGAACCGCACCGCAGGCCCCGCGGGCTTTCACTGGTGGCGCAAGCGCTGGCAGCCCTTTGCCGGCACGGACAAGCCCGACCCTATCGTGGTGCAGGAACAAGACATCGCCCCGTCCATGATGCCCGACACGGACGGGGCATGGGGCACCACGCGCTTCATGGACCCGGCCGATCTGCGCCATGACATGCACATCACTGTCGTGACGTTCAAACCCGGCGGCTCGATCCCCTTCGCGGAAACGCACGTGATGGAACACGGCCTGTTCGTGCTGGAAGGAAAGGCCGTCTATCGCCTGAACCGGGACTGGGTCGAGGTAGGTCCGGGCGATTACATGTGGCTGCGCGCCTTCTGCCCGCAAGCCTGCTACGCCGGCGGTCCGGGGCCGTTCCGCTATCTGCTGTACAAGGACGTGAACCGACACGCGACGCTGTGGCCGAACCGCTAATTCGCCGGGGCCGCGATCACTTCAGCGGATCGTGGCCCCAGTTCATCAGGGAATAGCGCCAGTCGCTGTGTTCCTTGTCCTTTTCGGGGCCACCCTGTGCCAAGTGGCGCTTGATGTAGCCCGCGACCTTGGCCATGTGCGACCAGTCGTCGTCGGTCAGGTCGGCCTTCTTCTTGTCCTTGATGCGCAGGATGTGGCGGCCTGACTTGTGGCCGGTGCTTTCGCCCTGCCCGCCGGTGTCGCCCACCGACTTGCTGTCGTCAGTGTCCAGCCAATCCTTCAGCTGGGACGGCGTCATGTTCACCAGCTTCTGCCAGTCGTCCCAAACCTGTTCATGCGATGCCATTGAATCCTCCTGCGATCGGCGGAAAAACTCTTGGCGCCAATGCGCGGTTCCAATCGGGCGGCATTCTGCTATGACCCCGCGTTGCACAGAATGCAAATTATTAACGTGGTAAACAGATGCGGATCATTGGCCTTGATGCGGCGCGAAGCCTGGCGATCGTGCTGGCGATGTCGTC
Source organism: Paracoccus marcusii (assembly GCF_006151785.1). Classification (GTDB taxonomy): domain Bacteria; phylum Pseudomonadota; class Alphaproteobacteria; order Rhodobacterales; family Rhodobacteraceae; genus Paracoccus; species Paracoccus marcusii. The sequence goes on from NZ_VDDD01000024.1 coordinate 18,758, forward strand.
GCATGTCTTTGCGGATGTGGGCCTTTACGCCCACATGTCCGAACCGCTGACCCGCGTTGCGGGATTTGCCTTCCAGATCGCCACACCGACCTTCATCCTGCTGTTCGGCACGATGCTGGAGGTGGTCTATCGCCCACGCTGGACCACGCGTCAGGCGCGCCATGGGGTTGCCATGCGGCTTCTGTCGCGGGCGTTCCAGTGCTGGGTTCTCTATGCGCTGACGATCCTGACATTGACCTTGACCGATGACGGCTACTCGGTGCCCTACAGCACCGCGACGATCCTGTTCATGGGAAATTCACCCTATACGGAAATTCTGAAGTTCTATGCCATCGTCCTCGCCATTGCGCCGATCCTGTTGTGGATCCGGGCGCGGACCGGGCTGCTGCCGCTGGCGGTCGCCGCGCTGGCTTGTCACGCGGCGTGGCCCCTGCTCAGCGGCCTTCCGGACGTCCAGAACGATCTGGGCGCGCCCACCCCCGTGGCCAGCCTCGTGCAGTTTCTGACCGGTTTCGGCGACCTGCCGCTTGCAGGTCCGTCCGTGCTGCACGGACTGACGCTGGTCATCGCCGGACAATGCCTGGGCCGCTATCTGACCGGCCGGTCGCCGGCGGGATCGACAGACCCCTTGGCCGATCCGGGCTTTGGCCGCCGGGTGCGTGCGCTGCTGGTCGGGGGCGCGGGGGTCGCGCTGATCGGCGGGCTGTTCGTCAGCGTCGACGTGATCGACGGCTTGGCGGATGGCAGCCTGCGCCGGGACAGCAATCCGCTCTATTTCGCAACTGGCATCCTGTCGGCCACGCTGATGACGCTGTTCTTCGTCTGGATGATCGACATCCGAAAAGTCGGAAGCATCGGGGCATGGTCCCAAGCCACCTTCTTTGGCCGCACCAGCATGTTCACCTTCGCCTGGGGCAATGTCCTGCTGTATCTGGTCGCCCCCCAGCCCACCGACGTGACCGGGGCAGTGGGATGGACCGCCGCCCTGCTGGCCGCGCTATGCGTGATGAGCCTTGGTTTCGACCGCGCCGCGCGCCGCTCGACGACGGTGGCGACCACGCTGACGCGGCTCAGATGGCCCGCCGACTGGCTGGCCGAACGGCTGCTATGGGGGATGGGCCGACTGCGCGCGGCCTAGCTCAAACCTTGGTGGCGCTGACCGGTGGCGTGACGGTGCGGGCGCGGATGCGCGCCTCGCGCCAGGTGATATAGCTGATCGCCCCGATCATCAGACCGCCGCCCAGGATCACCCACGGGTCCAGCGGCTCATGAAAGACCAGCACGCCGACCAGGCTGGCCCAGATCAGCTGCAGGAACGTCACCGGCTGCGTGACCGTCAGCGGCGCCGCCGCAAAGGCCCGCGTCATCGTGTAATGGCCAAGCGTCGCAAAGACCGCGACCAGCGCCAGCCAGCCCAGCTGGCCCATCGTCGGCGGCACCCACTGCGCGATGGCCAGCGGTGCCAGACCGACCGATACCGTCAGCGACATCATCGCCACGACCACCGCCGCGGGCACGCGATCCGACAGCTGCTTCGCGATCAGATAGGACAGACCGAAGGCGACAGCGGCCAGAACCTGGCTCAGATGCCCGGGGTCCAGCTCCCGCAACCCCGGCCGCAGTACGACCAGCGCGCCCATAAGCGCCACCGCCACCGCCGCGATCCGCCGCGAGGCCAGCTTTTCACCCAAAAACAGCGCGGCGCAGATCGTCACGATGATGGGGTTCAGAAAGCCGATGGCCGTCACCTCGGCCACGGTGATGCGCGACATCGCATAGAACCAAGCGACCACCGCCACCACGTGCAGCGCCCCACGCAGCGCGAACAGCCCCCAGATCCCCCGCGAAAACCCGCCCCGCAAGGCGCTGGTGATGACCGGGGCCAGAAACACCAATCCGAACAGAAAGCGGATGAACGCCGCCTGTGCCGCGGGCAGCGCGCCGTCCAGCCCGCGCACGATGGTGTTGACCGCGACAAAGCACAGCCCTGTCGCCAGCATCCATCCGATGCCGATCAGGTCGCGGCGTGTCTCGCTTTGCATCTGCATGATCTGCAATTGCCGCCTTTCCCGGCGGCGCGCAAGGCGCAAAACGCAAGACGGGCCGCCCCCGATGGGAACGGCCCGCCCGCGCGATCGACGGCGATTACAGTTGCGCCGCGATCTCTTCCGAGATGTCGAAATTGCCGGTGACGGTCTGGACGTCGTCGTCATCCTCCAGCGTGTCGATCAGGCGCATCAGCTTTTGCGCGGTCTCAAGGTCGGTGACCTCGGTGGGCGCCTGCGGCTTCCAGATCAGCTTGGCGGTGTCGGATTCGCCCAAGGACGCCTCCAATGCGCTGGACACCTCGTTCAGCGCGGTGTCGGCGCAATAGATCCAGTGGCCCTCCTCGTCGGATTCGACGTCGTCGGCCCCGGCCTCCAGCGCGGCCAGCATGACCGTATCGGCATCGCCAGCGGATGCGGGATAGACGATCTCTCCGACCCGGTCGAACATGAAGCTGACCGAACCGGTCTGGCCCATGTCGCCGCCCGACTTGGTGAAATAGCTGCGCACGTTCGACGCGGTGCGGTTGCGGTTGTCCGTCATCGCCTCGACCACCAGCGCGATCCCGTTCGGGCCGTAACCCTCATAGCGGATCTCGTCATAGGTCTCGGCGTCGCCGCCCTGCGATTTCTTGATGGCGCGGTCGATCACGTCCTTGGGGACGGATTTCGACTTGGCCTCCTTGACGGCCAGGCGCAGGCGCGGGTTCTTTTCAGGATCGGGGTCGCCCATCTTGGCGGCCACGGTGATCTCTTTCGCCAGCTTGGAGAACAGCTTGGACCGCAGCTTGTCCTGCCGGCCCTTGCGGTGCTGGATGTTGGCCCATTTGGAATGCCCTGCCATGTCGGGTCGTCCTTCGTGCGGAAACTGGAATATGGCCCGCTTCTAGTCCAGCGGGCACCCCCATCGCAATGCGAAACGCGGCCCCAGGGGGCCGCGCGGTGGTCGTCCGGTGATCGGGCGCGCCTTACAGCGCGGCGGAACCGCCCAGGATGCGGCGGACTTCGCCGTCGCGGGTCAGGCCCTTGGCGGACAGTTCGGCATCCGACATCTGGCTCAGGCGGTTCAGCGCGCGCATCTGCGGGCTTGCCTCGGCCAAAGCGATCATGAAGCGGCCCACGGCACGGAACGGCGCCAACAGCGAGCCGGCCGAGAAACCGGTGGATTTGTGATCGACAGAAGCGATGGTCGCCATGTGGAAACTCCTTGCATAGGACAAAGTCGTTTCCTCCCCTGCGCCCTAGATCGGGGTTTTGCCCCCCGATCGCAACCGCCGATGCTGCATGGCAGCATTGCAGTCGCGGCAAACGCAAGGCGTCAAGGAACCAGCGGCCACAGGATGGGGATGATCAGGCACGCCACGATGCCGCAGATGATGTCCAGCGGCACGCCCACCTTGACGAAGTCAGAGAACCGATACCCCCCCGGTCCATAAACCATCATATGTGTCTGATAGCCGATGGGCGTCGCAAAGGCGACGGTTGCCGCGAACATGACGGCCACGACATAGGGTCGTGGGTCGTGGCCAAGGGTCGTGGCCAGCGCGATGGCAATGGGCGTCAGCAGGACGGCGACCGCGTTGTTCGACAGGACCTCGGTCAGGATCAGGCCTAGGAAATAGACCGCGATCAGGGTCAGGAACGGCGGCAGGTCCATCAGGTGCGGCGCCAGGAAGTCGACGATCAGGTTTACCGTCCCCGTATGTTCCAGCGCCTCGCCCACGGCCAGCATGGCGAAGATCATCGCCATCAGGCGGCCGTCCACGAAAGAGAACGCCTCTTCGGCGTCGACGCAGCGGGTGATGAGGATCACCGCCGCCGCCAGGAAGGACAGCGCCAGGATCGGGGCGACGTTCAGGGCCGCCAGCGTCACCACGGCCAGCAGGCAGATGATCGCGATGGGGGCGCGATTGCGCCGATAGGCCCGCGCCGAGGGGCGCGAGACGTCGACCATCTCCATGTCGGTGGCCAGGCGGCCGATATCCTCGGGCGCGCCCTCCAGCAGCAGGGTGTCGCCCACGCGCACCACCAGGTCGTCCAGCTGGCGACCGATGTTCTGGTTCCGCCGGTGCGCCGCCAGGACATAGATGCCATAGCGGCGGCGCAGGCGCAGGTCGCCAAGGCGGCGACCGATCAGATGGCAGCCCGGCGAGATCAGAACCTCGACCGTCTCGGTCGCGACCGAGCCCAGTTTGTCCAGCATCTGCAGGTTCTTGTTGTCCAGCATCTCCAGCAGGTCGGACATCTCCGACCGCAGGACGACGCGGTCGCCGGGGGCCAGCACGACCTCGGGCAGGTTGCGGCGCAGCGACGCGTCGCCCCGCAGCACGTCGATCAGGCGCACCGCGTCGCGCTTGAACAGCGCCACCTCGGTCACGGTCTGGCCGACCAGGGACGAATCCTCGGGGATCGCGACCTCGGTGAAGTACTTCATCTCGCGGCGCGACCCCAGGAAGCCGGCCAGCGAGGTGCGTTCGGGCAGAAGCTTGCGCCCGATCAGCAGGAAATAGGCGATCCCGGCAAGGGTGATGGCGATGCCCACCGGGGCGATCTCGAAGATCGTGAAGGGCTCCATCCCGCGTTCGCGCGCCACCCCGTCGACCAGCAGGTTGGTCGAGGTGCCGATCAACGAGATCATGCCCCCCATCAACGTGAAATAGCTAAGTGGCATCAACAATTTGGACGGCGTTGTTCCAAGCCGCAGCGCCAGCTGGATGCAGATCGGGATCATCACCGCGACGACCGGCGTGTTGTTCATTACCGCCGATGCAACGATCACGAAGCCGAACAGGCTGGCCACCGCCAGCATCGGATTGGTGTCAGCGCGGGCCGACACGATGCTGGACATCAGGTCCAGCGCCCCCGTCCGCATCAGGCCGCCCATCAGCAGGTACATGAAGGCGATCGTCCAGGGCGCGGCATTTGACAGCACCCCCGCCGCATCCTCGACCGGCAGCAGCCCCAGCACCATCATCGTCGCCGCCGAGGCGATGGCGATGACCTCGGGCGGGTGCTTTTCGCGGATGAAGAGGACAAAGGTGATGCTGACGATGATCAGCATGGCAACGGAAGCGGTCGTGCCGGTCAGTTCAAAGCCAAGCATGAAGATCCTGTCTCGTCACACGGCCCGGATGCGGCCCCGACATCGGGGTGTAGAGCAGTTTTCTGCGCTGCCGCAAGCGAAAGTTGAAACGGTGCCGGTGGGTCAGGCCGGATGCGTGGCCGCCAGCCGACCGCCGTCGCGCACCGGCTGGACGCTGCGCGCCTGCCCCGTGCGGTCGTCCGTCTCGACCAGCACGCCGGACAGCGTCGCCTCGCCTTCGGCGGGCACGAAGCGGTCGCGGACCATGCCGGTGATGAAGCGGCGCAGCGGCTCCGCCTTGTCCATGCCGATCACGCTGTCATAGTCGCCGCACATCCCCGCATCGGTCAGATAGGCCGTTCCGCGCGGCAGCACCTGTGCATCGGCCGTGGGGACGTGGGTGTGGGTGCCCACCACCAGGCTGGCGCGCCCGTCGCAGAAATGACCCACGGCCATCTTCTCGCTGGTCGCCTCGGCGTGGATGTCGACCAGGGCGCCCTGCACCATGCCGCCCGGCGGATGGGCGCGCAGCACGCCGTCCAGTGCCGAGAACGGATCGTCATAGGGACGCGACATGAACACTTGGCCCAAGGCCTGCACGATCAGCGCCTTGCGCCCGCGCTGGTCGCTGATGATCGTGTGACCGCGGCCCGGCGCCTCGCGCGCGAAGTTCAGAGGGCGCACGATCCGCGGTTCGCGGTCGATGAAGGCCAGCATGTCCTTTTGATCAAAGGCATGGTCGCCAAGCGTCAGGCAATCGGCCCCCGCCTCCAGCAGCAGCTGCGCGTGACCCGCGGTCAGGCCCCGCCCGCCGCTTGCGTTCTCCGAATTGACCACGACAAGATCGGCCTTCAGCCGGGCGCGCAGCCCCGCCAGCCGTTCGGTGATCGCCCGACGGCCCGAACGGCCCATCACATCACCAAGAAACAGAATTTTCATGGGGGTCTGCTATGCCAATCTGCGTGCGGCCTCAAGCGCGCACATGCAAAAAGGGCTGCCTTGCGGCAGCCCTTTCATATCGTCGCCGTAAGGCGTCGGATCAGACGAACTGAACGTTCGTTGCCGATTCGCGACCGTCACGGCCACGCTCCAGCTCGAACGTCACCTTCTGGCCGTCGGCCGGAGCCGACAGGCCCGCGCGCTCGAGAGCCGAGATGTGCAGGAAAACGTCCTGGCGGCCGCCTTCCGGTTGAATGAAGCCGAACCCTTTGGTGCTGTTGAACCACTTCACGGTGCCGTTGGCCATCGTGAGATCTCCTGTCTTAGTGTTCCACCCGCAGTATGCGGTGGCTTGGCCGTCAGATTAACAAAGCAGACTGAAGGCAGAAGCAGACAGGATGCAGAGAATTTAACGTAGCCATGTCTAGATAGGGCGGACAGGGCCTTAATGCAAGGGAAACTTGGTGCCGGCTGAGGGATTTGAACCCCCGACCCCCTGATTACAAATCAGACGCTCTACCACTGAGCTAAGCCGGCATCGTCGTCCGATTACCAAGCCGCCCGATGTTACGCAAGCGGCGGCTTCGTGCGTCTGGCACCGCCCAGGTTGGTGCGCGCCAGAAGCGCGACCGCGGCCAGCCCTACGGCCATCACCAGCAGTGCCGCGGGCGCGGCGTTGCCCAGATCCTCCAGGCTGGCGCGTTCGTGGGTGCGGGTGGCCAGCGTCTCGAAGTTGAACGGGCGCAGCAGCAGCGTTGCGGGCAGTTCCTTGACGCAATCGACGAAGACCAGCAGCAGCGCCGCCCCCACCGACCCGCGCATCATCGGCAGATAGACCGCGCGCAGGACCCCGGCATTGTCGCGCCCCAGCGACCGCGCCGCCATCGGCAGCGAGGGCGGCACCCGCGTGAAGGCCGCATCGATCGCCCCCTGCCCGATCGCGAAGAAACGGACCAGATAGGCCAGCACGATGGCCGTGCCCGTGCCCGTCAGGATCAGCCCCGGATCGGTGCCCGTCACCGCCAGCCAGCCATCCGCGACCCAGTGGTCCAGCGCGGCCAGCGGGATCAGCAGGCCCACCGCCAGCACCGCCCCCGGCGCGGCATAGCCGATGGTGGTGACCGGCATCAGCAGGCGCGGCAGCGCCCGCCCCGACAGGCGCGTCCCATAGACCATGATCAGCGCCATCAGCACCGTCAGCACCGCGGCGATCCCGCCTAATGACACCGTGTGCCACGCGGCCCGCACCAGCCCCGGCGACACCCAACCCTGCGGATAGGCCAGCGCATAGGTCGCGATCACCCCCACCGGCAGGACGAACCCCATCGCGAAAGGCAGCGTGCAGGCCATCGTCGCCAGGACCCCCGGCAGGGCACGCAGGCGCTGACGCTGGATCGGACGCGGCTGCCGGGCGCTTTGGTGATAGCGCGCGTTGCGGCGGGCAAAGCGTTCCCACAGCGACAGAAGCACGATGATGGCCAGCATCGCGCAGGCGATCTGGGCGGCACCGCCGGCGTTCCGACGCTCCAGCCAGGTGGTGAAGATGCCGGTGTTCAGGGTCTGGACCCCGAAATAGCTGACGACGCCGTAATCGGCGACCGCCTCCATCATCGCGATGGCCGATCCCGCTACGATGGCCGGGCGCGCCAGCGGCAGGCCAACGCGGGCGAACAGGCCCCAGGGGCCGGTGCCCAGGGCGCGCGCGACCTCGTATGCGCTGCCCGACTGTTCGTGCAGCGCGGCGCGCGTCAACAGATAGACATAGGGATAGAGGGCGGAGGCCAGCACCACGATCGCCGCCTCCAGCGAGCGGATGCGGGGGAACCAGTAGTCGCGGGCCGTCTCCCACCCGAACCAGCCGCGCAGGGCGATCTGGACCGGGCCGGAATAATCCAGGAAATCGGCCAGCGCATAGGCGCCGATATAGGCGGGCACCGCCAGCGGCAGCAGCAGCAGCCACTGCAGCACGCCACGGCCCGGAAAGTCGTACATGCTGACCAGCCAGGCCGCCCCGGTGCCCATCGCCGCGGCAAGCAGTCCCGTCCCCATTGCAAGCGCGACCGTATTGCCGAAATAGCGGGGCATGACGCTGGACAGCAGATGCGGCCAGATGTTGTCGGTGGGGTTCAGCGCCAGCCAGACGACCGAAAGGACCGGCATCAGCACCAGCCCCGCGACCAGGACCGCGGCGACCGACCATCCGCGTCCGCCCCCCTGGCGCAGGGCATGATCGTGACGGCGGCTGCGGGTCGGTTCTGGGGCTGTCCGGGTCATGCCCAAGGGCGATATGCCAAAGCGGTTTGACTGTCCACGCCGGACGGTTAATCTGCGCGCCACAACCAGGGTGGGCTTGCCCGCCGCAAGGCCAAGAAAAGACGGGACAGTTCAGATGCAGATGGTTTTCCACCTGGGGGTGCACGGCACCGACCGCGACCGCCTGCTCAAGACGCTGCTGAACAACCGCGCCGCCCTGCAGGGCATCGGCACCGAGGTGGTCACCCCGAACCGCCACCGTGGGCTGTTCGACGAGGCGCTGGCATCGCTGAACGGCGGCACGGCCACGCCCGAGATGGAACAGATCATGATGGACGCGATGCTGGAAAGCGACGATCCAAAGCGGATCGTGATGTCCACCTCGACCTTCATGGGTGCGCCGGGCCGGGCCGTGGGGCGCGACGGGCTCTATCCGCAGATCGGCATGCGCGCGGCCGCGCTGTCGCGGCTGTTCCCGTCGGCGCGGACCGAGTTCTTTTTGGCGATGCGCAATCCAGCCACCCTGCTGGCCGAGGTCCTGCCCCAGTTCAGCGGCGGCGGCTATGACGACCTGATGCAGGGCAACCACCCGCTGCAGCTGCGCTGGCGGCTGGCCATCCAGAAGCTGGTCCGATCGGTTCAGGGCCGCCGCCTGGTCCTGTGGTGCCACGAGGATGTGCCGCTGATCTGGCCCGAGGTGGTGCGGCTGATCGGCGCATTGCCCGACGGCGTGCCGCTGGCGGGAAACATGCCCTACATGTTCGACCTGCTGGGCCCATCCGGGATGGAGAAACTGCGCGCCGCAATGGCGGGCCGCGACCAGACCAATGTCGCGCAGCGCCGCCAGATCTATTCCGACGTCCTGGCCGCCCATGCCCTGCCCGAGGTGCTGGAGCAGACCGTCGACCTGCCGGGCTGGACGCAGGAGCTGGTCGATCAGGTGACCGAAAACTATCGCGCCGACGTGGCCGAGATTGCGGTCCTGCCGGGCGTCGAGTTCATCCTGCCCTAGGGCCGCGCGGGCGGCCCCGGGACGGGTGCGTCAGACCATGCCCAGGGCAGCCTTGTACATATCCAGGATCGCCTCTTCCTCGGCGATGTCGTCCTTGTCGCGGCGGCGCAGGGCGATGATCTGCTTCATCACCTTGGTGTCGTATCCGCGGGCCTTGGCCTCGGCCATCACCTCTTTCTGGCGTTCGGCGATGTCCTTCTTTTCGGCCTCAAGCTGCTCGAACTGTTCGATGAACTGGCGCAGCTCGTCCGCGGCCACCCCATAGGCTTGATCGTCCTGCATCGGATTCGTCCCTTCTTGCGCGTTTGCACCGGGTGTTAGGCGGTCTTGTTGCGGGGTGCAATCGCCGCTAGGGGACGGTCGCGAAACCCCGCTTTGCGCAAGGAGACGACCATGACCCTGTTCGACTGGATCATCTGGAGCGGCGCGGCCCTGACCCTGATCGGGCTGGGCGCCCTTGTCTGGTGCATCTGGACCGTCAGCCGCGCCCGCGCGCGGGGCTTGGACGACGCGGCGCTGCGCGAGAAGATGCGCGGCGTGCTGGCCGTGAACATGGGTGCGCTGGCGGCATCGGTCATCGGCCTGATGATGGTCGTGATCGGCATCGTGCTGGCCCGGTGACCCGACGATGAGGGTCCTGATCCAGCGCGTCACCGAAGCCCGCGTCACCGTCGACGCCCAGATCGTGGGGCAGACGGGGCCGGGCCTGCTGATCCTGGCCTGCGCCATGCAGGGCGACGACGACGCGACCGCCGCGGCGCTGGCCGGGCGGGTAGCGCGGTTGCGCATCTTCCGCGACGATCAGGGGCGGATGAACCGGTCGGTGCTGGACACGGGCGGCACGGCGCTGGTCGTCAGCCAGTTCACCTTGGCCGCCGACACCCGCAGCGGCAACCGCCCCGGCTTCTCCTCGGCCGCCGCGCCCGACGATGGCCGGCGCCTGTACGAACGCTTCGCTCAGGCGCTGCGCGACCTGGGGGTCGCCACCGAAACCGGGCGCTTTGGCGCGGACATGCAGGTGGCTTTGGTCAATGACGGGCCGGTGACGATCTGGATGGACAGCGCCGACCGCGCCTGACCATCCAGGGCCGTGCCTGACGGGGCTTGACTTTCACGTCATTTCCGCCCATCTGACCCCCATCGCCGTCCGCTGCCGCGTGAGCAGCCTTGGGCCCCTGCCCGATGACGCCGACACCCAATCCAGTTTCCCATTCACGCGGGGAGGCAGCAGGCATCCTCGTATCGCGCCTGCACCCCTGCCACTGGCCGCGCCCTGCGCGGGGCCCCTGCCTTTGCGTCCGATACGGGGGACGGAAGGGACGAAAGATCCTGATGGAACAGAACAACACCCGCCGCCGCCCCAACCGTGGCGGCAAGTCCACCCCCGCCCGCCCGCCGATCCAGGCCAACGAAGGCCGCCGCGCCCCCGCCCGCGAACCCGTCATCACCGGTCCCTTTGCGGATATGGGGATCGACCATCGCATCAACGCCAACATCATCGCGATGGGCCTGACCACGCCCACCCCGATCCAGGAACAGGGCATCCCTGCCATCGTGCAGGGCCGCGACGTGCTGGGCCTGGCCCAGACCGGCACCGGCAAGACGGCGGCCTTCGGCCTGCCGATGCTGACCCGCCTGATCAACTATGGGAAGAAGCCCGACCCCAAGACCTGCCGCGCGCTGATTTTGGCACCGACCCGCGAACTGGCCACCCAGATCGCGACGAACATCGACGCCTATGCCGAGGGGACGCCGATCCGGTCGTTCCGCGTCGTGGGCGGCGCCTCGATCAACACCCAGACCGAGCGGCTGTCGCGCGGCGTGGACGTTCTGATCGCGACGCCTGGCCGCCTGATGGACCTGATCGAGCGTCGCGCGATCAGCCTGGAGGCCACCACCTATCTGGTGCTGGACGAGGCTGACCAGATGCTGGACATCGGCTTCATCCACACGCTGCGCAAGATCGCGCGGATGCTGCCACGTGAACGCCAGACGCTGATGTTCTCGGCCACCATGCCCAAGCTGATGTCGGAACTGTCGGATACCTACCTGACCAACCCGGTCAAGGTCGCCGTCAACCCGCCGGGCCAGGCCGCCAAGAAGATCGAGCAGGGTGTCCACTTCGTCAGCCAGGGCGACAAGGCCACGCTGCTGGCCGAATACATGTCCAAGCACACCAACGAGCTGGCGATGGTCTTCGGCCGCACCAAGCACGGCTGCGAAAAGCTGGCCAAGCTGCTGGAAAAGTGGGGCTTCGCGGTCGCCGCGATCCACGGCAACAAGAGCCAGGGCCAGCGCGAGCGTGCGCTGGAGGCCTTCCGCAAGGGAGAGACCAAGGTGCTGGTCGCCACCGACGTGGCCGCCCGCGGCCTGGACATCCCCGAGGTCGCGCATGTCTACAACTACGACCTGCCGAACGTCCCCGAGAACTATGTCCACCGCATCGGCCGGACGGCGCGTGCGGGCCGTGACGGTCGCGCCGTGGCCTTCTGCTCGCCTGCCGAATTGGGAGAGCTGCGCGCCATCGAGAAGGCGATGAAGAACGCCATTCCGGTGATCGGCGGCGACGTGCCCTCGGCTGCCGCGGCCGCAGCGGCGGGTCCTGCCGGCGGCGCACAGCGCGGACGTGGCAAGCCGATGGACGGGGGCGCCCACAAGCGTCCGGCACGCCGCCCGTCGCGCGCGCCCAAGAGCCGCACCGCCTGATCCCTGCCGCAAGGCGGAATCTGTATCTGGACAACGAACAGGCCGCCGGGGCGCAATCTCCGGCGGCTTTCGCTTGTCGCGCGTGATGCGCGCGGGTATGGGCCGGGCACCATGGCAAAGCTGTATTTCAACTATTCGACGATGAACGCGGGCAAGAGCACGCTGCTGCTTCAGGCGTCCTACAACTATCGCGAACGCGGGATGGAGACGCTGCTGCTGACCGCGGCGCTGGACGACCGCGCCGGCAAGGGGCGCATCGCCAGCCGGATCGGCATCGCCGACGAGGCGCTGTCCTTTGACAGCGCGTCCGACCTGCTGACGCTGGTGGCGCAGACTGCGCCACGCCCCGCCTGCGTGTTCGTCGACGAGGCGCAGTTCCTGACCGCGGACCAGGTCTGGCAGCTGGCCCGCGTGGCCGACGACCTGGGCATTCCGGTCATGTGCTATGGGCTGCGAGTCGATTTCCGGGGCATGCTGTTTCCGGGATCCGCTGCCCTGCTGGCGCTGGCCGACGACATGCGCGAGGTGCGCACCATCTGTCACTGCGGCAAGAAGGCCACCATGGTCATCCGCCGCAACGAGGCGGGACAGGCGATCACCGAGGGCGCGCAGGTGCAGGTTGGCGGGAACGAGACCTATGTCTCGCTCTGCCGCAGGCACTGGCGCGAGGCCACGGGAAACTGATCACGATTGCCCCGCCCCGGCCATGGCGCGTTGCGGGGCGGATTGGGTTGATGTAACCATCATGGAAAACAACCTAGGGGGACTTATCATGCGCGGATTCCTGATCTGGGTGGCGGCCGTGCTGGCCATGACGGCCCCCGCCAGGGCCTTTGACACGACAGCATCGGCCGCGTGGGTCTATGACGTCCAGACCGGCACCGTGCTGATGGAGAAGAACGCCGAGACGCCGCTTCCCCCGGCCTCGATGTCCAAGCTGATGACCCTAACCATGCTGTTCGAGGCGCTGCGCGATGGGCGCGTGAGCATGGACACGACCTTTCCGGTGTCCGAGAAGGCCTGGCGCATGGGCGGGTCCAAGATGTTCGTGGAACCAGCCGACCGCCCCTCGGTCGAGGATCTGATCCACGGCATCATCATCAATTCCGGCAACGACGCCTGCGTCGTCGTGGCCGAGGGCCTGGCCGGGACCGAAGAGGCCTTTGCCCGCCAGATGAACGAACGCGCGGCGCAGCTGGGACTGACACACACGACGCTGACGAATGCCTCCGGCTGGCCCGACCCGGGACATCGCATGTCGATGGAGGATCTGGGTCTGCTGGCCACCTACATCATCACGGAATTCCCGGATCTCTATCCGAACTTCGCCATGACCTCGTTCAACTACAAGGGCCGCGTGCCGTCGAATGCAGGCAACCGCAACCCGCTGCTGTCCATCGGCACGGGCGAATGGACCGCCGACGGGCTGAAGACAGGCCACACCCAGGAGGCCGGATACGGCCTGGTCGGGTCGGCCATCCAGGACGGGCGTCGCATCATCTTCGTCATCACCGGCCTGACAAGCGACCGTGCCCGGGCCGAGGAATCCGAACGCCTGGTCAACTGGGCATTCCGCGAATTCAGCATGCGCACCCTGGTCCCCGCCGGAGAGGACGTGGCGCAGGCCCCCGTCTGGCTGGGCACCGTGTCGAGGGTCGGCCTGACCACCCAGAACGGCGTCAACGTCCTGGTTCCCGCCGGCGTCCAGGACCAGGTCAAGGTCGAGGTGGTCTACGATTCCCCCGTCCCCGCGCCCATCGCGCGAGGGGACCGCCTTGGCCAGTTGGTGGTGACCATCCCCGGCACGCGCGACACCGTCACGCCCCTGATCGCCACGCAGGACGTCCCCGAAGCCGGGCTGGTGGGCCGCATGAAGGGGGCCGTGATGCAGCTTGGCCAGCGTGCCATCACCGCCGTCACCGGCTGATGCTGATCAGCCTGGAAGGAATCGACGGCTGCGGCAAGTCCACCCAGTCCCGCCTGCTGGCCGACGCGCTGCGGGCGCAGGGCCGCGAGGTCGTGCTGACCCGAGAGCCCGGCGGCAGCCCCGGCGCCGAGGAGATCCGCCGCCTGCTGGTCGAGGGGTCGGGCGAACGCTGGTCGCCCGAGACGGAATGCCTGCTGTTCACCGCCGCCCGGCGCGATCATCTGGAACGCACGATCCGACCCGCGCTGCAGGCCGGGCAGGTCGTCGTGACCGACCGGTTCGCCGACAGCACCCGCGTCTATCAGGGTGCGGCGCGGGGCGACCTGCGGGACATGGTGGACCGGCTGCACGCGCTGATGATCGGGGTCGAGCCGGACCGGACATTCGTCATCGACATCGACCCAGAAACGGGGCTTGCCCGCGGCACTGCGCGCGGCGGGGCCGAGGACCGCTTTGAAAGCCTGGGGCTGGCCTTCCAGCAGCGGCTGGCCACGGGCTTTCGCGCGCTGGCCGCCGAATATCCCGACCGCGTCCGGCTGATCGACGGCAGAGGCAGCGCCGCGGACGTGTCCGCCCGCATCATGGCCGCGTTGTGAAGACCGAGGCAGCCGACATCCCCGAACCCGACCGGGTTCCGGGCGCACCCCATCCGCGTCACGCGACGCGCGTGATCGGCCAGGACGCGGCTGCGGCGGCGTTCCTGCAGGCCGCGCAGGGCGACCGGCTGCATCACGCCTGGCTGCTGACCGGGCCGCGCGGGGTCGGAAAGGCGACGCTGGCCTGGGCCATCGCGCGCTGGCTGCTGGCCGAGACCGG
>NZ_VDDD01000253.1 GCF_006151785.1 Paracoccus marcusii
CAGGATTTCTAAACTAAAAATCACCGAACGCCCGATGCCCTTTAAATTCCACCTAGTTTTCACACGGTCTGGACCCCTTTTGAACATGTCTCTAAACCGGACAATGGCGCACTTGCAGCGAATGACCGGATGGTCCCGCAAAGCGGTCACACAGGCGTGGCGGCGATGCGTCTGCTAACCCACCAAGCAGCTTGATGATATTATCTAAGGCGATCACCAGAACGCGAATGGTTGAGACCCTAAGATCTGTGTAGCTTTCTCGTCCATGAAACCTGAGCAATTTATGATCCACCGCTGCTCTCTTAACGGCGTCGAGGCTGTCACTGCGGATTCATTCCGTGCCTTCGGTCGTCATAGTCATGACCAGTTCGGTATCGGGGTTATAATCCGTGGCGCTCAAATTTCAGCCAGCGGCCGCGGATTGGTGGAAGCAGAAGCGGGCGACGTCATTACGGTCAATCCCGGCGAGGTGCATGATGGCGCACCACTGGGCGATGGCGGTCGAGCGTGGCGGATGCTCTATTTTGACCCAGTAGCCTTGGCCGACCGCATGCGCATCATGACAGAGCACGGTGTCTATGCCGGAGAGCTTGCGCATCCCGCGATACGCGACATTCGGTGCGCAAACCGTTTTCACTCGCTGTATCGCACCCTGACAAGCAGGCGGGGCAGCGAGAGTGAAATTGAGGGCGAGGAAACGCTGATGCTTCTACTTTCACGGCTTGTTGAGCGCTCCCCACGTGCGGAAATCGAAACTCCTCAATCAATCAATCAGGCACGCGCCAGGATCGATGATGATCCCGCGACGCCCCTGACGCTGGCCGAACTTTCTGCGATTGGCGATCTCAGCCAGTTTCAGCTTGTCCGTGGCTTTGCAAAGGCCACAGGCCTCACTCCACATGCCTATCTGGTCCAGCGCCGTTTGCATCTTGCGAGGAGGCTGATCTCAAATGGCGAGACCCTTGCTCATTCCGCGCACGCGGCCGGGTTTTCGGATCAAAGTCATATGACCCGGCTGTTCATCCGCACTTACGGACTGACGCCCGGCGCTTATGCGGCAGCGATGAGATAGGGCGCAATTTTGTTCAAGACAGACTGCGGGGGCACCCGGCATGTGGTTCTAACCGAATGGAGCCACAAAAATGTCCATGCTGTTACGCTATGATCCTGTCCTCAGATCCCTGTTCCCAAAACTTTATACCGGCACACTTACCCTAGGGTCAGGATTCATAACCAGTAGATGACGAGGGCGGCTAGGGCGACGGCCGAAAGGAAGACCTTCGGGC
>NZ_VDDD01000254.1 GCF_006151785.1 Paracoccus marcusii
TGACGTTGCCCCCTGCGCCTAATCCAGTTTGAGGTAGACTCTGGCCCAACCAAGAGGACCAGAGATGAAGCGCAGCAGGTTCACCGAAGATCAGATCATCGGCATTTTGAAGGAGCATGAGGCAGGAGTTTCCGTCGCCGATCTGTGCCGCAAGCACGGCGTCAGCGATGCGACGGTCTACAAGTGGAAGGCCAAGTATGGCGGCATGGACGTCAGCGAGGCCAAGCGCCTGAAGGGGCTTGAGGACGAGAACGCTCGCCTGAAACGGCTGCTGGCCGATGCGATGCTCGACACTGCGGCGCTGAAAGATCTCCTGGGAAAAAAGTGGTAGCGCCCGCCGCGAAGCGGCAAGCGGTCGCACATCTGGTGGCAGGCCACGGGATGAGCGAACGGCGGGCGTGTCGGGTGATCGGCTGTTGCCGGATGACCATGCGGTATGAGGCGATCCGGCAGGACGATCCGGTGCTGCGCGAGCGGCTCAAGGAACTGGCGCGGGTCCGTCGCCGCTTCGGCTATCGGCGGCTGCATGTGTTCCTGCGCCGCGAGGGGCATGAGGTGAACCACAAGCGTCTGTTCCGCATCTACCGTGAGGAACGGCTGCATGTCCGGCGCCGCGGCGGGCGCAAGCGGGCCATCGGCACACGAGCTCCGATGTTGCGGCCACTGATGCCGAACCAGCGCTGGTCACTGGACTTCGTCTCCGACCAGCTGACCGATGGCCGCCGCTTCCGCGTGTTGACTGTGGTCGATGACTGCACGCGGGAGTGCCTTGCCCTGATCGCCGACACATCGCTGTCCGGTGCGAGGGTCGCGCGGGAACTGGCAACGCTGTTCGATGTGCGCGGCAAGCCCGGAACCGTGGTCAGCGACAACGGGACCGAATTTACGTCGAACGCCATCTTGACCTTCGCTGACGATCGCAAGATCGAATGGCACTACATCGCGCCCGGCAAGCCGACCCAGAACGCCTTCATCGAGAGCTTCAATGGTCGGTTGCGCGACGAGCTTTTGAACGAGACGCTGTTCCCGTCCCTGAGCCATGCCCGCGCCACGCTCGCAGCCTGGCGCATGGACTACAACATCGAACGCCCGCATTCACGCCTTGGCTGGCAGACGCCAGCCGAGTTCGCCCAAACCTTCACCCCGCAACGGGGCCTGACGCTGCGCAACCCGCAAAGCTCCGCGCCAGCCCCCGTTGCCCAACCCGTCCAAAACGGCAAAACTCAAACTCGGAGTCTCGCTCACGCTGGATAAAAGTCGGGGGCAACGTCA
>NZ_VDDD01000255.1 GCF_006151785.1 Paracoccus marcusii
ATCGCCCCGACCAGCTCGGGTGGAGGCCGGTCTTGCCGGCCGGAACCGGGGACGCGGCCCGAAGGGGACGCCCGGATCAGTTTATGATCTTGCTGAAACGATAGTCTCATGAAAATTACATATTAGATGATGTCCTCAAGCCTCAGCTGAGCAAACAGCCAAAACATGTTTACAAGTATTAGGAGTTAACAACGATGCCTAACCTAGCACGCGCACAATATTGGACGATTATAGCGCTTTCCTCTATCGCTTTTTTGCTCTCGTTAGCTTGGATTGGAATAGAATCTTCAGATTACTTTGTTGACCCGTACAATTTGGAACCGTTTGTAGTCGCTTTCGCTAGTTTCGTTCCTATTGTTACCTTGTTTTGGCCGTTCAAGCCAAAACACCGCTCCACCAGGATCAAAGATACATTGACCGTTAATGGATCAATCACCCGAACAGCCGAAATGGGAGAGGGAGAATCCCTTTTTATTATTACTTTATCACCAAATTCTAGCACCTCGGCACACATAAGATTTTCCGATCCTTCAATTAGAGGATCATATGTCACACCTGAAAGTAGATTTTCTGATATTAAGAATGCGGCGGCCTATCATGCGACCGATATTGATAAGACCGCAAACAGAGGAGATATTGTAGCTATGAAAAATAGATTCAATAACTATTGCCTATTTTCTATTACTAAAATTATAGAGCATAACAACAATAGAAATGCTGATGAGTGGGTGTTGAACTATGTCATTGATCCCAAGGGAGGGGTAAATTTCAGCTGATTAAAGCTGATCAATTCTACATATCGCAGCATTAAAAATTGCTACAGCAACGAAAAAACACCCCGGCTGCCATGCAGCCGGGGTGTTCAGATCTTGCCTCCGCTGACGCTGCCTTACCGAATGTAGCTCATTGCAGCAGACATGCGCGCCAGTCCAACCACCTCGTATGTCCCTGTAGCAGGGTTCAGTGCGAATAGGCCGTTGCCCCGCAGCTCGATTTTAAGGACCCCATCGCTGTCAGACAGCATGCCCTCCAGCATTTCACG
Organism: Paracoccus marcusii; assembly: GCF_006151785.1. Taxonomy (GTDB): domain Bacteria; phylum Pseudomonadota; class Alphaproteobacteria; order Rhodobacterales; family Rhodobacteraceae; genus Paracoccus; species Paracoccus marcusii. The sequence continues at coordinate 1,043 of NZ_VDDD01000255.1, forward strand.
GGCAATTTCCGCTTTGGCGTCCTGTCCCATCTCACGCGTCAACTTGCCCGCTGCGCCGTCAGGTGCAGCTCGGCCCGAAGGGCCGGGCCTGGAGGCGGGGGCCGGCTGACCTGCTACGGGATTTTTCCTCCACCATCGATTAGAGTCCGATCCAACTTGAGGACGGACAATGAAGCG
>NZ_VDDD01000256.1 GCF_006151785.1 Paracoccus marcusii
CAGCACCTCGGCCGCGGGCTGGCCCGCCTGCAGGCCTGCGCGGGCGGCATGGGCGGCAGGCGCCCAGGCATCGACCATGGTCTTGTCGCCGGGCTTGCCCTGGCCGCGGGCGGCGATCCCCTCGGCCATGGCGACGATGACCTCTGGCAGGCGGGACAGGGGCACCTGCGTCTCGGCGCCAAGCGCCGACGCGGCGCGCAGCAGGGCGCTGGCATAAAGCGGGCCGGTCGTGGCGCCCACCGCGTTGTGCAGGGACGACGCGGCCAGCGTCAGCCCCTGTGCCAGCGTCTGGTCCGCCTCGCCCGCCTCGCCCAGGGCGCGCGCCGCGGCGGCAAAGCCCCCGGCCATCGCCACGCCGTGATCGGCATCGCCGATCTCTCCGTCCAGTTCGGCCAGATAGGATTGTTCCGCGGCCATGCGCTCGGCCAGGCTGCGGAACAGGTCGGTCAGATCATGGCGCGAGAACGTCTGCATGTCGGACCTCATTGGCACGGCCCGCCGCAGGGTTGCAAGCGGTCCCGGAACGGCACGTCACGGCTGCGACAGGCGGCGTTCCACGCTGTCGGCCAGTGTCGTCAGGATCAGGCAGCAGGACGTCGCCCCGGCATCGGGCACCCCCCGCGACCGTTCGCCCAACCGCGCCGCGCGGCCCAGCTTGGCGACCATGTCGACGGTGCTGTCGCGCCCCTGCTGCGCCGCCCGCGCCATCGCCCGCAAGGAGGCGGCGAACCCGTCGGGTCGTGCCGCGTCGAAGGCCGCAATGGCCGGGTCCAGGCAGTCGATCAGGGTCTTGTCGCCGACCTTGGCGGCGCCGGTGGCGGTGACGGCGGACAGCCCGGCCTGCAGCATGGTCAGGAACCCGTCCGCGTCGATGGCGGCGCGGTCGCGGATGGTGCGGCCCATGTCGCGGAACATAAAACCGTAAAGCGGCCCCATCGATCCGCCGATCTCGGACATCAGCACGTCCGACAGCACCAGGAAGGCCCCGTCCAGCGGCTGGCCCGACAGGCGTTCGGCCGCGCGGCCAAAGCCCTTGGCCATGTTGATCCCGTGATCGCCGTCGCCGATCAGGCCGTCCACCTCGGACAGGTGCGCCTTCTTGGCGACGATCACCGCGGCCAGTTCCGCCACGATGTCGCCCGATTGCGCGACGGACAGGCGGGGATGGCCCGCGGCCTCGGGCGCGCGGGGGGCGGTGTCGGCGGCCGCGGCGGCG
>NZ_VDDD01000257.1 GCF_006151785.1 Paracoccus marcusii
ACGCGCGCGGCGCGCGTGCTGGGTTCAGCGCGGCCAGGTCGCGGCCAAGGCGCGCGGCGGTCAGCGTCGCGCCCAGATCGGCCCGCCCCTGCCCCGCGATGTCGAAGGCCGTGCCATGCGCGGGCGTCACGATCGGAAAGCCGTAACCCGCGATCAGCGTTACGCCGCGGTCAAAGCCCATCAGCTTCATCGCGATCTGGCCCTGGTCGTGATACATGGTCAGCACTGCGTCGAATTCGCCGCGGATGGCACGCACGAAGACGGTGTCGGACGGGATCGGCCCCTTGGCGTCGATGCCTAGGGCCACGGCGTGCGCCACGGCGGGGGCCAGGATCTCGTCATCCTCGTGGCCGAAATTGCCGCCGTCGCCCGCATGGGGGTTCAGCGCGGCGACGCCGATCCGCGCGCCGGGCTTGCCCGCACCGGCCATCACCTCGGCCGTCAGGCGCAGGCTGTCCAGGATGCGTTCGGTGGTCAGCGTCTCGGCCACCTTGCGCAGCGGGATGTGGCTGGTCACGCGGGCGTTCCAGACCTCCTCCAGGACGTTGAACTCTCGCCCACTGCGATCCGCGTGCAGAACCGCGTCGATAAACCCGATCTCGTCGACATAGCTGGGCCGGGCCAGCCGCATCGAATGCTTGTTGAAGGGCGTGAACATCGCCGCATCCGCGATCCCCGCCCCTGCCAGCTGCAGCACGCAGCCGAAATTCTGCAGGCTGGCCGCGCCGGCATGGGCACTGGACTGGCCCAGGGTCATGCCGTCCACCGCGCAATTCGCCAGATCCAGAAGCACATGGCCCGGCGCCATGTCGGGGCCGACCTGATCGGCGCCGATCCGCGGCAGGTCCAGCGTGACCCCTGCATGGCGCGCGCCCATCTCCAGCACCCGCGCATCGCCCACGACGATCACGTCCAACGCCTTCATGTCGTCATGGGCCAGCAGTTTCGCCGCCAGTTCCGGGCCGACGCCCCCGGCATCCCCCAAGGCCAAAGCAATGCGCATGTGTCTCTCCGTCTGGAATATTGTTGGTGGGCGGCGCGTCGGTCGCGCCGCCCGAATTTATCGGGCCAGCGCCCTGGCCACGACCCGCGCGCAAAGCGCCAGCGAGATCGCGCCCGCATCGGGATGCCCGATGCTGCGTTCCGCCAGCGGGCGTGCCCGGCCAAGGCGCGGCGTCAGGTCCGCGGTGGCGTCGGCGGCGGCGGTCGCCG
>NZ_VDDD01000258.1 GCF_006151785.1 Paracoccus marcusii
CAGCATTCCTTGGCCCGTTCGGGCCCTGGATCACTTGATGATCTTGGAGACGACGCCTGCGCCGACGGTGCGGCCGCCTTCGCGGATGGCGAAGCGCAGCTTCTCTTCCATCGCGATCGGGGCGATCAGTTCGACCTCGAACTTCAGGTTGTCGCCGGGCATCACCATCTCGGTGCCCTCGGGCAGCTTGACGGTGCCGGTGACGTCCGTGGTCCGGAAGTAGAACTGCGGGCGGTAGTTCGCGAAGAACGGCGTGTGGCGGCCGCCCTCTTCCTTGGTCAGGATGTAGGCCTCGGCCTCGAACTGGGTGTGCGGGGTGACCGACTTCGGCTTGACCAGGACCTGGCCGCGCTCGACGCCGTCACGGTCGATGCCGCGCAGCAGGACGCCCACGTTGTCGCCGGCCTCACCGCGGTCCAGCAGCTTGCGGAACATCTCGACGCCCGTGCAGGTGGTCTTCTTGGTGTCGCGGATGCCCACGATCTCCAGTTCGTCGCCCACGTTGACCGCGCCGCGCTCGATGCGGCCGGTGACCACGGTGCCGCGGCCCGAGATCGAGAACACGTCCTCGATCGGCAGCAGGAACGGCTGGTCGATCGCACGCTCGGGGGTCGGGATGTACTCGTCGACGGCGGCGATCAGCGCGCGGATCGAATCCTCGCCGATGGCGTTGTCGCGGCCTTCCATGGCTGCCAGCGCCGAACCCTTGATGATCGGGATGTCGTCGCCCGGATAGTCGTACGAGCTCAGCAGCTCGCGGACTTCCATCTCGACCAGTTCCAGCAGTTCCTCGTCATCCACCTGGTCGACCTTGTTCAGGTAGACGACCATGTAGGGGATGCCCACCTGGCGACCCAGCAGGATGTGCTCGCGCGTCTGCGGCATCGGGCCGTCGGCGGCGTTCACGACCAGGATCGCGCCGTCCATCTGGGCGGCACCGGTGATCATGTTCTTGACGTAGTCGGCGTGGCCCGGGCAGTCGACATGCGCATAGTGGCGCGTCTCGGATTCGTATTCCACGTGCGCGGTCGAGATCGTGATCCCGCGGGCCTTCTCTTCGGGCGCGCCGTCGATCTGGTCATAGGCGCGGAATTCGCCGAAGTACTTCGTGATGGCCGCCGTCAGCGTCGTCTTGCCGTGGTCAAC
>NZ_VDDD01000259.1 GCF_006151785.1 Paracoccus marcusii
ACAGAAACCGCGGGATAAATCCGTCCGGGGAAAGGGGAACCTCGGACATCAGAGGCTTTGTGCAACAAAGCCGGTTCCACCCCACATGAAGACTTCCAAAATGTGCAGCTGTTCCAGCCAGGGCGAGTCCACTAACAACCGCCAGAGCAAATAACAGCTTACGAGACAGCACCATTATTGCTGCAGCAAACGCTATGTTTACCGCGATCTCGAAGAACAAAGACCATGATGGGCCATTTAGCGGAAAGATGGGTGGGACATTTCCAACTGTTATCGGCCAAGGAGCAAGAGCGATCCCCGCTATGAATGCTTTTAGCAGAGCTGTCATATTATGGCCGTGAAGCGCAAAAACAGCCAGGCCAAGAAGTTGCCCTAGAAAGAACAAAGGGTAGAGCCGTACCAACCTCATAGCTGTAAATTCGAATAGGCCCATTCCTGTCTGCAGCCGAGCGCTGTACGCCTGCGCTATCACAAACCCACTTAATGCAAAAAATAGATCAACAGCTAGATAGCCCCGTGGGAGCAGTTGCGGCCACTCTGCTCGGTACGCAAGATGGAAGACAATCACTGCTAACGCGGCGACACCTCGCAAACCATCAAACGTGGCGTAGGTAAAACGCGGCGGCACCACGACGTCAATTTTGTCCATGCAAAATGCTCTTGCTGAAAAAACAGGTTTCGCCGCTATAGTAAGTTACGGATCGCATGGGTACTCATTTTGCTAGACCTTGCCCTAACACCCACGAGGCGCTGCTACACTAGCAGCCCCTATGCACGATGCGAGGCAAAGCATGCCTCGAACGCGGCGCGGGAGCGGCGGCCGTTGATGCCATCTAGCTGGATGGGCAAAAAGCCCAAGGCGGCGCATCGCGCCTGGCGGGCGAGGATAGGGGTCATCTTCGTAGTCATGGATGTTCCAGACATGAAATAGCCCCGCACGGTGGCGGGGCGGGGTTGGATTCACACGGCGGCGGGCTAAGGTCGCGTCAGCCGCTCTGGTTTTTCACCGTTCCAAAGCGGTCAGGCGGCGCCGGTTTGATTGGGCTTTCCGGTGCCGCCGCATCCTCATGGTGACGTTGCCCCCGACTTTTATCCAGCGTGAGCGAGACTCCGAGTTTGAGTTTTGCCGTTTTGGACGGGTTG
>NZ_VDDD01000260.1 GCF_006151785.1 Paracoccus marcusii
ATCGAACGAAGGATCCGGCTGCGGACCGCTGAGACGAGGTTTATCGAATACCGGAACAGATATGCAAACGAACGCGCGCAGAGGGAGGACCATCCTAGGCCTAACCCGATCGCGGATCTGGCCGATATCCCGCGGGTAATCTTGCCCGCGTGCCACCCCGATGCAGGACACTCTTATGACGAAAGAATACCCCTACACGACGGCAGCGCTTTCCCCGTTCCGGCACCGGATGGACCGGATGGCTTCGGCACTGAAATTGCATTGGCAGGGCATTCAGCAGTTGAGGGTCGCGCTGACCCGTCTGGAAGAGAGGCTAACAGTCCTGACCGAGGAAAACCGACATCTCCGGGAGCAAATCACCGAGGGAAACCGAAAGATCCGGGACCTGCAGATCACTTCGGACATTCTCAGCTCATTCACCTCGTCAGAAAGCTGAAACCTATCTTCGAGCGGACTATGGCCCGCATCCGGAGGAACCGTATGGTTGTGGCGATTGCCGCGAACCTTGAGGTTCATGCTGCGGCTGCTCTGCCCACAATTTCAAATCTGATCACCACCTTGGAGAACACCAATGACCGATACAACCGCGCCCAATACGGGCACCACCGTCTCGGTGGAGCAGGTTCACGACCTCATCGCGCAGTTGAGGACCTTCAACAACATTTTGGCCGAACTGCTCCGGGACCGCGATCAGCCGGCAATTTCGGACGTGATCCGGGATCACCTCATCGCGGTGCAGAGGATCGAGGCCAGCTTCACGGCCGCGACCGAGCATCTGATCGCCGCACTGCGTCGTCAGGAGGCGCTCGACCGGTCGTCTTGGGATCAGGCCATCTTGGAGAGGCTTGGACGGCTGGAGGCGCAGACCAACGAGGTCCTCGACCTCCTCGGGCACCCGATGCCCGGGCCGTCCGACGACTGACCCGGGCCGACATGATCCGCGCGGCGCATCATCAGGCTGATGCTTTCGGAGAACCCGTCACGGGGCTTCGCTTCATTGCCGATGAACTCGGGTCGCTGATGATCGTCCAGATCGGCAGTCAAATCTGGCAACACGCTGGAAGGTGCTTCGATCCCGTTGACCATGAACATCGGGCGGA
>NZ_VDDD01000261.1 GCF_006151785.1 Paracoccus marcusii
TAGAGCGCGTTGCGTTTAATCGGTTTCATATCCGGCGGCTTTGAAGAAATTGTAGCATTCCTCATCGGTGAAAAGATCGCAGACCTGCCCGACGGCGTGCCAGAGAGCCTCGTAGGTTCGCGCGGCGGCTCTCCGGATCAGGGCCTTGAGCTTTGCGAAGGCCATCTCGATCGGGTTCAGATCCGGACTGTAGGGAGGCAAGAACAAGAACCACGCGCCAACGGCGCTCATAGTCGCCGCTGCCTTGGGACTCTTGTGCGATGACAGGTTATCCAGAATGATCACATCGCCGGGTCGCAGTGTCGGGGCCAGTTGGGTTTCGACATAGAGCTCGAACAGTTCGCGGTTCATGGCACCGTCGATCACCCAGGGCGCATCCAGCCGGTCATGGCGCAGGGCGGCGATGAAGGTCTGGGTGTTCCAGTGGCCGAAGGGCGCATGGTCGACAAGGCGCGCGCCTTTTGGAGACCATCCGGTGGTCTTGGCCATGTTCGTCTTCAGCGACGTCTCGTCGATGAAACCAAGGCGCGTCAACGCGCTGCGCATGAACGGTTGGCGTCGTGTGATCCAGATATGGCGTGCCTGCCGGATCTCAGGCCGCTTCTGCTCGAGGGCTTGCAGGTCTTTTTTTGTGTGTCAGCCCGAGACCGCGCAAAAACCGCCAAACCGAGACACGGTGAATGGCGATGCCGTGATGATCCGCAAGTTCGCCGACCAGGTCGTTCAGCGTCAGATCGGGCTTCGCCTTCATGCGCGCGGTGATCCAGTCCCCCACACCAACCAATTTGCCATGACCACCACCATGGCCTTGGGCACGCGGAGCTAACCCGCCCGTCTCGCGCTTCAGGATCACCATGTCGTTGACGAACTTCACCGAAACCCGGAACCGCGCAGCGGCTGAACGGTGCGAGTTCCCTTCCTCCACAAACGCCACAACGCGCTCTCGGAGTGCCATAGGATGCGGTCTGCCCATATCATCCCTCCACCTGTCATGCAGGCAGGGAATCACAGATCAAGCCACAGGGGTATCCTGAATCGGGAAAGCCGCAACACGCTCTA
>NZ_VDDD01000262.1 GCF_006151785.1 Paracoccus marcusii
ACCGGCGTTGTTGCAGAAAGTCGGCCTGAGTTGTGAGTGCCCCTTTCCCATTCAGTTTCATGCCACGCGGACGACGTGGGCGGTGCCGAGCGCGTTGAAGCGATTGACAAGGGCGACCCGGATGTGGATTTCGGCGGTTTGGCGATCTGGATCCCGCGCGGCGATGCGCTCACCGAAGGCCTTCAGGCATCGCATCTTGGCCTCCACTCGGCTACGGGCGTGGTATCCGGTCCACCGCTTCCAGAATGCCCGACCGTAGTGACGCGTGGCGCGCAGGGTTTCGTTGCGCGCCTTGGCAGCCGGGCAGTCCTCTTTCCAAGCTCGACCGTTCCTTCGGGTCGGTATGATTGCCGTGCCACCGCGTGCGATGACGGCGCCGTGGCAGCGGCGGGTATCGTAGGCACCATCCGCGGTCACGGTGCCGATGTCCTCGTCCTCGGGGATCTGGCCCAACAGGTCCGGCAGGACTGGGCTGTCGCCTTCCCGGCTAGGGGTGAACTCGACGGCCCGGATATCCGAGGTGGCGATATCCATCGCCAGATGCACCTTGCGCCATTGGCGGCGGCCCTGAACGCCATGCTTGCGGGCCTGCCATTCGCCGTCGCCAAGAAACTTGATGCCGGTGCTGTCCACCAGAAGATTCAGCGGCCCTTCGGCACGGCGATAGGGGATCTGCACCTTGAGGGTCTTCTGTCTGCGGCACAGCGTCGAGTAGTCCGGAACGGGCCAGTCTAGCCCTGCCAGGCGCAGGAGGCTCGCGACCATTCCGGCTGTCTGCCTGAGCGGTAGCTTGAACAGAACCTTGAGCGACAGGCAAAACTGGATCGCGGCATTCGAAAAGACCGGCGGGCGCCCTGGGCGTCCCTCATGCGGCGCGTGCCAGGTCATCTCCTTGTCCAGCCAGATCAGCAGCGATCCGCGCTTCCTGAGCGCATCGTTGTAGCTGGACCAGTTCGTCGTGCGGTAGCGGGCGGGCTTGGGCTTGCTCATGCAGATCGTCTAACCGCATGGATTCCCGATGTGAATCCTTCACCGACTGAGTTCTGCAACAACGCC
>NZ_VDDD01000025.1 GCF_006151785.1 Paracoccus marcusii
AGGACGCCGAGGCCCGCGCGGCGCGTGAGGCCGAGGAGCGGGCTGCCCGCGAACAGGCCGAGGCCGAGCGCATCATGCGTGTCCGGAAGGAAGCCGCCGAGAAGGCTGCGGCCGAGGCTGAGGAGCGCCACCAGCGCGAGCTGGCAGAGGCCGCCCGCCGCGAGGAGCAGGCCGCGCAGCGCGAGCGGGACCGGATCGCGGCCGAGCAGCGCGCTGAGGAGGAGGCGCAGCGCAAGCGCGAGGAGAACGCCCGCATCCGCAACCGGATCAAGCGCGAGATCGCCGCGGCGCTGACCGCCCTGCCCCAGCCCCTGACCCCCGAAACCGTTGCGGAGGCCCTGGTGGCCGGCGGCATCCCGAACACAATGGTGAGGTTCTGACATGGATGGAGCATGGCCCTTTGACGACGCCCCGAAGCGTCCCGAGCCGAACAAGATCGCGGGCTCGCCGCCCCACGAGGAATATCAACCGCTCACGCGCACCCTCTCCGCCGGCGTCCACCACATCGACGGCGAGGACTATCACCGCGACCCGGCGCCCGAGGCGTCGCTGTCCTCGACGCTGGCCAAGACCATGCTGGCGCAGTCGCCCCTCCATGCCTGGACGGCCAGCCCGCGGCTGAACCCGGACTGGGAGCCGGTGAACAAGAAGACCTTCGACATCGGCCTGGCGGCGCACCGCGCGATCCTGGGCGCGGGCGGAGACTATGTCGCCATCCCCAAGAGCATGCTGGCCAGCAACGGTGCAGCCAGCACGAAGGAGGCCAAGGCCTTCATCGAGGACGCCCGCGCCGCCGGTCAGACGCCCCTCAAGGAGGACGAGGTCGCGCAGATCCATGCCATGCGCGCCAACGCGCAGGACAAGCTAACCGCGCTGCAGATCGACCTGGACCCTGCCCGCTCCGAGATGGTGGCCATTGCCGAGATCGACGGCGTCTGGTGCCGCGCGATGATCGACAACGTGCCGCTGGATACGCGTCTGCCGATCTACGACTTCAAGACCTGTGAGAACGCCAGCCCCGAGGCCTGCCAGAAGGCCATCCTGAACTACGGCTACGACGTGCAGGCCGAGCACTACCGCCAGGTCTGGCACGCGGCCACCGGCGAGGACCGCGTGTTCCGCTTCGTGTTCCAGGAGAAGAGCGCGCCGCACGAGGTCTGCGTGGTCGAGCTGGGCGCCGACACGCTGCTGATCGCCCGCAAGAAGATCGCCCGCGCCCGCGAGATGTGGGGCCTGTGTCTGCGCGCGGGCCAGTGGCCGGGCTATCCGCTCGGCGTCCACCGCGTGGACCTGCCCAGCTGGGCGATCGAGCGGTGGCTCGAGCGTGAAAGCCACGAGGCCCAGATCAAGCGCGATACGGGCCGCGACATCCTTGCCGCCTCCTATGCGGCGCAATCCCCCGAGAACCACGAGGTGAACCCATGGGCGTGATCCGCTTCATCCCCGTTACCGAGATCAATGATCCCCTGACCCTGTCGATCGGCCTGAGCGGCGGATCGGGCACGGGCAAGACCTATACTGCGCTGCTGATGGCACGCGGTATCGCCGAGGTCGTCACCGGCAAGCCCGGCGCCCCCATCGGCTATGTCGACACCGAGAACCGCCGCGCGCTGCACTACAAGGCGGCCTTCCCAGAAATGATGCACTTCGACTTTGCCGCGGTGGACGACAAGGGCAGCGTGGTCGGCTTCGGGCCCGAGCGCTGGATCGAGGTGATCGACGCGGCCGAGGAGGCCGGGCTGCCGGTGCTGATCCTCGACAGCTTCTCGCATGCCTGGGAAGGCGTCGGCGGGGTGCTGGACCTGCACGCCACGACGCTGGACCGCCTGACGCGCGGCGATGACAGCAAGAAGGACCAGCGCAGCCAGCTGGCATGGGCCGAGGTAAAGCCGCGGTACAGGCGCCTGATCGACCGCATCGTGCGCGCCAAGACGAACATCATCATCTGCACCCGCGCCAAGCCGGTAATGCAGGACTTCAAGACCAAGCTGAATGCCCGGACCACCAAGACCCGGCGCAAGGACGTGCCGTGGGATCCCGCAGCCGATGGAGACCTCATGTTCGAGATGACCACGATGGTGATCCTGGACCCGGTCGCGCCGGGCTGCCCCGTTCACCAGATCAAGGTCGCCGACCAGTTCAAGGCGCTGCTGAACCCGCGCCAACCGATGGGCGCCGAGACCGGCCGCAAGATGGCGGAGTGGGCGAAGGGCCAAGGCGATGCGCAGGCCCAGAAGGAAACGCTGGATCTCGCCCGCGCTAAGGCACGGAAGGGCAAGGACGCCTTTGCCACTTGGTGGAACAGCGACGAGGGCAAGCTGGCCCGGCCGGTCGCCCGGACGATCATGGACGAGCTGCAGGCGATCGCGTCGCAGGCGGAGCGGGACACCGTTCACAACGATGACGATCCGTTCGCCGGTCGCGGTAGCGCCTTTGACGAGGACGAAGCCGGCGACAGCATGACGCCTGAGCAGCGCGCGGAATACGAGGCCGCCATCGCCAACCTGAGCAAGAGCGCCTGACCCCATTCCCCGCCGCCCATCGCCTGTGGCGCGCGGGGAGAACTGGCGGGTCGGTCCACCTCCTCCCTCTCCGACCGGCCCGCCCTTTTCACAGCATCACGAGGATCCGCACATGCGCCACGACTTCCAGAACATCCCCGAGGATGCCGACGTCATCCTGCACCCCGCCGACGCGAACCTGATCCACCGCGAGCCGGTGAAGGCCACCCGAATTGGCATCTACTTCTTCTGCGAGGGGACCGATCCCGAGCGCGGGCCGGACTACTACCTGGGCGACGTTGCGGCCTTCTGTGAGGGCTGGGAGCCGGTCGAGGTGGCGGCGTGAGCCCCCGCCCCGGCCCGATCAAGCACGGCACGATCTACGCCTACAAAGCCCGCGGCTGCCGGTGCGACGCCTGCCGGACTGCCAATCGGGAAATGTGTCGGGCTGAGAGACGCCGGCGCGGCGTGATGCCGGTCGGCAACCCCTGCCTGATCGGCGACCGGCAATTCAGCAGTCAGCTGGAAGCCGCCCGATCCGCGAAAAGGTCCAAGAGCGCGATCAACTATCACCTGAATCGACACGGCAACCTCGATCGGCTCGGCGCAAAGCCGGGCGGACCGAACAACAGCATGGGCAAGCCAGTCCGCATCGGCGGGCAGGAATGGCCGTCTCAATCAGCACTGGACCGGGCCTTAGGCGTCCCCCTCGGCACCGTGTCGCGATGGATCAAGGCAGGCGCACTCGATGCCCTGACCGGCGCCGTGATGCGCATGAACACACAGAGGAAAGCGGCATGACCATGTATTCAGTCATCGGCAGCTCTAACGCTCAAGATGCCTCAGTGAGTAGCCTTACTCGTCATCTTCCTCACCGACACCTGCAACTTCCAAAATGGCTAGCAACACAGCGATGTCTTCGCGCTGGCGCTCATATTCAACCGCATCCGAGGCACTCAAAATGCGCGCTTCTTCGCTCTCGTCGCAATGCAGTTCAGCAGTGCCTAAGACGCGGCGCAGAACTTGGCTGGGAACTGAAACAGAGTGTGTGTGAGACATCGCGACCTCGGAACGAAAACAGTGGCTACCGTTTAGCCTACGCGGTGGCAGTACCGGAGAACGCCAAGCCATTCGAGTGCGTAAACGCTTCTGTCTTGGAGTTGTCATTGTTTCGTCACTTTTCTCGGAGGACAGATGTATGCGCATCCTGATCGCCTGCGAGACCTCCGGTGTGATGCGCCGCGCCTTCGCAGCCCGCGGACACGATGTCTGGTCCTGCGACCTTCTCGCGGCCGAGGACGGTAGCAACCGTCACATCCTGGGCGACGTGCGGGACATCCTGGACGATGGCTGGGACCTGATGGCCGTCATGCACCCGCCCTGCACGCGCCTGTGCCGATCCGGCCGACGCTGGATGTCAGGGCCTGGCAAGTGGACGCCGCCCAAGCAGCTGCCCAAGGGCCGCACCTGGGCAAGCATGCGCGAGGAGTTCGAGGCGGGCGTGGACCTGTTCACTGCTTGCTGGCGCGCGCCGATCGAGCGGGTAGCGATCGAGAACCCCGAGATGAACGACCTTGCCAAAGAGCGTATGCCAGCCGACCTCCCTGCCCCGCAGATTGTCCAGCCGTTCTGGTTCGGCGAGCCTGCCTACAAGGCCACCGGCTTCTACCTGCGCGGCCTACCGAAACTGGTGGCGACTAACATGCTGCCAGAGCCGGAGCGGGGCAGCGACGAGTGGAAGGCCTGGAGCGCGATCCACCGCGCGCCGCCGGGGCCGGACCGCTGGAAGATCAGGAGCAGGACATTCGCAGGCGTTGCCGACGCCAGCGCCGATCAGTGGGGCGGCTATGCCCAGAAAGCGATGGTGGGATGATGGCACAGGTAGCAGAACCACGCCCGGTAATGCGCCCTTCCGATATACGGCAGGCGGTTTCGGAGTGGGCAGCAATGGGTTTTGCCGTGACGCTGGACACGCGGGCGGGCGTCATCACGGTAACGCCGCCCGGCCCCCAGCAATCGGCTGATCCGTTTGACCAAGTGGATATGCGTGCATGACGAAGCGACACCTGCCCGCCCATATCTACGACAAGAAGGGCGTGCTGTATTTCCAGCGCCGTGGATACAAGACCACCCGGATCCAAGCTGAGGCTGGAACAGCAGCCTTCGCCCTCGAGTACGCGGCGCTTCTGAATGGAGCACTGATACCGCCCGCTGCGCCAGCCAGGACCTTCTCGGCCTTGGTGAAGGATTACCTTACTAGCAACCGCTACAAGCGCTTGGCGCCACGGACGGCAAGAGACTACGAGAAGGTGCTGGCGTGGGTTACGGCCAAGCTCGGCCACCTGCAGGTTGGCGGCATCCAGCGGAAGGACATCATCCGCGCGCGCGAGACGAACGCCGACAAGATGCGCTTTGCGAACTATATCGTCCAGGTTGTCCGCATCTTGTTGGAGCATGCCATCGACCTCGGCTGGAGGTCAGACAATCCCGCCAAGGGCGTGGAACTCCTTCGCAGTGATGCGCCTGCCCGCGAAGCATGGCCGCAGGACATGATCGACGCATACCGTGCGGAGGCTTCCGGCCGGGCGCTACTGATCTTCGAGCTGTGCCTAGGAACCGGACAGCGGATCGGTGACGTGCTGCGCATGAGATGGTCGGACATCGACGGAGAGGGCATCGCCATCCGTCAGGGCAAGACCAAGGCTAAGCTCTGGATCCCGATCACGCCGCGCCTGAGGGTGATCCTGGAAGAGACACCCCGCATCGGACTGACAATTTGTGCCTATGGGCCGCACGGCAAGCAGCTCAGCTATTCATCTGCGTCTCAGGACGTCCGAACCGTGAGAGACGCAATCGGCGCGCGTGCCTATGACATTCACGGGCTTCGCTACGCCGCGACTGCCGAGCTGGCCGCCGCGGGGTGCAGCGACGAGGTGATTGCCGCCATCACGGGCCACAAGACAACTGCGATGATCGCGAAATATGCGGGCCCGGCACGCCAACGCGCTCGCGCCAGCGAGGCGAACGCAAAGCGTGGAACGAACGCAGCACGAACGGAGAATGTTGAGAAGAGTGTTGAGAGCGACGAGTAAGGCACGCGCGGTGCCATGTCTCCATCGCGGAAAAAGTCAGCAGAAAGGGCGTGGTAGGGGCGGCCGGACTCGAACCGGCACTCATTGCTGAAACGGATTTTGAATCCGTCGCGTCTACCATTCCGCCACGCCCCCGGACTGGTCCCGGCGCCCTTTCGGCGACGGTCCGTGCGGACCGTTGGGCTTGGCGTAAATCCAGTCGCGGCGATTTGCAAGGGGCGGCGTGCGCCCCCTGCCCCGCGGCCTCAGCCGCGACCCAACTTGACCAGTCGTGCGTCGCGAAGCTGCGCGAAGTCATCGCCCGCATGATACGACGACCGGGTCAGCGGCGTCGCCGAGACCATCAGGAAACCCTTACCATAGGCGGCTTTCTCATAGCCCGCAAATTCTTCGGGCGTGACGAAGCGGTCGACGCGATGGTGCTTGGGGCTGGGCTGCAGATATTGGCCGATGGTGATGAAGTCGATGTCAGCCGCGCGCATGTCGTCCATGACCTGCAGCACGCCTTGGCGATCCTCTCCCAATCCGACCATGATGCCGGATTTGGTGAACATCGACGGGTCCAGTTCCTTGACCCGCTGCAGCAGACGCAGCGAATGGAAATAGCGGGCGCCGGGACGGACCTCCGGGTACAGGCCCGGCACCGTTTCAAGGTTGTGGTTGAACACATCGGGACGCGCCTCGACCACGGTCTCCAAGGCGCCAGGCTTTGACTTCAGAAAGTCGGGCACCAGCACTTCGATCGTGGAGGTCGGAGAGCGGTGGCGGATAGCCCGGATGGTCTGGGCAAAATGCTCGGCCCCGCCATCGTCCAGGTCGTCGCGATCGACGCTGGTGATCACGACGTGGTTCAGGCCCAGCTTCTGCACCGCATGGGCGACGCGGCCGGGTTCGAACGTGTCCAGCGCCTGCGGCTTACCCGTCGCGACGTTGCAGAAGGTGCAGCCGCGGGTGCAGATCTCGCCCATGATCATCATGGTGGCGTGGCCCTGGCTCCAGCATTCGCCGACATTGGGACAGCCGGCCTCCTCGCAGACGGTCGACAGGCGGTTCTCGCGCAGCAGGTCGCGCGTCTGCTTGTACCCCGCAGAGGTGGGCGCCTTGACGCGAATCCAGTCCGGCTTCTTGGGCTGGGCCTGATCGGGTCGGTGCGCCTTTTCCGGGTGGCGCTGATCCGGGATCCTGAGGTCGCGCAAGGTCATGGTCCTTTCGGTCGCGGTTCGGGCAGAAATAGGGGCTTTGCAACGATTTGGCAACGCATCCCCTGCCCCTGCGTCCACATGGCTGCCTTGCGGTCAGCCCAGATCCAGCAGCGGTCGCGCCGCCGCGGTCAGCAGGCGGGCCAGATCGTCGAACCAGCCCTGCCCCGGAGTCGATGCGCGGCGCATCAGCATGACCTGCCGCGCGGGCTGGGGGTCGGGAAACCTGACGGCCGTCAGGCCGGGTGCCGCGGCCAGCTCCTGCCGGCGGGCGATCTCGGGCAGGAAGGTCAGGCCCATGCCCTGCGCGGCAAGGCGGCACAGGGTCGACAGCGACGCGGCCCCCAGGTCCAGCCGCGCCGCGCGACGGTTCAGCCCGCAGACCTCAAGGGCCTGGTCGCCAAGGCAATGCCCCTCGTCCAGCAACAGAAGCTGGCCGGGATCCAGCGCGTCCGGGGACAGCGGTCGGCTGCGCAGATCGGCGATTCGCGCCGCGCTGCCGGCTAGCAGAAAGCGGTCGGCGAACAGCGGTATGGCCTGCAGGCCCGGCCCTTCGGGCGGGCTGGCGACGACGATGGCATCCAGCCGCCCCGCCTGCAGTTCGTCCAGCAGGCGGTCGGTCTGCGCCTCGCGCAGATGCAGGTCGCGCCCGATGTCGCGCGCCCGCAAAAGGGGCAGCGCCTCGGGCAGCAGATAGGGCGCGACGGTGGGAATCATGCCCAGCATCAACCGGCCGCCCTGCCCCGGCTGCCGCAAGTCCTGTTCCAGATCGGTCATCGCGGCCATGACCCGTTGGGCGTGGTCCTGCAGCGCGCGGCCCTGCGGGGTCAGGACGACACCCTGCGGGGTGCGTTCGACCAGGCGGGCGCCGATCTCCTCCTCCAGCGCGCGGATCTGCATGGACAGCGCGGGTTGCGTGACGTTGATCGATTCGGCGGCGCGTGTGAAATGGGTGTGCTGCGCCAAGGACAGGAAATAGCGCAGCTGGCGCAGAGTGACATTCATAAGGGGGCCTGATCAACGACGCGCGGTCAACGCCCACCATCTTATCGACCAGCCCCCGTCTGCGGCAATGACCTTCAACCGATCAGCCGCGATCCCTTGCCGTAGGTTTCCTCATAGTGCCGCTCAAGCCGCATCAGGGCCAGACGCAGGACGATCTTTCCAGACCGTGCGGACCAGCCAAGACGCCGTTCCGTCATCTCGATCCCCTCCAGAAAGCAGCACACCCGCAGGACGATGTCGCCCATGCCCGGGCCCAGGTCGCGCAGCGCGACGGCCACCCGGTCGCGCGCCGATTCCGATCCGCCGCGATAACCGCCGCCGCCACGCGACACGTCGATCCCCGAGGTCATGAAGCCGTCCCAGTTCTGGGTGACGCGCGGACCCATCTGAGCGAGCTCGAAATCCTCGCGCAGGCGTTCGCCCGCGGTGACCATGCCCGGCGTCAGGAATGCCTGTCCATCATGGTCACGCCGCCGCGCCAGCACCAGAAGCGGGCTTTCCGCGATGTTCACCCGGGTCTGGCGGCGGCGACCATCCTCGGGATCGTCGATGACGCAATCCTCCCACACCCGGTGACGGTCGCCGTGGTCAAACGCCGCCTGGGCCTCGGCCATGCCGTGGACGGGCTGGGCGCCCTCGTGGACCGGGTGGGCGTCCGCAAACGACGATGGCCCCGGCACGGCGCTGCGCTGGCGGGGCGACCGCAGCATCTGGCGCAGGGCCTCGCGCCCTGCCGGCGCGATGACATAGCGCTGGATGCGCCCCCCGCCCCGCGTCTGCACGACCCATCCCTTCAGCGCCATCATTTCTGCCAGGGCGCGTTCCAGAACGGCGGTACGGATGTCGTCGCGCGTGACGATCGCCTTGTCCATGCCGGGGGCCGATGCCATGCACGCACCCGGCTCTGCCAACCGGCGCAGCACGCGCAGGGCCTGACGCTCATCAGGCGCATTGGCCCCCTCGGGCCGCGGTGCCAGCGCGGCATCCACCAGCGGATCGTCGCGGCGCGCCTCGAACCGGCGGATACGGCGCAGGATGGTTGAGGCATGAACACCGGCCTCGCGCGCCAGGGCACGGATCGTCACCCCCTGGTCGACGTGGCGCAGGTAAAGGCGCGCGTCCTCGCTCAGGTCGTCTTGCGCGCAGGTCTGCCCTTGCACCTGCGCACGGTGCTCCGCGATGCCCGTGTGGATTGCGAAATCACCGGTCAATATGGTCATGTCAGGTCCCTTGTCGTCCTCGGGCAGCCCGGCAGTAGACTACCCTGGGTTGAAATCTTTCCCTGTGGTTAACAGGGTGTTTCTGCACATAGCCGCAACATTCCCTAACAATTCCTAAAGAAACCTTGCTCCACCGCGCGCTGCGGCAGGGCTTTTGGCAACACACCTCAAGGTTGTGTGAAGGTGACCCCGTGGCAAACGCAAAGGATCAGCCCCATGACCGCAGTCTCGAACGTGATCGTTTTTCGCCCCCGCCCGACGAATCAGGGCCTGCGCCGTCCCGGAACGCTGATCCGGGCCGCCCGCGAAGGTCAGAAGACCTGGAAGCGCGATCGCGACCTGCCCCGCCTGCTGCGCAGCGACCGCTGCCCCGCGCCGGGCGCCGTCCTGTCCCGCCTGCGGGCCGAGGAGCAGATCCAGAACGACATGCGCGTGACCCAGGCTGCCGAATACGACTTGCGCCGCCACGTCCTGCTGGTCATCGCCATCCTGGCAGAGATGCGTGCCGCGATCGACGCCGCGCCGATGCCGGCCACGGCCATCGCGCTGTGACCATCAGCGTTTCTTGATCAGGGAACCCAGAACGCCCCGGACCAGCGCCTGCCCGGTCCGGGTCCCCAACTGCCGGGCAAGGCTCTTGCCAAAGGTCTGCACGATGCTGTCGGACCGCCCGCGCGGCACAGCCTTCTCGCGTGCCGGCGCCTGATATGGTCGCCCCCGTCCCGGACCGGCGGGCATGTCGAACAACCCGTCGTCATCCTTCTTCACACTGGCCGCCTGGGCTGCGGCCTGGGTCTTGCGTGCCAGCATCTCATGCGCGGAATCGCGATCCAGGGCGGTGTCGTATTTCGGCCCCATCGGGGACGTGGCCCGGATCGCTGCGCGCTCATGGTCCGTGATCGGGCCAACCTGACTGAACGGCGGTCGGATCAGCGTCCGCTGCGCGATGCCCGGCACACCCTTCGGCTGCAGGAAAGAGGTCACGGCCTCGCCCGTCCCCACCTGCTGGATCGTCTTAGCGATGTCGAAATCGGGGTTGGTCCGATAGTTCTGCGCCGCATCGCGCAAGGCTTTCTGATCCTTGGCGGTGAACGCCCGCAGCGCGTGCTGAACCCGGTTGCCCAATTGGCCAAGCACCGATTCGGGAATGTCGGCGGGGTTCTGGGTGACGAACCAGATGCTGACGCCTTTCGACCGGATCAACCGTGCCACCCGCTCGACCTTTTCGATCAGGGCCTTCGGCGCGTCGTCGAACAGCAGATGCGCCTCGTCAAAGAAGAACGCGACGCGGGGCTTGTCCGGATCGCCCACTTCGGGCAGCTGCTCGAACAACTCCGACAGCAGCCACAGCAGGAATGTCGCGTACAGCCGGGGTGCGTTCATCAGGCGCTCTGCCGACAGGATGCTGATGACGCCGCGCCCGTCCGCGTCCTGGCGGATGATATCGGCCAGGGCCAGCGCCGGCTCGCCGAACAGGTTCGCTCCGCCCTCGGTCTCCAGCACCAGCAGCGCGCGCTGGATCGCGCCTACGCTGGCGGTGCTGACATTGCCATAGCGCGTCGACAGGTCGGCGGCGTTCTGTGCAACCCAGACAAGCATCGACTGCAGGTCCTTGAGGTCCAGAAGCGGCAGCCCCTCCTCGTCGGCGACGCGGAACGCGATCGCCATGACGCCCTCCTGCGCTTCCGTCAGGTCCAGCAGGCGCGACAGCAGCAGCGGTCCCATCTCGGCCGGCGTGGTGCGGACGGGATGGCCCTGCTGTCCCCAGACATCCCAGAATGTCACCGGATAGGATGCATAGGTCAGATCGATCCCGATCTGACCGGCCCTCGCAAGGAAAGGCTCGTGCAGCTTGCCTTGATCCGATCCCGCCTTGGCCAGCCCCGCCAGGTCGCCCTTCACATCCGCCAGGAACACCGGAACGCCCGCCGCCGACAGGCTTTCGGCCAGGGTCTGCAGGGTGACGGTCTTGCCCGTCCCCGTCGCACCCGCGACCAGCCCGTGTCGGTTTGCCAGCTTCAGCAGCATCGTCTCGGGGGTCGCGTATCCGGCGCCGGCGCCGCCCACGAAGATCGTTCCCGCATCCAGGTCCAGAACCGAGCCCATCGCATCCCCCACCAACAAATTGCGCAACGCATGCCTTGAAAAGACAATTTTAACGCTTTCATGGCAAGGTGAAGTTGTCCGGATCGCAGCCGTGACCCGGACCTTCCTCCCTGTTGGACTGCCGCGCCCTCGGGCGCGGCTTTTTTTATGTGATCGGGGGAAAATCCATAGACCGTTGACGGATCACGCCAACGCGATTAGCGTGCGTCTCAATGATGACCGGCCAGTCCGGCAGGGAGAATAACGCAACGCGTCGGGGGCCGTGGTGGAAGCCACGGCCTTTCGCGTCAATTCATGACGCGTGTCCGGCCGGTTCGGTTCCCACGCAACTTCTTCAATGCGCAATACTGTGCAATGTCCCGACCTCAAGGGTTGGTGACAACGCGTGTCTTGGCAGGGGACTGACAAGGCGCCGGCGCCGTGCTAGATCAGCCGCAATGCGTTGAGCAAAAGAAAGAAAGATTGATGTTCATTAGACATTCGCACGCGCTGTTGGCCGCCGTCGCCCTGATCACCGGGCCCGCATTCGCCCAGGACACCCCGGCGCCGGCCACCCCCGAAACCCCCGCGGCGGAAGCCCCCGCCGCCGATGCGCCTGCAACCGCCGCACCGGCCGCAGATGCCCCTGCCGCAGACGCGCCGGCCACCACACCTGCCGATGGAGAGACGCCAGCCGCGCCCGCCGATGCCCCCGCGGCCGAGAACGCGCCCGCAGGTCAGCCCGCGCGCGATCCGAACGGACCGGGCAGCTATTACGCCAAGTCCGAGCATGGCGATTGGACCATCCGCTGCATCCGCGCCGATCAGGGCAAGGATCCGTGCGAGATGTACAAGCTGCTGACCGATGCCGACGACAACCCGGTTGCCGAACTGACCATGGTTCCGCTGTCGAATGGCGACGTCGCTGCCGGCGCCACCCTGGTCGCACCGCTGGAGACGGACCTGATCGACGGCCTGGGCTTCCAGATCGGATCGGGCGAGATGCGCGGCTATCCGTTCAGCTTCTGCGCGCCGGTCGGCTGCGTCGCGCGTCTTGGCTTCACCAATCAGGAACTGGCAAGCATGAAGGCCGGCAGCACCGCGGCCGTGCAGCTGCTGCCCTTCGGCGGCGACCCGGATTCGCCGGTCCAGCTGAGCATGTCGCTGACCGGCTTCACCGCCGCGTTCGATGAACTGGCCGCCTATGCCGCCGCACCCGCGCCCGCCCCGGCCGCCGATGCAGAACCGGCAGAGGATACCCCCGCCGAGGACGCACCGGCCGAGTGATCGCCCCTGCCATCGCATGAACGGAAAAGGCCGCGTCCCCTAGACGCGGCCTTTTTCATGTGTCCCGCATGACGATCAGACGCGGCGCAGGGCGATGACCGCGTTCAGTCCGCCAAAGGCGAAGGCATTGGACAGGACGGCATCGACCCGCGCCTCACGGGCCTCGTTGGGAACGACGTCCAGCGCACATTCGGGGTCGGCCTCCTGATAGCCGATCGTGGGCGCGATCACCCCGTCGCGCAGCGCCATGATGCAGGCCAGCAGTTCGACCGCGCCGGTGCCGCCGATCAGATGGCCGTGCATCGACTTGGTCGACGACATCATCAACCGGTCCGCGTGATGGCCAAAGGCATGTGCCACCGCCGCACATTCCGTCTTGTCATTCGCGGCAGTGCCCGTTCCGTGGGCATTGATATAGCCGATATCCTCGCGGTTCAGGCCGGCATCGACCATCGCCCCGGTGATCGCGCGCTCGGCCCCCTGGGCCGATGGCATGACGATGTCCTGCGCATCCGACGACATGGCAAAGCCCACGACCTCGGCCAAAATCTCGGCGCCGCGCGCCCGGGCGTGTTCGAAATCCTCGAAGACGAAGACGCCCGCGCCTTCGCCCTGGACCATGCCGTTACGGTTGGCACTGAAGGGGCGGCAGGCGTCCTTGGACATCACGCGCAGCCCCTCCCATGCCTTGACGCCGCCAAAGCACAGCATCGCATCGGACCCGCCCGACAGCATGACGTCGGCCGCGCCCGACCGCACCATCTGGAACGCCAGGCCCATCGCATGATTGCTGCTGGCGCAGGCGGTGGCGACGGTGAAGGCGGGGCCGCGTAGGCCGAATTCCATGCTGACATGGCTGGCCGCGGCATTGTTCATCAGCTTGGGGACCACGAAGGGATGGACGCGGTTCTTCCCCTCCTCATAGACGGCGCGATAGTTCTCGTCCCAGGTGTTCAGGCCACCGCCGGCCGTGCCCAGGATGACCCCCGACCGCAGGCCAAGCGCGCCCTGAAAGTGCAGGCCCGACTGCTCGACCGCCTGCTTGGCGGCCAGCAGGGTGAACTGGGTGAACTTGTCATAGAGCAGGATCTGCTGGCGGTTGAAATAGGTCTCGGGCGTCCAGTCGTGGACCTGTCCGCCGATCTGGATCGACAAGCGATCGACATCGCGAAAATCTAGCTGCGTGATCCCGCAGCGACCCTCGCGGAACGCCTCCAGGGTGGTGGCGACATCGTGGCCAAGCGCGTTGATCGTGCCGGCGCCGGTGATCACCACACGGCGCAGCCCGCCGCGGCCGGTCGTCTCGGCCGCAGGCCGGATCGCGGGTGCCGCGCGGCCTGCGTCGATCAGCGCTTCGTCCACGGGGGCGGTCATTCCGCCTTTTCCGCGACCAGCCGATGCACCGCGGCGATGATCGTGCCCATGTTCGAGATGTCGAAGTCGGACTTCTCGGGCTCGTTCGCGTTGAACGGGATCGAGATGTCGAACTCTTCCTCGATGGCAAAGATCGATTCGACCAGGCCCAGGCTGTCGATGCCCAGTTCGGCGGGGGTCGCGTCATCGGTGATCTGGTCGGGTTCCAGCATCGCCTGCTCCGCGATGATGGCCCGAATGCGCTGCGTGATGTCGTCTGTCATGTCGCCTCCTGTTCAGCCCTTTTCCAACAGGCGTGTAACGGTTTCCTGAAGCTTGGACAGCTGTTGTGCGAAACGCGGCAGCCGCCGCATGGCCTTCTGGATCTCCAGCTGGGTCTCCATCTTGACCGCGGGGTTGCCCAGGATCACCCGGCCTGCCGGCACGCGGGTGAAGATCTTGGCGGCACCGCCCGCAATGACGTCGTCCCCGATCTGGATGTTGTCGTTGACGCCCACCTGCCCGGCCAGCACGACCCTGTCGCCGATCACCGACGATCCGGCCACGCCCACCTGGCTGCACAGCAGGCAGTCACGGCCCACGACGACGTTGTGGCCCAGCATCACAAGGTTGTCGATCTTGGTGCCGTCGCCCACGCGGGTCGACCGGATCGTGCCGCGGTCGATGGTGGCGTTCGCGCCGATCTCGACGTCGTGACCCAGCTCGACCGCGCCAAGCGAATGGATGCGCGTCCAGTGCTGCTGGTTGACCGCGGCACGGGCACCCAGGGTGCGGCGGATCTCCTCGATCCCCGACTCCTCGGGGGTGACGAAGGAAAACCCGTCGCCGCCGATGGACGCGCCCGGCTGCACGATCAGACGGTCGCCCGCGGTCACGTCATGGCCGATCCGCACGCCCGGATGGATCAATGCCTGATCGCCGATGCGGGCGCCGCGACCGATGCTGACATGCGCCCCGATGCGGGCGCCCTGTCCGATCCGCACATGCGCGCCGATGACGACAAAGGGCGCGATCGCCGCGCCGTCGCCGATCGTGGCCGTGGGGTCGATGACCGCGGTCGGATGGATGCCCGGCGCGATGTCCGGGCCGCGGTCGAAAGCCCGCGTCAGACCGGCCATGACCAGCCGCGGGCGGGGGGCAAAGATGGCGGCCTTCAGGCCATAGGCCTCGGGGTCCATCCCCTCGGCCAGAATGGCGATGCTGCCGGGCTTCAACGCCGCGGCGTATTTGGGCGCCATGGCCATGGCCAGCGTGCCGCCACCCGCGTCGACCGGACCGACCGCCGCGGGTTCCGCCGCACCCGTCACGCGGATCGACTGGTCGCCCCAGCATTGCGCGTCCAGAGCCCGCGCCAGTTCACCCATTGTCAGGACCATGGCCCCCCCTTTCGCGCAAGGACTTAGCCTGTTTGCAAGGCTGCTTCCAGTGCCCGCGTTCCGGGGCGGGTCACAACCCCGGGTTCAGGTCCGCGACCATGGCGGGCGCCGCCGCGCCAAAGCCCTGGGCCTGCAGCGCCTCCCAGATGCGGGCGTCGCGGCCATAGATGTCGTCGAACAGCCGGATGCGCCCGTCCGGGCCGGGCCAGGCGGTGAAATAGACCAGATGCACGGGAACCGGCGGCGTCAGCTTCAGCCAGGTCTCGCGTGCCCGGTCGCGGGCGCGCTGGAACATCGCCGCCGGATCATCGGTCTGGCGCGACAGCAGCGCGCGGGCCAGATCGACCGGATCGCCGATGCGGATGCAGCCATTCGATTCCGCCCGCACCCGGTTCGCAAACAGGTGCTTGGACGGCGTGTCGTGCAGATAGATGTTCCAGGGGTTGGGGAAGATGAACTTGACCACGCCAAGGGCATTGTCGTCGCTTGGCTTCTGGCGCAGCCTGAACGGAAAGCTGGCGGCGCTATAGCGGCCAAAATCGATGCCGTCCCGCGCCAGCACCCGCCCCGCGCCATCCACCACGTCCAGATGCGACAGCGCATGGCGGTTCGCCTGCAGGCGGGGCAGATAGTCGCGAACGGCGATGGACCGCGGCACGTTCCAGCTGGGATTGACCACGACATTGGCCATCATCTCGGAAAATTCCGGCGTGCGCATGTCGGGCGTGTCCTTGCCCATGACGCTGCGGGTGCGGAACACCTCGGCCCCGTCTTCCACGATGGTCGTGCTGAATTCCGGGATGTTCACCCAGACATGGCGGCTGTCCAGATCCTCGGACGCCATCCAGCGCATCCGCTCCATCGCCACCAGGATCGCGCGTTGCCGCGCGTCCTGTCCGGTGCCGCCATCGCCGTTCAGCGCCGCGATGGTCCGCGGGCCCGCGACGCCGTCATCCGGCAGGCCGGCCGCACGCTGATAATCGGAGACCGCCCGCGCAAGGGCATCGTCATACAGCGTGGCATCCGGCGCATCGGCGGCAAACCCGATGGCCACCAGGCGCGTGCGCAGGTCGGCGATCGCCGCGGCCCTTTGGCCGGGCCGCCAGACACCGGTCGCGATACGCGGCAGGCCTTGTGGGACGGCTAGGTCGGCCGGCCCGGACAGCGCCTGTTGCAGCGCAAGATAGGCCGGATGGTCCGGTCCGGCCCCGGCAAGGACCGCCGCAGGATCCGCCGCCGCCTCGAACCGCGCCAGCAGCGGGACGACCGCGGTCCGCACGGGCTGTCGCTTGATCTCGGGGTCGACGCGCGTCGGGTTCAGCACGCCGCCGGTCAGATCGCGCAGCAGGCGTGACAGGGCATGGGCATGGGCGATCTCGGCCGCAAGGCCTTCGGTCGCCGTCAGACGGTCGGGCTGGTATCGGGCAACGGGGATGCCATGGCGCGGGGCGTTCCCGATCGCGTCCCGCAAGGCGAGTCGCCGGGCCTCTCCCTCGGGGCCAAGGAAGATCGCGCGCAACCCGTTGCTGCCATAGAACGAGGCAAGATCGGCGTCGTCCGACACTGCCAGCGCCAAGGCCATCTGTTGCGGCGTGAAATCCAGCCGTGGCGCCGCGGCCACGCTCACGGCAGCGAGAGGTTCGCGTGCGCCGGACACAACGGGAAGCCAGCCGACGACCCCCGCCAGTGTCAGCGCCAGCACGCCCCGGACCATTCGAACCGCCATCTGAACCTCCGAAATTCTGCCCGTATTGTCCCACGGCCGCCGTGCGCGCGCCACACCCCACGCATCTGTTTGTGCAGTGGAAAAGCAGTGGTTGCCAAAACGCCACAGCGCCGCCGCCGATGTGCAACATTACCCGTTTTAGGCGAAATCTTGCCGAAATTCGGATTAGGATCGGCCATCCCGGCAGAATCCGTTTCGTCGCGCACGCGCTTTTGACATATTGTTAATCAGGTCGGGGATAAACCACGACAGGCCGCGACGTGTCGCCGGCTTAAAAAAACGAAGCAGGACAGGCGATCTGACATGACAATGGACATTATCTCCCGTCGCGGCATCTTGGGTGTGTTCGCGGCAACCAGTGTTGCGGCGACTCCGGTGATGGCGAATGCCTTCGGATTTTTGCGCGGCAATGCGGGCGACATGCGGCGGGTCAAGATGTACAACGGCCGGACCGGCGAGAGCATCGACACGGTCTATTGGGTCGACGGAAAATACATCCGCGAGGCCCTGAACGAGATCAACGTGTTCATGCGCGACTGGCGCACCGGCGAGGTGATCGGCATCGACCCGCGGATGATCGACGTGGCGGCCGCGTCCTCGCGCCTGCTGCAGACCAACGAACCTTACATGATGCTGTCGGGATACCGCTCGCCCCGCACCAACGCGATGCTGCGGCGCCAGTCCAGCGGCGTGGCGCAGAACTCGCTGCACCTGACGGGCAAGGCGGCCGACCTGCGGTTGAAGTCGCGCTCGGTCGGGCAGATGTACCAGGCTGCCGTAGCCTGCCGCGCCGGTGGCGTTGGACGCTACAGCCGGTCGAACTTCGTGCACATGGATTGCGGTCCCGTCCGCACCTGGGGCAGCTGATTTCAGACGACCTTTTCGCAAGGCGCAAACGCCCTCTGCCACCCGCAGACGGCGTTTTCCGCATTTTTCGGGCTTGCCGCCGCAACGCTGGCTTGCGACGCTGGCCGGAACAACAAGACAAGATCGGACCTGCATGAGCCCCCTCGAGACGCGCCGTTTCAAAACCGCCAAGAAAATTCAGGCCGCAGCCATCGAACTGGCCGTCCACGACGGTCTTCCCAATGTCACGACCGAGGCGATCGCCCGACATGCGGGCATCAGCACGCGGACCTTCTTCAACTACTACCCCTACAAGGAGGCGGCCCTGATGGGTCCGCCGCCCGACTATCCGCCGGAGGCGTCCGAGATCTTCATCGCGGGCAAGGGTCGCCTGATCGAGGATCTGGGCCTGCTGATCGAGGCGCATCTGGCCCGATATCTGAACGAACGCGAGCTGATCGGCGCGATGCTGGCCCTTTCCGACAAGGACCCCAAGCTGGAGGCGCTGCGCAACAGCGCCATGTTGGCGCGCCGTGCGCAGATGCGTACGCTGCTGCATCGGCGGATGCCCGGGTCGGACGAACGCGTGATCGAGATCCTGGCCGCCGCGATCATCGCCGCGACGAACGCCGCGACCAAGGATTGGGTGTCGGGCGCGCGCGAGGATTTCATCGCCGCAGCGCATGAGAACCTGTCGCTGATCCTGACGGCGGCCGAAATGCTGGACAAGCCCAGCTAGGGCGTCAGCAGCTTTCGGTACAGATCGTCCAGGAATGCCGCGCCCTCGGCCACGGGGTCGCGGCCGTCTCCCAAGACGGCGCGGACCTGCGTCTCGAAATCGGCATAGTGCTGGGTCATTGACCAGATCGAGAAGATCAGGTGGCGCGGCTCGACCCGCGCCAGCAGACCTTGGTCCATCCAGCCTTCCAGAACCGCGACCGTCCGGTCGACGATTTGTCGCAGATCGCCGCCCAGGATTTCGGTCAGATGCGGCGCGCCCTGCAGGATCTCATGGGCGAACAGGCGGCTTTCGCGGGGATAGTCCTGCGACATCGACAGCTTGGCCTGCACATAGCGCAGCACCTCGGCCAGCGGCTCTCCGTCGGCGTCGATCTGGCGCATCGGCGCCAGCCACATCTCCAGCAGGGTCGTCAGCAGCGCCTTGTGGATTTCGTCCTTGGAGCCGAAATAGTACAGCACGTTCGGCTTGGACAGGCCCGCCGCCCGCGCGATCTGGTCGATGGTCGCACCGCGCAGTCCGTTGGCCGAAAACGCCTCCAACGCCCCGTTCAGGATCAGCTCCCTGTTTTTCTGCTGAATCCGGGTCATCTGGGGCATGCAGGTCTCTGTCATCGAAGCTCCGGCTCTGGCATGATCCGATTTTGGGCAGATCGGTCGGAATTGTCATCCGGCTTGTCAGGACGCTTGACTGCCCCCTGCCCCGTGCTAGCCTGATCCTGACCGTTTGGTCAATAATCCGTGAGGACGATGCCAATGCCGCTTGACCGCAAGCCCGCCCCGAATGACCTGCGCGCCTTCTGGATGCCCTATACCGCGAACCGTCAGTTCAAGTCGGCGCCGCGGATGTTGGTTGCGTCCAAGGACATGCATTACACGGCCGCAGACGGTCGCCAGATCCTGGACGGGACGGCAGGCCTGTGGTGCTGCAACGCCGGCCACTGCCGCCCCAGGATCACCGAGGCCGTGCAGGCCCAGGTCGGAGAGCTGGATTATGCCCCCGCCTTCCAGATGGGCCATCCGCTGGCGTTCGAGCTGGCCAACCGCATCGTGGACATCGCGCCCGACGGGATGGACCATGTCTTCTACACAAATTCGGGCAGCGAGGCCGTCGATACCGCGCTGAAGATCGCGCTGGCCTATCACCGGGCGCGGGGCGACGCGGCCCGCACGCGGCTGATCGGGCGCGAGCGGGGCTATCACGGCGTGGGCTTCGGCGGAATCTCGGTCGGGGGCATCGTGAACAACCGCCGCCATTTCGGCACCTTGCTGGCGGGCGTCGACCACATGCCCCACACCCATCTGCCCGAGAACGTCTTCACCAAGGGGCAGCCGGAACACGGCGCCAACCTGGCCGACGAGCTGGAGCGCATCGTGGCCCTGCACGGGGCCGAGACGATCGCCGCCGTCATCGTCGAACCGATGGCCGGTTCGACCGGCGTCCTGATGCCGCCCAAGGGCTATCTGGAAAAGCTGCGCGCGATCACGAAAAAGCACGGCATCCTGCTGATCTTCGACGAGGTGATCACCGGTTTCGGGCGCCTGGGCAGCCCCTTCGCGGCCCAGCATTTCGGCGTTGTCCCCGACATGATCACCTGCGCCAAGGGCCTGACCAACGGCGTGATCCCGATGGGCGCGGTCTTGGCCACCGCGGAGATCTATGACGCGTTCATGCAGGGCCCTGAGCACATCATCGAACTGTTCCACGGCTATACCTATTCCGGGAACCCGATCAGCTGTGCGGCGGCCATCGCCACGCTGGACACCTATGCCGAAGAAGGTCTGTTGACGCGCGCCGCGTCGCTGGAAACCTATTGGCAAGAGGCGATCCACGGGCTGCGGGACCATCCGAACGTGATCGACATCCGCAACATGGGCCTGATCGGCGCCGTGGAACTGGCGCCGATCGAGGGTCAGCCGGGCAAGCGCGCCTTCGACATCTTCGTGCGCGCGTTCGAGGCCGGCATCCTGATCCGCGTGACGGGCGACATCATCGCCATGTCGCCGCCCCTGATCATCAGCGAGGCGCAGATCGATCATCTGATCGGCACGCTTGGCGAGGTGCTGAAGACCGCCGCGTAAGCGGCCAAACCCATCCAGCCGACCCCGCGACAGAATGGGGCGGCCCGACAGGAAGGACTGCGAATGAGCGACGCAAGTGGCGTGATGACGGCTGCGAACATGACCGTCGATGGCGACAGGCTGTGGGACAGTCTGGACCAGATGGCCCAGATCGGCCCCGGCATCGCGGGGGGTTGCAACCGCCAGACCCTGACCGATGCCGATGCCGAGGGACGTAGCCTCTTCCAGCGCTGGTGCGAAGAAGCCGGCATGACGATGGGCGTCGACCGGATGGGCAGCATGTTCATGCGCCATGAGGGGGTCGAGCCCGATCTGGACCCCGTCTATATCGGCAGCCACCTGGACACGCAGCCGACCGGCGGGCGTTATGACGGGGTACTGGGCGTCCTTGCCGGGCTGGAGGTCATCCGGTCGATCCGGGACCTGGGCATCCGCACGCGCCGCCCCATCGTGGTGACGAACTGGACCAACGAGGAAGGCGCGCGTTTCGCGCCCGCCATGTTGGCGTCGGGCGTCTTTGCGGGCGTCTTGACAGAGGATTACGCCAACAGCCGGCAGGATGCCGATGGCAAGCGTTTCGGCGACGAGTTGGACAGGATCGGCTGGCGCGGAACCGAAGCGCCGGGCGACCGCAAGATCCACGCGATGTTCGAACTGCATATCGAACAGGGCCCGATCCTTGAGGCAGAGGGCAAGCAGATCGGCGTGGTCACCCATGGCCAGGGACTGTGGTGGCTGCAGGTGACGCTGACCGGTAAGGACGCCCATACGGGCAGCACGCCCATGGCGATGCGCGTGAATGCGGGCCTTGGCATGGCGCGGATCATAGAGGCGGTGCATTGCATCGCGATGGACCACCAGCCGGATGCGGTCGGTGCCGTCGGCCAAGCCAACCTTTTCCCGAACAGCCGCAATGTCATTCCGGGAAAGGCGGTGTTCTGCATTGATTTCCGGTCGCCCGATCTGGAGAAGCTGACGTCGATGCGGTCGAGGTTGGAAGCGGAGGCTGCTGAAATTGCCGCGGAACTGGGGCTGGGGATCGAGATCGAGCCGGTCGGGCATTTCGACCCGGTGACCTTTGATCCCGACCTGGTCGGCAAGGTGCGCGGCGCGGCCGAGAAGCTGGGATATAGCCACATGGATATCGTGTCGGGCGCGGGGCATGACGCCTGCTGGATCGCCAAGGTTGCGCCGACAGTGATGATCATGTGCCCCTGCGAAGGCGGGCTGAGCCACAACGAGGCCGAGGCGATCACGCCGGACTGGGCGCGTGCGGGATGCGACGTGCTGCTGCACGCGGTGCTGGACGCCGCCGAGATCGTCCGCTGACGCGGACAGCGGCCGGGGGTTTCACCCCCGGACCCCCAGGGTATTTGGACAAAGAAGAAGAGGGATGCCATGAGCACGGTCATCAGGGGCGGAACCATCGTCACGGCGGATCTGAGCTATCAGGCCGACGTGCTGATCGAGGGGGGGCGTATTGCCGCGATCGGTCAGGGGCTGGTCGGTGACACCGTCCTGGACGCGGGCGGCTGCCTGGTCATGCCGGGCGGGATCGACCCGCACACGCATCTGGAGATGCCCTTCATGGGCACCTATTCGGCCGACGATTTCGAGAGCGGGACGCGGGCGGCACTGGCGGGAGGCACGACGATGGTCGTGGATTTCGCGCTGCCGTCGCCGGGCCAAGGACTGCTGGATGCGCTGCAGATGTGGGACAACAAGTCCGGGCGCGCGCATTGCGATTACAGCTATCACATGGCGGTCACGTGGTGGGGCCAGCAGGTGTTCGACGAGATGCAGGCGGTCGTGGACCGCGGCATCACCAGCTTCAAGCATTTCATGGCCTACAAGGGCGCGCTGATGGTGAATGACGACGAGTTGTTCGCGTCGTTCCGCCGGGTTGGAGATCTGGGCGGCGTGGCGATGGTCCATGCCGAGAACGGCGACGTGGTAGCCGAGCTGTCGGCGCGTCTGCTCGCCGAGGGGAACACCGGCCCGGAGGCCCACGCCTATTCCCGCCCGCCCCAGGTCGAGGGCGAGGCCACGAACCGCGCGATCATGGTGGCCGACATGGCAGGCGTGCCGCTGTACGTGGTCCATGTCAGCTGCGAGGACAGCCATGAGGCGATCCGCCGGGCGCGCGCCCAAGGCAAGCGGGTCTGGGGCGAGCCGCTGATCCAGCACCTGACGCTGGACGAATCCGAGTATTTCAACGCGGATTGGGATCATGCCGCACGCCGGGTCATGTCGCCGCCGTTCCGCAACAAGCAGCATCAGGACAGCCTGTGGGCCGGTCTGCAGTCGGGCAGCCTGTCGGTCGTGGCGACCGACCATTGCGCCTTCACAACCGATCAGAAACGTACCGGCATCGGCGATTTCACCAGGATCCCGAACGGCACCGGGGGTCTTGAGGATCGGATGCCGATGCTGTGGACGCATGGGGTCGGCACGGGGCGGCTGACGCCGAACGAGTTCGTGGCCGTCACCTCGACCAACATCGCCAAGATCCTGGGGATGTACCCGAAAAAGGGCGCGGTCCTGGTCGGCAGCGACGCGGACCTGGTGGTCTGGGACCCCGAGGCGACCAAGAAGATCACCGCCTGCGCCCAGCAATCCGCGATTGATTACAACGTGTTCGAGGGGCAGACCGTCAAGGGCCTGCCGCGGTTCACCCTGACCCGCGGCGTCGTTGCCGTGACCGAGGGCAAGGTCGACAGCCGCGAGGGGCACGGCGAATTCGTGGCCCGCGAGCCGCGCGGTCAGGTAAACCGCGCGCTGTCCGCCTGGAAGGACCTGACCGCGCCGCGCCCGGTCCAGCGCGGCGGCATTCCCGCAAGCGGGGTGTGACTTGACCGTCATCGAGGCAAGCGGCGTCAGCCTGACCTTCCAGACCGCCGACGGGCCGGTGCACGCCCTCAAGGACGTGGACCTGTCCATCGCACCCGGCGAATTCGTCAGCTTCATCGGGCCGTCGGGATGCGGCAAGACCACGTTCCTGCGCAGCATCGCCGCGCTGGAGACGCCCACCGACGGCACCCTGCGCGTCAACGGGATGGAGCCGGACGCGGCCCGACGGGCGCGTGCCTATGGGTACGTGTTCCAGGCGCCGGGGCTTTACCCGTGGCGGACGATCGCGGGGAACATCTCTCTGCCGCTGGAGATCATGGGGTTTTCAAAAGCTGATCGCGCGGAACGCATCGCCCGGGTCATGGACCTGGTCGAACTGTCGGGCTTTGGCGGCAAGTTTCCGTGGCAGCTGTCGGGCGGCATGCAGCAGCGCGCCAGCATCGCACGTGCGCTGGCCTTCGACGCCGACATCCTGCTGATGGACGAACCCTTTGGCGCATTGGACGAGATCGTGCGCGACCGGCTGAACGAGGCGCTGCTGGCCCTGTGGCGCAAGACCGGCAAGACCATCGGCTTTGTCACGCATTCGATTCCCGAGGCGGTCTATCTGTCGACCAAGATCGTCGTCATGTCGCCGCGTCCGGGCCGCATCACCCGCGTGATCGAAAGCACCCTGCCCCCGGACCGTCCGCTGGACATCCGCGACACGCCCGAATTCATCGCCCTGGCCCATGAGGTCCGGGAGGGGCTGCGCGACGGGCACAGCCATGACTAGGGGGCGGCTTGTGCCCGTGATGACGGTGCTGCTGGCCATCGTCGCCGTCTGGTACCTGGCCGCGATCCGCATGAACGCCCAATGGGAGCGTGACCAGGCCGCCCGGGCCGAGGTGACGCTGACCTTGCCCGACCTTGTCGCGCGCACCCTGGTGCAGGAACGCCCCGTGCTGCCCGCCCCCCACCAGGTGGCCGTCGGCCTGTGGGAGGGGCTGGCCGGTCAGGCCATCACCTCGCGCCGCAGCCTGGTCTGGCATGCTTGGGTGACCCTGTCCGCGACGCTGGCGGGCTTTGCCATCGGCACCGGCGCGGGCATCCTGCTGGCGGTCGGCATCGTCCACAGCCGCAGCATAGACCAGTCGGTCATGCCCTGGGCCGTGGCCAGCCAGACCGTTCCGATCCTGGCCATCGCGCCGATGGTCATCGTGGTCCTGTCCAGCATGGGTGTCACGGGTCTTTTGCCCAAGGCGATCATCGCCGCATGGCTGTCGTTCTTTCCGGTGCTGGTCGGCATGGTCAAAGGCCTGCGCACCCCCGATGCGATGCAGCTGGACCAGATGCGCAGCTGGAGCGCCAGCAACGCCCAGGTCTTCTGGCGGCTGCGGCTGCCGTCTTCGCTGCCCTACCTGTTCGCCAGCCTCAAGGTCGCGATCGCCGCGGCGCTGGTCGGAACCATCGTGGGCGAACTGCCCGCCGGAGCGACCGCAGGGCTTGGCGCGCGCCTGCTGTCAGGCAGCTATTACGGCCAGACCGTCCAGATCTGGTCGGCGCTGTTCGTCGCGGCCCTGCTGGCCGCGGGCCTTGTGGCCATCGTCGGATGGCTGGAGCGACGCACCCTCAGCCGCATGGGGTTGGCACGATGACAGAGCTGCGCCTTGGTCGGACCTATTGGTTCCTGCAGAACATCCAGGTGGTCGCGGGGGGCATCGTCGCCTTGGTCGCCGCGCATTGGCTGGCGCCGACGGCCGCGCCGCTGGTGGCGGTATGGCTGATCGCGTGGCTGTTCAACGCGTGGCTGGCCGGGTTCGACACGCCCGCCACGCGCGCCGTCGTGCCGATCATCTTTGGCGGCACGATCATCCTGCTGTGGGAGATGGCGGTCCGCGCCTATGCGATCCCGACCGTGATCCTGCCCGCACCCAGCCAGATCGCGGCCAGTTTCGCGGCCAATACCGGCATTCTATGGACCGACTTCGTCCAGACGATCCTCAAGGGGGCGCTGACCGGCTGGCTGATCGGTGCGGCGGCGGCGGTCCTGACCGCCATCGCCATCGACCGCAGCCCCTTCCTGCAGCGCGGGCTGCTGCCCATCGGCAATTTCGTCGCCGCCCTGCCCATCGTCGGCATCGCCCCGATCCTGGTGATGTGGTTCGGCTTCGACTGGCAGTCCAAGGCCGCGGTCGTGGTGGTGATGGTCTTCTTCCCGATTCTGGTGAACATGGTCGCGGGCCTGCGCGCCACCGATGCGATGCAGCGCGACCTGATGGCCAGCTGGGCCGCCCCCTATGGCGCGGCGCTGTGGAAGCTGCGCCTGCCCGCCGCGATGCCCTTTCTGTTCAACGGGTTGAAGATCACCACCACGCTGGCTCTGATCGGGGCGATCGTTGCCGAATTCTTCGGCAGCCCGACGCGCGGCATGGGTTTCCGTATCTCGACCGCGGTGGGGCGTCTGGACCTGCCGCTGGTCTGGGCCGAAATTGTCGTGGCGGCGCTGGCGGGAACGCTGTTCTATGGCATCGTTGCGCTGATCGAGAAGAAGGTGACGTTCTGGCACCCGTCGCAGCGCAACTAACCGGGGCCGCATCCCCATCCGGGACGGATCCCACCAACAGGAGAGACGGGAAATGACACGACTGATGACCGGGGCCGCGGCCCTTGCGCTGATGGCCGGAGGGGCGCAGGCGGGCGATCTGACGCTGCAGCTGAAATGGGTCACGCAGGCCCAGTTCGCGGGCTATTACGTCGCGCAGGAAAAGGGTTTCTACGAGGAAGAGGGCGTCAACCTGACCATCCTGCCGGGCGGTCCCGACATCGCCCCGACCCAGCTCCTGGCCGGCGGCGGCGCGGACGTTATCGTCGAATGGATGCCTGCGGCGCTGGCCGCGCGCGAAAAGGGCCTGCCGATGGTCAACATCGCCCAGCCCTTCAAGGCGTCGGGCATGATGCTGACCTGTCTGAAGGAAAGCGGCATCAGCGATCCGGCGACCGATTTCGCGGGCAAGACTCTGGGCGTCTGGTTCGCGGGCAACGAATATCCGTTCCTGTCCTGGATGAACACACTTGGCCTGTCGACCGAGGGCGGCCCCGAGGGTGTGACCGTGCTGAAGCAGGGCTTCAATGTCGATCCCCTGCTGCAGAAACAGGCGGCCTGCATCAGCACGATGACCTACAACGAGTACTGGCAGGTGATCGACGCCGGCATCGCCGAGGACGACCTGGTGACCTTCAAGTACGAGGACCAGGGCGTGGCCACCCTTGAGGACGGCCTCTACGTGCTGGAGGAGACGCTGGAGGACAGCGAGAAGGTGACCGACCTGGTGGGCTTTGTCCGCGCCAGCATGCGCGGCTGGCAATACGCGGCCGAGAACCCCGAGGAGGCCGCCCAGATCGTCCTGGACAACGACGAGACCGGCGCCCAGACCCTGGAGCATCAGACCCGCATGATGACCGAGATCGCCAAGCTCCTGGAAGGTTCGGACGGCACCCTGGCCGAGGCCGATTACCAGCGCACCGTCGATATCCTGCTGTCGGGCGGGTCCGACCCGGTGATCCAGGCCGCCCCCGAAGGGGCGTGGGTGTCGACCATCACCGACCGCGCCTTCGACTGAACGACGGGCGGGCCGCCCCATCGGGCGGCCCGCCTTATTCCGCGGGCTGCGCCGCCGCGCGTCGCGCCTGCCTGCGGACGCGCCTGCGTCCGTCCCATGCCAGTAGCGTCGGCGTCAGGATCAGCGTGACCGCAGTCGCCACCACCAGCCCCCCTGCGATCCCCGTCGACAGCTGGATCCAGAACTGGCCCGAAGGCGCGCCCAGGAACAGGTCGCGGCCGGTGAAATCGATGGTCATGCCCAGCACCATCGGCACCAGGCCGATGACCGTCGTGCCGGCCGTCAACAG
This sequence comes from Paracoccus marcusii, assembly GCF_006151785.1. Taxonomy (GTDB): domain Bacteria; phylum Pseudomonadota; class Alphaproteobacteria; order Rhodobacterales; family Rhodobacteraceae; genus Paracoccus; species Paracoccus marcusii. The sequence continues at coordinate 27,273 of NZ_VDDD01000025.1, forward strand.
CACCGGACGCACCCGTTCCGACGCCGCACGCCGCGCCGCGCGGTCCGGATCGTCGCCGGCCCCGCGATATTCGTTATAGGCGTCGATCAGCACGATGTTGTTGTTCACCACGACGCCCGCCAGGGCCATGATGCCGATGCCGCTCATCACGATCGAGAATGCTTCCTGCCGGATCATCAGCCCAAGGAACACTCCCGAGATAGAGAACACGATCGCCGTCAGCACCAGCAGCGCCTGATAAAAGCTGTTCATCTGGATCAGCAGGATGGTGAACATCAGGAAGATCGCCGCGACGAACGCCCCCATCAGGAAGGTCATCGCCTCCTGTTGGTCCTCGATCTCTCCTCCGAACGTGACCTCGACGTCGTCGGGCAGATCGGCCTGGTCGATGCTGGCTTGGATGAGCGCCAACTCGGCCTGCAGCGTGGCGCCCGGGGCCAGGTCCGCGGTCAGGGTCTGGGTTTCTCTCGCGGCGATGCGGGTGATGGCAGAGGGTGCAGGCGCCGGGATCATCTGCACCATGTTGGAAATGGGCACCTGCGCGCCGGACGGACCGGCGACACGCAATGACGACAGGTTCTCCAGATTGCGCTGATCTGACGGATAGCGCAGGGCGATGTCGACCTCGTCATCGGCGAAATCGGGAAGGTAGGTGCCTAAGTTCACCCCCGTCGTCAGCAGCTGGACCGCGGTGCCGATGGTGTTCATGTCGATGCCGAAGCGCGCCGATTCCTCTCGGTCGACGACCAGCCGGATCTCGGGGTTGGGTCGGGGCGTGTCGTTGGCGATGTCAACGAAGCGGCCCTGTGCCTGCATCAGCTGTTCGATCTTGGCCGACGCCTGCTGCAGTGCCGGGCGATTGGAGGCCGATATCTCGATCTGGACCGGGCGGGACGCACCGGGCCCGGATGCCGCGGCCTCGATCTGGATGCCCAGGCCCGGCACCTCCGCCGTGGCGGCGCGCAGCTGGTCGATCACCTCGGTCGAGGGGGCGCGGGTGCGCCAGTCGGTGAACTCGACCTGAATCTGGCCGATCACGTCGCTGGAGAGGCTGGAGCGGACACGCTCCTCGACGCTGCCGATGGTGCGGGAATAGACGCGCTCGATGCCCTCGAAACCCAGGACCTGTTCCTCGATCAGGCGCACCAATCGGTCGCTCTCCTGGACGGAGAGGTTGCCGTTCGCGGTGATCTGGACCTGCGCGCGCTCGGCGTCGGTCTCGGGAAAGAACTCGACCCCGCGGTTCAGGTGCGAATAGGCATAGAGGATCACCAGCACCGTCAGGATCGACAGCCCCAACGTGGCGCCGGGCCGTGCGATGGTCCAGATCGACAGGCGCGCCATCGCGCCCGACGTGTCGTCGGCATCTGGTTCGGGCGGCAGCGCCTGCCCCCCGCCCACGACGCTGCCCGTCACCGGCACGAAGACCAGCGCCATCAGCAGCGACATCAGCAGCGTGGCGATCATTGTGGCGGGCAGATAGAACATGAACTGTCCGGCCAGCCCCGGCCAGAACAGCAGCGGAAAGAACACCGCCAGCGTGGTCGCGGTGGACGAGGTGATCGGCCATGCCATCCGCTGCGCCGCCAGCAGGTAGGCCTCGGCCTTGCCATGACCCTTGGCGATCAGGCGTTCGCCCATCTCGACCACCACGATGGCGCCGTCGACCAGCATGCCGACCACCAGGATCAGCGCGAACAGCACGATCACGTTCAGCGTGAAACCAAGCGCCCAGATGATCAGGATGCCGCCCAGGAACGATCCTGGGATGGCCACCGCCACCAGCAGCGATGCACGCAAGCCCAGAAACAGCACGGTGACCAGCATCACCAACACCACCGCCGCGATCACGTTGTTCTGCAGGTCCGACAGAAGGGTGCGCATCTCCTTGGACTGGTCGTTCATGAAGACGACGCCAACCTGTTCGGGCCAGTCGGCGCGGGTCTGCGCCACCACGTCGCGGACCGCGGCGACGGTGTTGATCACGTTCGCGCCCACCGTCTTGCGCACGTCGATGGCCAGGGCGGGCTGTCCGTCGATGCGGGCAAAGCTGACCGGGTCTTTAAAGGTCTGACGCACCTCGGCCACGTCCTGGACGCGCAGCACGGTGGCCCCGTCGACCAGCACCGGGATCGACATGATTTCATCCAGGCGGACGACAGTGCCGGGGATCGACACCCCGATGCGGCCCGCCCCGGTATCGAAGGAGCCCGCCGCGATCAGCTGGTTGTTGGCTTGGATCGCCTGCGACAGCTGCCCCGGAGAGATGCCATAGGTCTCCAGCGCCAGCGGATCGATCAGGATCTCCAGCTGGTCCTCGCGCTCTCCGGTCAGGTCGGCCTGCAGGACGCCGCTGACGGTCTCGATCTCGTCGCTCAACGCGCGGCCAAGGCGGATCAGCTCGCGTTCCGGGACGGGGCCGGACAGCGCCACCGTCAGGATCGGGAACAGCGCCATGTCGATCTCGCGCACGAAGGGGCCGTCGGCCTCGGGCGGAATGTCCGGGCCCGCGTCGTCGACGGCATCCTTGACCGACTGCAACGCCTGTGCCTGATCGAAGCCGGGGCGGAACTCCAGCGTGACCGAGGCGAAACCCTCGCTGGCCACGGTCTCCATCCGCCGCAGCCCCTCCAGCGCGTTCACCTGCCGCTCGATCGGTTCGGCCAGCAGGGTGGCGGCATCCTCGGCGCTGACGCCGCTATAGGTGACGTTCACGATGAAGATCGGGATGTCGACCTCGGGCATCGATTCCTTGGGGATGGTGACATAGGCCGTAAAGCCCGCCAGCAGCAGGCCCACCATCACCATCATCACCGTGCGGGCGCGGGAAAAGCCCGCCGCGATGATCCCGTTCATGGGCCGGCCACGGCGTCAGATGCCTGGGCCGTGCCCAGCAGCGCCGCCGCATCGGTCGCCCCGTCGCCCACGACGTCGCGATAGGGTTCGGGCGTGTCGCTGACGCGGGCCTGCTGCCCGTCGCTCAGCGCGCCTTGAGAAATGGTGACGACCCGCGCGCGGTCCTCCAGCCCGGTGACCCAGATCGCCTCGGCGCGGGCCTGCACGATCTGGACCGGCGCGAAACGCAGGGTCTGGCCGTCTTCGGCCACAACGAACACGCCGATCCGCCCGGCGTCATCCAGCCGGATCAGCGCCGGCGACAGCCGATGCGCGCGCACCGCGTCCATCGCCAGCGATATCTGCGCGCTGAGGCCTGCGGGCACGGCATTGTCGGGGTTCGGAACCTCGACCTCGACGCGGAAGGTGCGCGTCTCGGCCGTGGCGACCGGCGCGATGAAGCGCACGCGGCCCTCGGCCTCGCGGCCGCCCTGGAACACGACCTGTGCGGACTGGCCAAGCGCGACCGAGGTGATCTCGGACTGGCGGACCTCGATCTGGGCGATCAGGGGATCGTTGCGCACGATCTCAAGGACCTCTCCGCCGGCATCCACGAAGCTGCCCAGTTCGGCCATGACGTTGCTGACGGTGCCGCTGATCGGGGCGGTCAGACGGGTGTTCTGCAGTTCCAACTGGGCCGCGCGCAGTTCGGCCCGGGCCGATTCCAGCTGTGCGAAGCGCGACTGCAGCTCCGCCTCCGAGGTCACGCCCCGTTCCCGCAACTGCCGCGCGGCGTCATAGTCGCGCTCGGCCGACCCCACGGCCGCCTCGGCGCGCGCCACGCCGGCTTCGCGGTCGTCGGCCGACAGCAGCGCCAATTGCTCGCCCTGTTCGGCGACGTGGCCCTGGCGCACGACCTCCTCGACGATCCCTGCGGTGCGCGCCCGCAGGATCGACGTCTGGTCCGGTACGACATTCCCGAACAGCACCGTCCGCGGCACGATCTCCTCGGCGACGGACATGCTGGCCGCGACATGGGGAACCGCCACCTCGACCGGGGCGGCCTCGGCGGGAGGTTCACGGTTCAGCATGCCGCCACCGATCCAGAAGGCCAGAAAGCCCAGGATCGCCAGAAAGGCGAGCGTCGAGGAGGACAGATACCGCGTCATCGTCAATCCATGTCAGGGGCCCCGCCCCGGCCATGGCACCGGGCGGTCTTGTCATCCTAGATGGTTTCTTGGAACGCGCAGGTCAACAGTCGTGACCCTTGTCCCCTGCGTCAAGGCGTCCGCCCCTGCCAAGACCCATGCCCGCCCCCGCGCGTTCCCCTGCCGGAACCACGGCCAGAGAGGATTGATGACACGATGCGCCGCAGCGATCCTGATCACCTTGGCCCACCCTGCCTGGGCGGGCTGACCAGCAGTAAACAACGAACGGACCGGCGCGCAATTGCCGCGTGATCGACCGGTCGCTACCGGATGAGGGCAGTTGGGCGGATCTGTCCCGCCCCGGCACCGCCGGATATTCTTACCAGCTGCGCCAGACCGACGGCCGCAAGGCGGTGACCTATGGCCATTGCCGACGGGCCGGGCACGCCGACATTCGGTGCCTCCAATCATGCGGGTCCCACCGTCGAATGGCGCATGGCACAGGTCGGCGGACGGCCCGTCCCCGTCGCGGCCATCCAGCACTTTCACCTGGCCGATGCCGATGGCGGGTGGAGCACGCGATCCTGGTCGTCTCCAAGGTCAGTCAGCCGGACGACCGCGGCGCATGCATGATGGGCTGCGTGCCCGACCATGATGGTGCCGCAGCGAACAGACGCGCCCGCCGGATCGCCGATGGCACCGCGACCCATGATTGCGCCCATGACCGCACGGTGGTGGAGCCGTCTGCCGCCAAAGTTCCGCCGCGCTGACGGTTTCGGCCAAGGTCTGCACAAAACAGGTGACAGGGCATGCCTTATGCGTGTCAAATGGCACATAATGCAATCATGACGGGAGCTCCTGATGTCGGCATCTGGTCCCTACGGTCGTTGCGGGGTGCTGACCTTGGCGCTGCTGACGGCTGCCTGTGCATCGGCCCCGACCGGGCCGGCATCGACGATCGACGTCCAGGCCTCGGCGCCCGGTCCCGCCACCTGCCCTGCCACGACGGCGGACCAGCAGGCGGCCGGGGTGCGGGCGACCAACGCGCTCCGGCAGCGATCCGGCCTGCCTCCGGTGCAGGCGAACGATCTGCTGGCGCGCGCCGCGGCACGGCATGCCTGCGACATGGCGCAACGCGGCCGCATGACCCATGCGGGCAGCCGCAGCTCGGGCCCGTCGCAGCGGGTCAAGGCGCTTGGCTATGCGCCCACCGTCACGGCAGAAAACATCGCCGCGGGGCCGTTCGGCCTAGATCGGGTGCTGACGGAATGGAACGCCTCTGCGGGCCATGTCTCGAACATCATGATCCCGCAGGTCAGCAACTTCGGCATCGGGCAGGCGCTTGGCGCGGATGGGCGCACGCGCTATTGGGCGGCGGTCTATGCGGCGCCACGCGGCAGATAGGGGCGATGCCTGTCCTGGCCGGAAAGACAGGTTAGCAAATTGAACAAATGACCTATATATGGCTTCGATAGTATCGGAGTCAGTATCATGTTTCGCCTGTCCCTCTGCGCCATCCTGGCGCTGTCTGCCTGCGCCGCCCCGAAGGACCCCTGCGCCGATCTGTGCATGAGCGCCTTCGTCGAGTACGAGCCAGGCTTCGAGCCCTGATCACCCCGAAACGGCGGTGATGCCGCCGACGTGTCTGTCCTTTTTCCTGCAAAGGCGTATCGTTTCCACCCGCCGGTCCCCGGCGGCTATTGGAGAGACGAACATGGCCAAGGGCATGGACAAACGCAAACGCGACGAGAAGAAGCCGAAGAAGCAGAAGCCCAAGACGAACGCTTCGGCGCCCAGCACCAAGGATGTCGTCTCGGCGGCCGTTGCTGCCAAGGGCAAATGACCATCGCGGTGAGGCAGCGCGTCTGACGGTGTCGGTGGCTGATCATAAACGCGCGTGACGCATTGGCATGCCCGTGAAGCGGGATGTGGATCAGCGGAGCTGCACCCATCTCCGGTGGTCCATGTTCGCCGACCCCTGCCCCCTCATAGCGCCTCATCCCGCGACGATATCAATCGCCAGACGCGTAGGGCTGTGCCGATCATGAACAAAAGGCGGCCCAGATGGACCGCCTTTTTCACTTATGATCCAGACCGTGTGAAAACTAGGTGGAATTTAAAGGGCATCGGGCGTTCGGTGATTTTTAGTTTAGAAATCC
>NZ_VDDD01000263.1 GCF_006151785.1 Paracoccus marcusii
TAAAGCGTTTCTGTATTAACCTGATACATACCCTGCCGCGTGGAAGTAGTTCCAGCACTCCTGGGGTGAGAACATGCTGCAGATGTCACCAAGGGCTTTGAACAGGTCATCGAAGGTTCGTGCGCCCATTTTGCGGAGATGCGCCTTCAGCTTCGAGAAAGCCTGCTCGATGGGGTTCAGGTCGGGTGAATAGGGCGGCAGATACAGGAACCAACACTTGGCGTCACGGATGGCTTCGGCGGCCTCGACGTTGCGATGAGTGGCCAGGTTGTCGAGGATGACGACCGTGCCGGGCGTCAGTTCCGGGGTCAGGACATCGCGGACATAGGTCGCAAAGGCGGAGCCATCCATCGCGCCTTTGATCACCCAGGGCGCAATGAGCCCCTCCGACGTGAGGCCTGCGATGAAGGTCTGTGTGCCCCAGCCACCGAAAGGCGCGTCCATCCGCAACCGCTGGCCGCGGCAGGCGCGCCCTCGCAGTCGGGTCAGGTTCGTCTTCACGGAGGTTTCGTCAATGAACACCAGCCGTTCGGGCTGGCGACGCATAAAGGGAATGCGCCGCTCCTGCCACTCGTGCCGGGCTTGTTTTACACGGGCGCGGTGCTGTTCGGAGGCCACCAACGATTTTTTTTATAGGTGAAACCAAGCCGCTTGAGCAGAGCCGCAATCGAGGAGTGATGAACCTTCACGCCCTCGGCCATGGCCAGCGCATCGCGCAATTCATAGAGCGTGATATCCGGATCCTGGGCGACCAGCTCTTCAAAAAAGGCCTGATGCGGCGCAAGCTTTCCGCGCCCGCGTGGCCGCCCCTGCGGCGCGGGCACTGCATCCCCGTGCTGCCGAATTGCCCGGGCCCAACGAGACCCCGTCGCAGGCGAGAGCATCAATCGCGCCGCGGCAGCTCGCCCACTCAAACCCTCTTCGAGACAAGCCTTGAACCGCGCACGCAGCGCATTCGGTAAAGGTGCTGACATGATCCATCCTCCTAGAAAGGATGAATCACAAGCAGACCCCTATGAAAATCCCATGATTCCGGGTTTTGCAGAAACGCTCTA
>NZ_VDDD01000264.1 GCF_006151785.1 Paracoccus marcusii
GGCTTTGTTGCACAAAGCCTCTGATGTCCGAGGTTCCCCTTTCCCCGGACGGATTTATCCCGCGGTTTCTGTGACAGGAATACCGAGCGCGGTGTAGCCGTTCATGACGGCGATGCGGATCTGGATCTCCGCGACCTGTCGGTCAAAGTCCCGCGCCATGAGGCGCTGCCCCAGCAGTTTCATACAGTGCATCTTCGTTTCGGCACGGCTTCGTCGGTGGTATCCGCTCCATCGTCGCCAAAGCGCGCGGCCTAGATATTTCGCGGCGCGCAGGGCTTCGTTTCGCGCGGCGGCACCGGCGGTGAGGGTCTTCCACGGCTTTGCATTCTTGCGGGGCGGTATGACGGCATGTGCGCCGCGGTCGGCAATGGCATCGTGGCATTTGCGTGTGTCATAGGCACCGTCGGCGGTGACGCTGCCGATCTGCTCGTCCGCCGGGATCTGATCGAGCAGGTCGGGTAGCACCGGGGCATCACCGATGTGGCTCCCCGTGATCTCGACGGCTCGAACCTCCAGTGTTTGCTCGTCGATTCCGAGATGGATCTTGCGCCACACACGCCGTCTGGGGCCGCCATGCTTGCGGGCGTGCCATTCGCCTTCTCCCTCGACCTTGATCCCGGTGCTATCAATCAGCAGGTGCAACGGGCCCTTGGAGCCGCGGTAGGGGATGTTGACAGCCAAGGCCTTCTGACGGCGAGACAGCGTGCTGAAGTCGGGCACCGTCCAGTCGAGGCCAACCAGTCGCAGCAGGCTCTCGACGAAGCCGGTCGTCTGCCGGAGCGCCATGCCAAACAGCACCTTCATCGAAAGGCAGGTCTGGATCGCGGCATCGCTGTAGGTCTGCTGGCGACCACGCCTGCCTGTCGGCGCGGCATCCCAGTTCATCTCGGGATCGAACCAGATCGTCAGCGAGCCCCGGCGCTTGAGTGCTTCATTGTAGGCTGGCCAGTTCCTGGTCCTGTAAGTCGTAGGTGTGGGTCTGCTCATGCATCACAGCTACCACGCTGGATTCACGAGATGAATCCCTGACGCGATTTGTGCAACAGAGCC
>NZ_VDDD01000265.1 GCF_006151785.1 Paracoccus marcusii
GCTCATGTCACCGCTCCGTTTTCAAAGCCGTGAATCATGCTGTTCCCGCGAAATCAATGCATCCTGACCCTAGGTGTAATTAGCGCAGACGGCGTTGCATCTGTTGATGCCGTGGCGCATAAGCATAATGGAAAGTCCTGCCCGGACTTTGAAGTATAGAACGGCATATTTGATTTCTTTTACCTCCATGGATGGTCAAGCCATATTCTCCAAAAGGTTGATCGAAAAATAATCTATCAACCATGTAGCGAATATTGGAGTAGAGCTTGTCGCTTTCGGCACCACTGGAGCGTTCAGGAAAACTGCAAGTATACTGAGCTTTTAAATGATCGGCAGGCCAGCGCAATCGAGACGCCCAGTACTAGGCGCTGGCGATTTCATGGCCTGTTTTATAGTGGAAAGGCCAGCCAACCCGGAAAGGCAAGTCACGATCGCCCTGGCTTTACGCCAAAGTATTCCGCTCTCCGGAGGCGCCAATACAGACGCCCCCAATCACGGCAGCCAGATTTCGATCGTGCCGTCCCGCGGGGTGGGGCGGAAGAAGGTGAAGTCTGCCACCGTCGCCCGGCCACCCCCGCCGATGAGGTCGGCGATGGTCCCGGAAACCTCGCGGTCGGCGTCCTGAAAATAGCGGATGCTCTGGCGGTCCACCGCGTAGCGGACGGGACGGGTCTCGACCTCGGCGGTGCCCAGGGCGCGCAGCAAGCGGCTGATTTCCTGCGAACGCTCGAACCCGCCACGTTCGGGATAGTGGATCACGACCCGCGCCTGCGCCAATGTCCGCGATCCGAAGGACGGTGTCGCAGCGGGGATGCCATTCCACGGCACGGGGGCTGTCGTGGCAGGGGGTTGCGTGAATACGGGTGCACCGGGAGGTGAGACGGGCACCGGCGATGGCGCAACGGGCACAGGCACAGGAACCGGCACGGGCGCCGGTGATGGCGCGACGGGCACGGGTACCGGCGCCGCGACAGGCGGGCTGGGTGGCGCGACGGCGACCGGCGTGCGGGGAGCGGGCTCCACCGGTGCCGCCC
>NZ_VDDD01000266.1 GCF_006151785.1 Paracoccus marcusii
GGACCGTCAGCGTGAGCAGCAGACGGCAGGACGGGGGACCTTTGTCCCCTTGTCCTTCAGTCCGGGCGAGGCCCCTGCGGTCTGGGCAACACGCTCCATATAGCCATCATGCCGCGCCAGGCGTACCTTGCGAAGCGCCTCAGGGTTTCGGGCGCGCAGACCGGGATTTCCGCCGATCCGCCCTTCGAGACGGGCGCTGGTCAGTCCCGCTTTGGTCCGTTCGCGTATCAATGCCCGCTCGAACTCTGCCGCAGCCCCGAGCACCTGGAGGGTGAACTTGCCTTGGGGCGATGCCGTATCGATCGGATCCTCGATCGAGCGAAAGTACGCGCCCTTTGCTTCGAGCTGCTCGATGATCTCCAGCAGATGCGAGAGGGATCGAGCCAGTCGGTCGATCCGAACGACGACCAGCGTGTCTCCCTTGCGGATACCGTCCAGGACGCTCGTCAGGACGGGGCGGGCGCGATTGCCACCGGACCCATGCTCCTCGCGGATGACTGAGCAACCTGCGGCTCTTAGAGCCTGGGCCTGGGGCAGCAGTGTCTGATCGTCCGTAGAGACGCGGGCATAGCCAATCAGCGGCATGGAGGGCCATCTTTCATAACATGTAGACGTCAGTAAACGACCGTTTGTAAACATATGCACTGCCGATATCTGCGTCTGCCGTACGGATGCGCAGAGCCACTGCGTCCAGCAGGGGACGGAAATGCGCGCCTTCGTGCGCTCTCTCGGCCGTATTCCAAGGCCTTCGGGATCTCATCTGCCTGAGTGGCGCGATATAGGAGATTTCAGTCCATATCTAAAACTACTAGGCAACTGCAGAATGGTGGCAATATACTAAACTATTGGCAGTATAATCATGGGTTATCAGATGGATGCCGGATCGCTTCTTCTGAGTGCCGAGACCCACGCAGCGAGGGTTGAGGGCATTCTCCTGGCTGACCCCGCCCTGGCTGCACTGTGGCGGATGGAGACGAGCCTTCTGGAGGCTGCCGCCTCGGTCGGCCTCGAAG
>NZ_VDDD01000267.1 GCF_006151785.1 Paracoccus marcusii
GGCATGCCCTGTTCCCCCCCGCCAGCGGACGGCCCGCGACGGTCCAGCCACCACGCAAGCGCCAGAAGCGGCACCAGACCCGCCAGCCACCACGGCCGCAGCAGCAGCGCGCCGGTCATTCCCGCCTCCGGATCGCGGCCAGCATCAGGCAGGCGGCGCACAGCATCGCGGGCCAGATCCACAGCGACCGCCAATAGCGCAGCGGCGGCCGTTCGCCCGGGCTAGGCTCCAGCCGGTCCAGCGCCTGCGCCATCGCGGTCAAGTCAGCGGTGTCGCGCACGCGAAACAGCGCGCCCCCCGCGGTTTCGGCCACCGCGCGCAGGGTCGCCACGTCGACGGCGTCGCGGGCGGTGGGGCGGGTCTCCAGGTCCTCGGGGCCCAGGGCGATGGTGTGGATGCGCAGCCCGTGCGACGCCGCCAGGCGCGCCGCGTCCACCGCCTGCACGCTGCCCGAGGTGTCGACCCCGTCCGACAGCAGAACCACGACCCGGCCGGGCGACGTGCTGCCCTGCAGCCTGCGGATCGCCAGACCCAGGCCGTCGGCGATGGCCGTGCCGCGGCCGGACACCCCGATCTGCGCCTCGTCGATGGCCTGCACGACGGCGTTCAGATCGAAGGTCAGCGGCGCCGCGACATAGGCGCGTCCGCCGAAGATCACCAGGCCGATCCGGTCGCCCGTCCGGCTTTGCACAAAGGCGCGGGCGGTGCGCTTGACCGCGTCCAGGCGGCTGACGGGCTGACCGTCCAGGGTGAAATCGGCCTGTTCCATGCTGCCCGACAGATCCAGTGCTAGGACGATGTCCCGCCCGCTGGCGGGAACCACCTGGGCCTGGCGTTCCACCTGCGGCCCCGCCAGGGCGACGACAAGCAGCACCCAGGCCGCGGCCGCCAGCCACGGGGCGCGGTGCAGCGGCGGCAGGCTACCAGGCGTGGCATGGGGCAACAGGTGGTCGGGCACGTCCAGCGCCGCGCGGGGCCGGACCACCGGCGGCAGAAGCCAGCGCAGCAGCA
>NZ_VDDD01000268.1 GCF_006151785.1 Paracoccus marcusii
CGCACCGGGCGGAACGGCGGCCCGCATCGGTGCCCCGCGGGCGGGGCCGCGGCCCCTTGCCCGGTGCCCCGCCGCGGCCTAGCTGGCAGGGACAGCCAGGGGGTGCGCCGATGTCGATCGAGATTGCAGGACTGACCAAGCGGTTCGACCGGACCGATGTCCTGCGCGGCATCGATCTGTCGGTCGAACCCGGAGAGCTTCTGGCCCTGCTGGGCCCGTCCGGGTCGGGCAAGACCACGCTTCTGAAGATCATCGCCGGGCTGGAATGGCCCGATGCCGGGCAGCTGCGGGTCGAGGGGCAGGACTGGCTGGCGCTGGCCGCCCGCGACAGACGCATCGGCTTCGTCTTTCAGCATTACGCCCTGTTCCCCCACATGACGGTGCGCGACAATATCGGCTTTGGCCTGTCCGTCCTGCCGCGCGGTCAGCGCCCGACCCGCGCCCAGATCGCCGCCCGCGCGGACGAGCTGATGGCGTTTCTGCAGATCGACCACCTGGCCGACCGCTTTCCGGGGCAGCTGTCGGGCGGTCAGCGTCAGCGGGTGGCGCTTGGCCGCGCGCTGGCGATCAAGCCGCGGGTGCTGCTTCTGGACGAGCCCTTCGGCGCGCTGGACGCCGCGATCCGTCGCGACCTGCGCCGCTGGCTGCGCGGCGTGCACGAGGCGACCGGATCGACGACCATCTTCGTGACCCACGACCAGGAGGAGGCCTTCGAGCTGGCCGACCGCGTGGTGGTCATGGGCGAGGGCCGGATCGAGCAGATCGGCCATGCCGACGCCATCCACGACGCCCCGGCCACCCCCTTCGTCGCGTGCTTTATGGGAGCTACGGTCCAGCTGCCCGTCACCGTCACGGGGGGCCGCGCGAAGGGGCCGGGGCTGGATCTGTCCGCGCTGCCGCAGGTCGCGCTGCGCGACGGCCCGGCGCAGCTGTTCGCGCGCCCCGCCGACCTACGCGTCGCGCCG
>NZ_VDDD01000269.1 GCF_006151785.1 Paracoccus marcusii
ATTTGCCGGTCAGCAGGCCGCCGGCCAGCGGGCTCCAAGGCATGATTCCGAGGCCGAAATGCGCGGCCATCGGCGCCAGGTCCAGCTCGACCCCGCGCTCGATCAGCGACCAAGCGTTCTGCAGCCCGATAGGCCCCGGCAGACCTTGTGCTGCGGCCAGCGTGGCGATTTTGGCGACATACCAGGCAGGCGTGTTCGAGAAGCCGTAATAGAGGATCTCACCACGCGCCACTGCAGCGGCCAGCGTCCGCAACACCTCTTCCGGCGGGGTCGTTCGGTCCCAGACATGCATCCAGTAAATGTCGATCCGGTCGGTCCCGAGCCGGCGCAGCGAGCCCTCGATCCCAAGACGGATGTTGATCGCGCCGTTCCCGCCATGCAGCGGATGGCCTTGCGATCGGGCGAAGCCGGATTTGGTGGACAGCACTAGCCGGTCGCGCAGCCCGCTGTCCCTCACGATTAGGCCCAGCATCCGCTCACTTTCGCCGCCGCTATAGACGTCGGCTGTGTCGATGACGTTGCCGCCGGTTGCCACATAGGCGTCGAAAATGCCCCGCGCTTCGACCAGATCGCTGCCCCACCGGCCCGCGCCAAAGGTCATGGTGCCAAGCGAAAGCGGGCTGACGATCAGCCCCGATTGGCCAAAGCTGCGGTAATCTGTCATTTGCATGCATCATGCTCCTCGGTGCGGTGATGCCGTGACCGTATAGCCGCGCGGCGCGCCGCATTAGCCGCTTTCCGCGGCATGAGCCTGTGAGTATTCTTCACAGATGCTGCGGCAAAACCTCAACGATCTGGCGGCCTTCGCGGTCATCGCCCGGACGCGCAGCTTCACGGCTGCCGAGGCTGGCCTGCCCCTATCGGGTGGTCCGGTTTCAGTCTTAGTGCATTTCGGGTCTTGGCGCTACAGCTGGGGTGGC
>NZ_VDDD01000270.1 GCF_006151785.1 Paracoccus marcusii
AGGTTCACATGGCTCACTTCTCAGTGGAAATTATGCGCTTACCCGGCTCAGTTCTGGGTGGAAATCAACACTCCCGTTGCTGCGCGCCGCGCCTGAAGCGCGGATCGTGAACCTATCGAGCGCGCTTGGGTCGCTGACGATGAACGCCGATCCCACCTCGCCCTACTATTCACAGCAGTTCATCGGTTACAACGCCTCGAAGGCGGCACTGAACATGTTGACGATCCAGCTGCATGAAGAGTTGCGGGGCACGAAGATCAAAGTGAACTCGATCAGCCCCGGTTTCGTGAAAACCGACCTGACCGGCTATGGCACGATGACCCCCGAAGAAGGCGCGAGGCTTCCGGCGGAATATGCGCTGAACGCTAAAAGCAGCGGTGGCTTTGTAGAGCCGGACGGAAGATCGCCGTGGTAATGGGAGTGGGAGTGGGACGGGGCGGAGTGACTGCTTCGTCCCGCATAGCCGACGGTGGCGGCGTGCTCAGGCCGCATCAAGCCTAAGCGTCAGCTTTCGGGAATGCTGCATGCAGTAGCCGCAGGCACCGACTGGCAGGTAAGGGCCGTTCGTACGTCGACAGGCGCTGTCAGCGCCACTCGTCATCGTCCCCGAAACCGGATGACATTATCACCGCGCATGAAGGCGACGGCGCCTTCTTCCTCAATTGCCTGGATAGCGGCGTTTCTTGCCTCCTTGTCGGAGGCGAACTGATCGTCCCAAACGTGGCTGGTGCCATCCTGGTCGACGACCTCAAGCATCCAGTTCTGATCCGTTTCAGCACGGTAGATTTCGATGGAGAAAGGATGGCCGTCGATGATGACACGCTGGCTTTTGCCCGACGTGACTATGTGTAAGCGCGACGCGGCCCCCCTCCTGCCGCTTCTGATCTGACCGGGCCATTTTCTGTACGCATGAGCGTTGG
>NZ_VDDD01000271.1 GCF_006151785.1 Paracoccus marcusii
AGCTGACGCACAGTCGCTTCATTGATCTCGCTGGCGGCGAAGTCGAACCCCGAGAGGTCCTTGTAGGCGGGGAAGCGCGCCGCCTTCATGTGATAGGCAATGGAACGGACCTCGCGCTCGGCCAGCTCCGCTTTCAGCAACTGAGCCAGGATCGGCACAGCAGCGTCAAAAGCAGGCGCCCCCTGTTCGATGAGGTCAGTGACCGACTGCGCCATCCCATGCATCTTCAGACTGCGGAGCATGATGACGATGGCACCGCTGGCGGGATCATGACGCATGACGGCCACCTTCGGTCTGGCTGCGCAGACTGTCGTAGCGCTCGACATTGGCCGATGGCTCGCGCCGCAGGGCCAGCGCCTGCGGGGTATCCAGGGGCGGCCCGCCAACCACCTTCCCATCGATCAAGCGGTGCAGGAGATTCAGTACATGGGTCTTGGTCGCCACGCCCTCGGCCAGGGCCAGCTCCACCGCCGTCAGCACGGCCTGCTCGTCATGCTGCAGAACCAGGGCGAGGATATCGACCATCTCACGATCGCCGCCCGGCTTGCGTATCATTTGGCCCTGTAGTTGCCTGAAGGCAGGCGGCAATTCCAGGAAAGGTGCGCCATTCCGAAGCGCTCCGGGCTTGCGCTGAAGGACAGCCAGGTAGTGCCGCCAATCGTAGATCGTCCGCGGCGGCAGCTGGTGGCTGCGTTGAATCACGCGAGGATGCTCGCACAGGATGTTACCCTCGGCCGCCACGACAAGTCGGTCCGGATAGATCCGCAAGCTGATGGGACGGTTGGCGAATGACGCGGGAACGCTATAGCGATTGCGCTCGAAACTGATCAGGCAGGTGGGCGAGACGCGCTTGCTCAGCTCGATGAAGCCGTCAAAGGCCACCGGCAACGGCATCAAGGCAGCCCGTTC
>NZ_VDDD01000272.1 GCF_006151785.1 Paracoccus marcusii
CGCGGCCATCGCCTCGGCCGGGGCGTCGGGCCAGGGCCGGTCCGACAGCACCAGCGCGCCCAGCCGCTCCTGCAGGCGGGCGACGACGCGACCCTCGCGGCGCGACCATTCGCACAGGGCCTGCTGGCCGATCCGGTCGCCATGCAGCGCGCGCAGATCAGCCTCGTCCAGTCGCGCGGCCAGCCTGATGCGCGCCTCGCGCTGATCCCCGTCCAGATCCAGCGCCACGATCATCCGTTGCGCCGCCAGGCTGTCCTCCGATGCCAGCACCGCACCCTTGCCGCCCGACAGCACGAACCGCGCGTCGTCACCCTTGCGCCGCAGCCCGATCCGGTCGGGATAGGCCAGCGAGGCCATGCCGCCCGCCGACAGGGCCGCTAGGGGGGGTGTGGGGGGGACATCGTCCCCCCCGCCGTCGCGGGACGCAACCAGCCGCCGCAACCGCTTGGCCTCGGCCCTGATCCTCTCGATGCCCTGCCGGTTCACCTCGAATGCCGCACGCGCCCCCGGATCGCGGATCGCGCGCAGGCGATGCTCCAGATCGGCCCCCGCCCCGCGCGGCGGATCGCGGTCCGACAGCAGCGCCGCCAGATCGGCCGCAGCCGGCCCCGCCAGCGCCAGCATATGCGCCAGACGCGGATGCAGCGGCAACCGCGCCAGCACCCGGCCATGCGCCGTGATCCGCCCCTCCGCATCCAGCGCGCCCAGATCGGCCAGCAGCGCACGCGCCTCGGTCAGCGCGGCGTCCGGCGGCGGCGTCAGGAACGCCAGATCGGCGGCCCCCGCCCCCCAGACGGCCAGTTCCAGCGCCAGCCCGGTCAGGTCGGCCACGGCGATCTCGGGTGGCGCGAACCCCGGCAGCGCCCCCTCCTCGGCCCG
>NZ_VDDD01000026.1 GCF_006151785.1 Paracoccus marcusii
GCCCCGGTGGCCGATCGCCGCGTGCCGGTCGCCGCCTGACGCGACCGCCCGGTCGGCGGGCCGGAAACGGGCGGCCGCACCGTGGTCCGGCCGCCTTTGGCGCATCCGTCGCCGCCCTTCCCAAATCCGGCGTTTTCCTGTATGGCCCCTGTCATCTGTGACGTGAGGTCCTGCCCCGGGGCACATGCAAAGGATAGGGGCGGCGGCAATGGGGCCGCGATACATGACATGGGTGGCCGGAGGGCCGGAGCACCCTTTGAGGAAATCAGATGTTTGATGAAGTGAAGAAATCGATCCAGTGGGGCCAGGAAACCCTGACGCTGGAAACGGGCAAGGTTGCCCGTCAGGCCGACGGCAGCGTCATCGCCACTTTGGGCGAGACCAGCGTCATGGCCAACGTCACCTTCGCAAAGGCGCCGAAGCCCGGACAGGACTTCTTTCCGCTGACGGTGCATTACCAGGAAAAATACTATGCCGCCGGCAAGGTCCCGGGCGGCTTCTTCAAGCGCGAGGCGCGTCCGTCCGAAAAGGAGACGCTGACCGCGCGCCTGATCGACCGTCCGATCCGCCCGCTGTTCGCCCCCGGCTTCAAGCATGAAGTGCTGGTGATGTGCACCGTGCTGAGCCACGACCTGGTCAACGATCCCGACATCGTCGCGATGATCGCGGCCAGCGCCGCACTGACCATCTCGGGCGTGCCCTTCATGGGCCCGATCGCAGGCGCCCGCGTCGGCTTCTCGAACGGCGAATACGTGCTGAACCCCGAGGTTCAGGACATGGACGGCCTGCGCAACAACCCCGAACAGCGCCTGGACCTGGTCATCGCCGGCACCGCCGACGCCGTGATGATGGTTGAATCCGAGGCCTATGAGCTGACCGAGCAGGAGATGCTGGGCGCGGTCAAGTTCGGCCATGACGCGATCAAGCCGGTGATCGACCTGATCATCGACCTGGCCGAGGATGCCGCCAAGGAGCCGTTCGACTTCCAGTCGCCCGACTACAGCGCGCTCTACAACCGCGTGAAGTCGCTGGGCGAGGCGGACATGCGCGCGGCTTACGCGATCCGCGACAAGTCCGAGCGTCAGGACGCCATCGCCGCCGCCAAGACCAAGGTCAAGGACGCCCTGACCGAGGAAGAGCTGGCCGATGCCAACCTGGGTTCGGCGCTGAAGAAGCTGGAATCGGGCATCCTGCGCGGCGACATCATCAGCGGCGGCGCCCGCATCGACGGCCGGGACACCAAGACCGTTCGTCCGATCGTCAGCCAGGTCGGCATCCTGCCGCGCACCCACGGATCGTCGCTGTTCACGCGGGGCGAGACGCAGGCGCTGGTCGTGACGACCCTGGGCACCGGCGATGACGAACAGATCATCGACGCGCTGCACGGAAACTCGCGCTCGAACTTCCTGCTGCACTACAACTTCCCGCCCTATTCGGTCGGCGAGGTTGGTCGCGTGGGCAGCCCCGGCCGTCGCGAAATCGGCCACGGCAAGCTGGCATGGCGTGCGCTGCAGGCGGTTCTGCCCGCGGCGACGGACTTCCCCTACACCATCCGCGTCGTGTCCGAGATCACAGAATCGAACGGATCGTCGTCGATGGCGTCGGTCTGCGGCGGTTCGCTGTCGATGATGGATGCGGGCGTGCCGCTCAAGGCGCCGGTCGCGGGCGTGGCGATGGGCCTGATCCTGGAAGAGGACGGCCGCTTTGCCGTGCTGACCGACATCCTGGGTGACGAAGACCACCTGGGCGACATGGACTTCAAGGTGGCGGGGACCGAGAACGGGATCACGTCGCTGCAGATGGACATCAAGGTCGCGGGCATCACGCCCGAGATCATGGAGCAGGCCCTGGCCCAGGCCAAGGACGGTCGTCTGCACATCCTGTCGGAAATGGCCAACGCCCTGACCGCAGGCCGGACCGAGTTCAGCGCCCATGCGCCGCGCATCGAGACGATGCAGATTCCGACCGACAAGATCCGCGAAGTGATCGGTTCGGGCGGCAAGGTCATCCGCGAGATCGTCGAGGTTTCGGGTGCCAAGGTCGACATCAACGACGACGGCATCATCAAGATCGCGTCGGCCAACGCCGATTCGATCAAGAAGGCCTATGACATGATCTATTCGATCGTGGCCGAGCCGGAAGAGGGCAAGGTCTATACCGGCAAGGTCGTCAAGCTGGTCGACTTCGGCGCCTTCGTGAACTTCTTCGGCAAGCGGGACGGGCTGGTGCATGTCAGCCAGATCGCCAACCGCCGTCTGGGTCACCCCAATGAGATCCTGAAAGAGGGCCAGGAGGTCCGCGTCAAGCTGCTGGGCTTTGACGACCGTGGCAAGGTCCGCCTTGGCATGAAGATGGTCGATCAGGAGACCGGGGCCGAGATCGAGGAAAAGCAGGAGCAGTCGGCCGAAGGCTGAATTGTATTAAGGCAGGCGGCCGGCCAGAAAAGGCCGGCCGCTTTTTGCGCCTCTAAAGGAAATTCCATCTTGCAAGATCTAAGCACGTTGTGGATTGGTGGAAATTTGGGGGCGATGGAACGCGCCAGTCTGAATTCCATGATGCGGCTCGGACATGACGTAACGCTCTATAGCTATACTCCGATTAAAAATGCGCCCCATGGTATTCGGTTGCGGGACGCATCTGAGATAATGCCTGCAGATCGCATTTTGCTCTATCGTGATAAGCGAAAACCAAGCCCAGCTCTGCATGCAAATCTATTTCGCTACGCAATGCTAAATATGACAGACGCTGCTTGGGTCGACCTGGATATCGTTGCCGTCCGACCGGTGCCGCACGCTGACTACCTGATGGGGTTCGAAACCTCATCTTCAGTAAACAACGCTGTCCTAAGATTGCCGCATAGCTCTCCTACATTAAAGCAACTGCTAAGTTTCACATCCGAAAGTCGCGGAGTGCCGCCTCACATTCAAGGCGCGAGGCGTATTAAATATTGGGTGCGAACATTAGGTCGTGGTTATCCTATAGAAAGCTGGGCATGGGGTAGTACTGGACCGAAGGCTTTGACAATGTTCCTTGCGCAAAATTCCGAGTTGCATAACGCACTTCCAAAAAACGTGTTCTATCCTATCGGAGTTCACGACCACGATCAGTTTCTTGAGCCCGGCCGGTGGCAGCTGAACGATTTTCCGAGTGAAACCATTTGTCTTCATTTGTGGGGTAGCAGAATTCGTAAAACTTTGGCGGAGAGGTATAATGGTCAAGTTCCCCGGGGAAGTTTATATGCTGAAATTCTCGACACGTTTGCCGACTTAGGCCAATGACCGAACCCCTGCTGATCCTGACGATGAAATGGGGCACGCTGTACAGCAGTGCCGACGTGAACCGTCTGGCGGCGCAGGTGCGGCGGCATCTGGACCGCCCGCATCGGTTCATCTGCTTCACCGACGACGCAGCAGGCCTTGATCCGCAGGTCGAGGCGATGCCGTTGCCCGAACTGGGTCTGCCCCAGGGGCATTCCGACACGCGCTGGCGCAAGCTGGCGCTGTTCCGGCGCGATCTGGGGGGGCTGTCGGGGACGGCGCTGTTTCTGGACATCGACCTGGTGGTGGTGGACGATCTGGGGCCGTTCTTTGATCTGCCGGGCGATTTCTTCATCATCCGCGACGATGACCTGTTCCGGGCAAAGCCCCTGCGCAAGGTCAACCCGGATCGTGACCGCTTCCTTCACAGCGTCGGCAATTCCAGCGTGTTCCGGTACCGGATCGGCGAACATGCCTATGTCCTGGACGCCTATCTGGCCGATCCGGCGGCGGCCACCCGGGACTATGAGATCAGCCAGCAGTTCCAGTCGGCGCAGCTGGCCGCCCACGGGAACCTGCATTACTGGCCCAAGGGCTGGTGCGTCAGCTTCAAGAACGACTGCGTGCCGCGTAACCTGGCCAGCTATCTGCGCGCCCCCTCCCTGCCCGAGGGGGCGAGGATCGTGCTATTCGCGGGCGCGCCCAAGATGGAGGACGTCTTTGCCGGACGCGGGCACAAATGGTACCGCCGCATCGGCGATATCGGCTGGCTGCGCCGCGCGTGGGAAAACCCGTGATCTCCGAGGCCTTCCGCCGGTTCAAGCAGCGCCGCCGCCAGGCCCGCGCCCTGGCCGAGATCGCCGCGCGCCCCGACCGTCCGGGCCGTCCGCACGGGTTGCCCGGCCCGCTGATCGTGTCGCTGACCAGCCACGCGGCGCGCTTTGCCACGCTGGCGCCGACGCTGCGCGCGCTGACGCGGCAGACGGTGCAGCCCGACCGCGTGATCCTGTGGTTGGCCGAGGGCGATCAGCACCGCCTGCCGCCGGAGGTCGCGGCGATGGCGGGGCTGGAGATCCGCATCTGTCCCGACTGGCGATCCTACAAGAAGATCGTGCCGACGCTGATGGCGCATCCCGAGGCCTATATCGCGACGGCGGATGACGACCTCTATTATCCCGCCGACTGGCTGGAGCGGCTGGTGGCCGTGGCGGGGTCGGGCGTCGCCTGCCTGCGCGCGCATCGCGTGGTGATGGCGGGGGCGGGACCCGCGGGATATGAGGGCTGGACCCACAATATCGACGCGCCCGAGGTCGGGCCGCTGGTCTTTCCGACCGGCGTGTCGGGGGTGATCTATGCGCCCGGCGTCTTCCATGCGGACGTGACGCGGGACGACCTGTTCATGCGGCTGGCGCCGGGGGCGGATGACATCTGGCTGTACTGGATGCACCGGCTGGCCGGGTCGCGGCCCGCCAAGACCGGCGGGCGCGCGCGCACTCTGGAATGGCAGGGCAGTCAGGCCGTCAGCCTGCGCGCCGTGAACCGCCCCGCCGCAGGGCAGGGCGGCAATGACCGTGCCATCGCCGCCCTGCTGGATCATTACGGTTGGCCGTGATCAGGCCGGGTCCTTGGCATAGCGCAGATAGGGCAGCTTGATGTCCAGGGGGCCGTATTTCGCCTCGGCCGAGGCATCGTCCAGGGACAGGGCCACGATCACGTCCTGACCGGGCACCCAGTTGGCGGGCGTGGCGATCGGCACGCCGTCGGTCTTCTGCACCGCGTCCAGCGCGCGCAGGATCTCGGCAAAATTGCGCCCCACGGACATGGGATAGGTCATGGTCAGGCGGACCTTCTTGTCCGGCCCGATGATGAAGACGGTGCGCACGGTCGCGGAATGGGCGGGCGTGCGGCCTTCGGTCGGCAGGTAGTATTCGGCCGGCAGCATGTCATAGGCCTTGGCGACGCCCAGGTCGCTGTCGTCGATGATGGCGAAGTTCGCAGGAACGCCGGCGACCTTGCCGATATCGGCCTTCCATTTCTCATGGTCGTCCACGCTGTCCACGGAC
The DNA here is from genome assembly GCF_006151785.1 of Paracoccus marcusii. Classification (GTDB taxonomy): domain Bacteria; phylum Pseudomonadota; class Alphaproteobacteria; order Rhodobacterales; family Rhodobacteraceae; genus Paracoccus; species Paracoccus marcusii. The sequence continues at coordinate 5,321 of NZ_VDDD01000026.1, forward strand.
ACGCCCAGCACCTTGGTGTTGCGCTTTTCGAATTCGGGAGCCAATTGCGCCACGGCGCCGAATTCTGTGGTGCAGACCGGGGTGAAGTCGCGCGGATGGCTGAAGACGATGGCATAGCTGTCGCCGATCCAGTCGTGGAAGCGGATCTGCCCTTCGGTCGAATTGGCGGTGAAGTCGGGGGCCGTGTCATTGATGCGCAGGGACATGGGCGCTCCTTTTCCGGTTGGTTGCGTCGCCCCATAGATAAGCGCCGCGGCGCGGAATGCCAGTGGGGGCGCCATGCGGCCGGGGTTGCGGCGCGGCCTGCGGGGTGACAGGCTTTGCCCGAACGCCAGTCAGGAGGACCAGATGCTGGACCAGCGGAAATTCTATATCGACGGAGCCTGGGTGGACCCCGTGCAGGCACGCGACCTGGAGGTGATCGACCCGTCGACCGAGGATGCGGTCGCGTTCATCTCGATCGGCGATCAGGCGGATACCGATGCCGCGGTGGCCGCGGCCAAGCGTGCCTTTCCGGCCTGGGCCGCGACGCCGCCCGCCGAACGCTTGGCCGTGGTCGAGCGCATCCTGGCGATCTATGAGCGGCGCATGCCCGACATCGCCCGCGCGATCAGCCTGGAGATGGGCGCGCCCGAGGACATGTCCTTGGCCGACCAGGCCGAGTCCGGGGCCTGGCACACCCGCAATTTCATCACCGCCTTCAGGGAGTTCCAGTTCGTGCGGCCCTTGGGGGCGCATGCGCCGACCAGCATGGTCGCGTGGGAGCCGGTGGGCGTGGTGGGCCTGATCACGCCCTGGAACTGGCCGATGAACCAGGTGACGCTGAAGGTGATCCCGGCGCTGCTGGCGGGGGATACCTGCGTGCTGAAGCCCTCCGAGATCGCGCCTTTGTCGTCGATGGTCTTTGCCGAGGTGCTGGATGAGGCGGGCGTGCCAGCGGGCGTCTTCAACCTGGTGAACGGCGACGGGGCGGGGGTCGGCAGCCAGCTGTCGGTGCATCCGGATGTCGAGATGATCAGCTTCACCGGTTCTACGCGCGCCGGGATAGCGATCAGCAAGGCCGCGGCCGACAGCCTGAAGAAGGTCGTTCTGGAGCTGGGTGGCAAGGGCGCCAACATCGTCTTTGCTGATGCCGACGACAAGGCCGTGGTGCGGGGGGCGCGGCACTGCTTCTACAACAGCGGGCAGTCCTGCAACGCCCCGACGCGGATGCTGGTCGAACGCTCGGTCTATGATCGCGCGGTCGAGGTCGCGGCCAAGGTGGCCGAGGAGACCGCCGTGGCGACGGCCCATCAGCCGGGCAAGCATATCGGCCCGGTGGTCAGCCGCCAGCAATGGGATAAGATCCAAGGCCTGATCCAGGCCGGCATCGACGAGGGCGCGCGGCTGGTCGCCGGCGGGCCGGGCCTGCCGGAGGGGGTGAACCGCGGCTATTTCGTGCGGCCGACGGTCTTTGCGGATGTGTCGAACGACATGACAGTCGCGCAGCAGGAGATCTTTGGCCCGGTTCTGTCAATCATCCCCTTCGACAGCGAGGAGGAGGCCGTGGCCATCGCCAATGAGACGCCCTACGGGCTGACGAACTATGTCCAGAGCCAGGACGGCGCACGCCGCAACCGCGTGGCGCGGCAGCTGCGGGCGGGCATGGTCGAGATGAACGGCGAATCGCGCGGGGCCGGATCGGCCTTCGGCGGGGTCAAGAAATCCGGCCGGGCGCGCGAAGGCGGCGTGATGGGGCTGGAGGAGTTCATGGACAGCAAGGCCATCAGCGGATGGGACCGCGACGCCTGACCGTCGGGCCGTCTGCGTCCCGCGACGTGCCGGGGGGACTTCCCGTCCCCCCGGACCCCCCTGCGGGAATACCCCAAGGGCCGGGTCAAGATGCGACAGCGGTGCAGGATTGCGACGACGTCGACGGTGTAGGGCCTGCGGGAGCATAGCTCCCGCGCGCAAGCCGGCCCCCTCGATGGGGGCCGGCTTGCGCCGCTACCGCCCGGCAGGGCAAACTGCGATCCGGTGCGGAACTCAGCCGATCTCTGCTAGGAAAATGTAGCCCGCGCCATAGATCGTCTTGATCAGCCGCGGGTTCTTGGGATCCTCGCCCAGCTTGGTCCGCAGGCGCGAGATGCGCACGTCCATCGCCCGATCAAAGCTGTCGCCGGCCGTGCCGCCCAGGGTTTCCAGCATCTGTGCGCGGGTGATCAGGCGGCGGGGATTGTCGGTGAACAGGCGCAGCACCTCTGCCTCGGCGTGGCTCAGCGGTGTCTCGATGCCGTCGGGCGCGGTCAGCAGGTAACGGTCGAAATCCGCCGTCCAGCCCGCAAAGCGCAGCGTCTGGGGGCGCTGGGTCGCGTTTTGGGACGGCCGTCGCAGGCGGGCGCGGATGCGGGCCACGACCTCGGCCGGCTCGAAGGGCTTGGTGATGTAGTCGTCGGCCCCCAGCTCCAACCCCGTCACCCGGTCCTGGACCTGCGCCCGTCCCGACACGATGATGATCACCGCCCCCGAATCGGATGCCAGCCGATGGACCAGCGCCAACCCGTCCCGGTCCGGCAGGCCCAAATCGATCAGGCAGGCATCCGGTGTAATGCGGCGCAGCGCGGCCTCGAACTCGGTGGCGCGGCCGAAGCTTTGCGTGCGAAAGCCTGCCTGTTCCAGCGCGGCGGACAGGATGCGGCGGATCTGCGGCTCGTCGTCCAGGATCGCGATCAGGGGGGCGTCGGTCATGGCATCTCCTTTACGGGGGCTGCCAGTGCGGCGGCCAGGCGCGGGGCCGTCACGGGCTTGGTCAGCACCGGCCCCGGCGCGCGGGCGCGCAGCGGATCGCCCGGTGGCAGCGAGGTCATCATCACCAGGGGTACCGTCCCCGCCAGATCCAGTCCCAGCCCGTCGCCCAGCTGGATGTCCGACAGGATCACCTCCAACCCCGGCAGGTCCGTCAGGGCGCGGGCCTCCGACAGGGACGCGGCCTCGATCACCGCATGGCCCAGCCCGGTCAGCTCGTCGCGGACCTGAGCGCGGATCTGGTCGTCATCCTCGACCAGCAGCACCATCCGCCGCGCCACGGGCCGCCAAGGCAGGCGCAGCATCACCTGCGCGCCCCGTGGCCCGTTCGACAGGCGCATGGTGCCCCCGACCATCTTGGTCTGGTCATAGACCATCGACAGACCCAGACCCGAGCCCTGGCCCTTCTTGGTGGTGAAGAAGGGTTCAGTCGCGCGGGATAGGGCTTCGGGGGTGAAGCCGGGTCCGGTATCGCCCACCGTCAGTTCCAGCCAGTCGCCGCTGCGCCGCGCCTTCAGCGTGATGACGCCGGGTGGGGTGATCGCCGCATTGGCGTTCAGGATCAGGTTCAGCGCCGAATCCTGTAGCGCGCCGGGGTCCAAGAGTAGCTGTCCGAGCGGCAGGGCCAGGGCCAGGTCCAGCCGCGTCCCTTCGGACAGCGACGGGCGGGCCAGCACCGCCAGATCGGACAGCAATGTCGGCAGGTCCGTCGGCTCCAGCGCGGGTTCGCGCGCGCCGGTGATCTGCGCCAGCCGGTCCAGAAGCGAGGCCCCGCGCCGGGCGGCCGCCAGCGTCGCTTGGACATCCTCGGCCGCGTCCGGTGGCAGGTCGCGGGCGGCCAGTCGGGCCTGCAGGCCCAGGATGATCGTCAGCAGGTTGCCGAAATCATGCGCCATGCCGCTGGTCAGCTGGGCGGCCAGGTTGCGCCGCGCGGCATGGGCCAGCGCCTCTCGCGATTGGACCTCGGCGCTGACATCGGTGGATAGGATATAGACCCCCTGACCATCGCGGTCGGGCGTCAGCGCGATGCGGATGCGCCGGCCCGAGGTGGGGTGGGTGATCTCGAACACCTGCGGATCGCCCGCCAGCGCGCGCTCCATGAACGGGTGCAGGGTTCGCGCGGTGGCCGCCCCCAGGGCCTGTTCCAGCGTCAGCCCGACGATGTCGCCCTCGGCCCCCGGAAAGATCACCGGCAGCCGCCGGTTGGAGAAGGTATAGCGGAACTGCGCGTCCATATGCGCGATATGGGCCGGGACCATCTCGGTCACCTGGCGGGTACGGGCCTCGGTCCGGGTCAGGATACGCTGCGCTTCGGACAGGGCGGCGTTCGTCGCGGCCAGCTTGCGGTTCGCCGCCGCCAGCCGTTCGGCATTCAGCAGCACCTGTTCGGACAGCGCGTCCGACCGCGCCCGAAGTAGCGCTTCCTGACGCTTGATGTCGGTGATGTCGGTATAGACGGTGACCCAGCCCCCTTGCGACAGCGGTGCGCCCTCGACCGCGACCCACCGGCCGTCGGCGCGTTCGCGTTCGAAGTAGTGGGGCTGGAACGTGCGGGCCTGGGCCACGCGCAGGGCGACGGCCTGTTCGGGGTCCTCGGTCGGGCCGTATTCGCCGCGCCGGGCCAGAAAGCGGATCGTGTCCTCGAAATGGCTGCCCGGCAGGGTCAGGTCGTCGGGCAGGTCGAACATCGTCTGGTACTGCCGGTTGGCCACCGCCAGGCGCAGGTCCGCGTCGAAGATGGACAGCGCCTGGCCGATCAGGTTCAGCCCCGACCGGGTCAGGTCGGCGCGAATCTCGGCCCGCGTGACGGGGTCGGGGTGGTGCATGGCGGTCTCCTCCGCCCGTTGGCCTAGCACCGGTGTGCAGCGTGCGAAAGCGTCGTAACATTTCGTAGGAATCGCGTAAAACTGGCGCAAGGTTTGGCGCCAATGGTATGTGTGTCGCGGGGCACGGGGAGGTGCCGCGCGACAGGGCGTCCGCGCCTTGAGGGAGGATACATGACCGTTCAGCACACGCCCCCGGGCGATCTGCAATCCGTGCCCGCGCTGCTGGCGCGCAACGTCGCCCGCTTTGGCGACCGCCCCGCCTATCGCGAGAAGGAATACGGGATCTGGCAAAGCTGGACCTGGACCCAGGCCGCGGACGAGATCCGCGCCCTGGCGATGGGGCTGATGGCGCAGGGGCTGGCGCCGGGCGATCACATGGCGATCATCGGGCGCAACCGTCCGGCGCATTACTGGGGCATGATCGCGGCGCAGATGTGCGGCGCGATCCCGGTGCCCCTGTACCAGGACGCCGTGGCCGAGGAGATGGCCTATGTCCTGGATCATTGCGGCGCGCGCTTCGTGCTGTGCGGCGATCAGGAGCAGGTCGACAAGGTGCTGGAGGTCGAGCAGACCACCGGCGCGCGGGCCCGCATCATCTATACCGACGGGCGGGGCCTGAGGAAGTACGACCATGCCAACATGGCGTCGCTGGCCGACGTGCAGGCGCAGGGCCGGGCGGGGGCCGCGACCCTGGGGCAGCGGCTAGACGCGATCATCGCCGGGCTGGATTACGACAGCACCTGCGTGATGCTGTACACCAGCGGCACGACGGGCAAGCCCAAGGGCGTGGTCCTGTCCAACCGAAACATCATCGAGACCGCTCGCAACACCGCCAATTTCGACCATCTGACCGAGGTCGAGGAGATCGTGGCCTATCTGCCGATGGCCTGGGTGGGCGACTTCATCTTTTCGATGGGCCAGGCGATGTGGTCGGGCTTCACCGTGAACTGCCCCGAGGGGGCGCACACGATGATGACCGACATGCGCGAGATCGGCCCGACCTACTTCTTTGCCCCGCCCCGCGTCTTCGAAGGGCAGCTGACATCCGTGATGATCCGCATGGAAGATGCCAGCCGCCTGAAACGCTGGCTGTTCAAGCGCGGCATGGCGGTGGCGCATCGCGCGGGCCCGGCGCTCCTGGACGGCAAGACGGTCGGCTTGGGCGACAAGCTGGCCTATGCGCTGGGCAAGATCTTCGTCTTCGGCCCGCTGAAGAACACCCTGGGCCTGAGCCGCGTGCGCGTGGGCTATACCGCCGGAGAGGCGATCGGCCCCGAGATCTTCGATTTCTACCGCAGCCTGGGCATCAACCTGAAGCAGCTTTACGGCCAGACCGAGGCAAGCGTCTTCATCACCCAGCAGCCCGACGGGCAGGTGCGCTCTGACACGGTGGGCGTTCCCAGCCCCGGGGTCGAGGTCCGCATCGGAGAGAACGGCGAGGTCTATTACCGCAGCCCCGGCACCTTCGTCGAATATTACAAGAACGCCGACAGCACCGCATCGACCAAGGATGCCGAGGGCTGGGTCGCCACGGGCGACGCGGGCTTCTTCGAGGAGGGCAGCGGCCATCTGCGCATCATCGACCGCGCCAAGGACGTGGGCCGCATGGCCAGCGGCGCGATGTTCGCCCCCAAATATGTCGAGAACAAGCTGAAGTTCTATCCCAACATCCTGGAGGCCGTGGTCATCGGCAACGGCCGCGACTTCTGTACCGCGATGATCAACATCGACCTGACCGCGGTCGGCAACTGGGCCGAACGCAACAACATCGCCTATGGCAGCTATCAGGAACTGGCCGGCCACCCGCAGGTCTATGAGACCATCCGCGGCCATGTCGAGGCGGTGAACGAATCCGTGGCGCAGGACCCGATGCTGTCGGGCTGCCAGGTCCACCGCTTCCTGGTGCTGCACAAGGAGCTGGACCCCGACGACGGAGAGATGACCCGCACCCGCAAGGTCCGCCGCGCCGTCATCACCGAGAAGTTCCACGACCTGGTCACCGCGCTCTATGACGGATCGTCCAGCGTCCATACCCGGACCGAGGTCACCTACGAGGACGGCCGCAAGGGTGCGATCAGCGCGACCCTGCGCATCGAGGATGCCCGCGTCTTCGGCGACGCGGCCCGTCAGAAGGTAGCAGCCCAATGAACGCGATGACCCAGGACGGCTATGTGACCGCCGACGGCCGCCAGATCGGCCCCGTGGTGATGGAGCTGAAGAACATTACCCTGCGGTTCGGCGGCGTTGTCGCCATCAAGGACATCAGCTTCGACATCCGGCAGGGAGAGATCCGCGCGATCATCGGCCCGAACGGCGCGGGCAAGTCGTCGATGCTGAACATCATCTCGGGGTTCTACAACCCGCAGGAGGGGCAGGTCATCTTCAAGGGCCAGCCGCGCCCGGCGATGAAGCCCTATCAGGTCGCGCGCCTGGGCATCGCCCGCACCTTCCAGAACATCGCGCTGTTCGACGGCATGTCGGTTCTGGACAACATCATGACCGGGCGCCTGAACAAGATGAAGACGGGCTTCCTGTCCCAGGCCCTGTGGTGGGGCGCGGCCGAGCGTGAGGAGAACGAGAACCGCGCCGTGGTCGAACGCATCATCGACTTCCTGGAGATCCAGAACATCCGCAAGACGCCCGTCGGCCGTCTGCCCTACGGCCTGAAGAAGCGGGTCGAGCTGGCCCGCGCGCTGGCGGCGGAACCGAACCTGCTGCTGCTGGACGAGCCGATGGCCGGCATGAACGTCGAGGAGAAGGAGGACATGTCCCGCTTCATCCTGTCGGTGAACGACGAGTTCGGCACCACGATCTGCCTGATCGAGCACGACATGGGCGTGGTCATGGACCTGTCCGACCGGGTGGTGGTGATGGATTACGGCAAGAAGATCGGCGACGGCACCCCCGCCGAGGTGCGCAGCAACCAGGCGGTGATCGACGCCTATCTGGGGGTGGCCCATGACTGATCCGATCCGTGCAGAAGTGAAAGGACGCGCCCCATGGACCAGCTGATCTTCGCCGCCGAGGTCGTGCTGAACGGCCTGATGACCGGAGTCATGTACGCGCTTGTGGCGCTGGGCTTCGTGCTCATCTTCAAGGCGTCCGGCGTCTTCAACTATGCCCAGGGGGTGCTGGCGCTGTTCGCGGCACTGACGCTGGTGGGCATCCAGAACGGCCAGGTGCCCTTCGCGCATCTGATCAACGCGGCCTTCGGCACCTCGCTGCACCATTTCGGCTGGACGGTCCCCGCGGTCCTGGCCGTGGCCCTGACCGCACTGGTGATGGTCGGCCTGGCCTTCCTGATCGAGAAGCTGGTTCTGCAGCACCTGGTGGGACAGGAACCGATCATCCTCTTCATGGCGACCATCGGCCTTGCCTATTTCCTGGAGGGCCTGGGCGACGTGATGTGGGGCGCCGACATCAAGACGCTGGACGTTGGACTGCCACAGGGCATCTCGGACGGGATCGAGGCCGTCACCGCGCAATGGTTCGGCTATGGCTTCTTCATCGACCGGCTGGACCTGTGGGCCACGCTGATCGCGGCGATCCTGGTGGCCGCACTGGTGGCCTTCGCGCAATACACCAAGCAGGGCCGCGCCATGCGCGCCGTGGCCGACGACCACCAGGCGGCGATGTCCGTGGGCATCTCGCTGCGCTTCATCTGGGTGATGGTCTGGTCGATCGCAGGTTTCGTGGCGCTGGTCGCGGGCATCATGTGGGGCACGAAATCGGGGGTGCAGTTCAGCCTGTCGCTGATCGCGCTCAAGGCGTTGCCGGTGCTGATGCTGGGGGGCTTCACTTCGATCCCCGGCGCCATCGTGGGCGGGCTGATCATCGGCGTGGGCGAGAAACTGTTCGAATTCACCATCGGCCCGATGGTCGGCGGCGCGACAGAGAACTGGTTCGCCTATGTCCTGGCGCTGATCTTCCTGGTGTTCCGGCCCCAGGGGCTGTTCGGCGAACGCATCATCGAACGGGTGTGACCATGGCGCTTCTTCATTGCAGAAATACCCCGGGGGTGCGGGGGCTGGCCCCCGCCGACCGTGCTGAAAGGAACACCCGATGATCTATCGTGAGGCCGGCGACTTCAAGACCAGCTACCGCGACGACAGCCAGACCTTTCCGATCCGTCTGGACCGCTGGGGCTATTACGCGATCCTGGCCGTGGCCTTCGGGATCATTCCTTTCGTCATCAACGACTATTGGGCCAATGCGGTCCTGGTGCCCTTCCTGATCTATGCCATCGCCGCCCTGGGGCTGAACGTGCTGACCGGCTATGCCGGCCAGGTCAGCCTGGGAACCGGCGGTTTCATGGCGGTGGGGGCCTATGCGGTCTACAAGCTGATGACGGCATTCCCGGATGTCAGCATCGTCATCCACATCCTGCTGGCGGGCGGCATCACCGCCGGGGTGGGCGTCCTGTTCGGCCTGCCCAGCCTTCGGATCAAGGGCTTCTATCTGGCCGTCGCCACGCTGGCCGCGCAGTTCTTCCTGGTCTGGCTGTTCAACAAGGTCCCGTGGTTCTACAACTATTCGGCCTCGGGCCAGATCACCGCGCCGACGCGCACGGTGTTCGACCAGGCGGTGACCGGCCCGGCCGCGACCGCGCCCGCGAAATACCTGATCTGCCTGGTCTTCGCCTTCGTGCTGGCCTGGGTCGCGCGCAACCTGACGCGCGGCAGCCTGGGGCGCAAGTGGATGGCCATCCGCGACATGGACATCGCGGCCGAGATCATCGGCGTGAACCCCCTGCGCGCGAAACTGTCGGCCTTTGCCGTCAGCAGCTTCTTCATCGGCATCGCCGGCGCGCTTCTGTTCGCGGTCTATCTGGGGGCTGCCGAGGTCGGCGAGGCCTTCGGCATCAACAAGAGCTTCCTTGTGCTGTTCATGATCATCATCGGCGGCCTGGGCAGCATCTTCGGCAGCTTTGCCGGCGCGGCCTTCCTGGTGCTGCTGCCGGTGCTGCTCAAGAACTTCCTGGTCGGCAACATGGGCTGGCCCACCGACCTGGCCGCCCATATCGAGCTGATGATCGTGGGCGCGCTGATCGTGACCTTCCTCATCGTCGAGCCGCACGGCCTGGCGCGCCTGTGGCGCCTGGCCAAGGACAAGCTGCGCCTGTGGCCGTTCCCGCATTAACGTCAAGACCGGGCAACCGGCATCGCATCTCTGGGAGGAGACCCGCAATGAAACTGACCCTTGCCGCCCTGGCCACCACGATGATGGTCGCAAGCCCCGCACTGGCGGACCTGATCGTGCCGAACATGTCCTATCGGACCGGCCCCTATGCCGCGAACGGTATCCCCTATGCCGACGGCTTTGCCGATTACTTCACGCTGCTCAACGAACGCGACGGCGGCATCGGCGGCCAGCGCATCCAGGTCCCGGAATGCGAGACCGCCTACAACACCGAGAAGGGGGTCGAGTGCTATGAATCGCTGCGCACCCAGAACCCGCTGGTCCTGAATCCGCTGTCGACGGGCATCACCTATCAGCTGATCCCGCGGATCACCCAGGACGGCATCCCGCTCTACACGCCGGGCTATGGCCGCACCTCGGCCAAGGACGGCTCTGTCTTCGAATGGGTGTTCAACGCGCCGGCGAACTATTGGGACGGCGCCTCGGTCGCGGTCAAGCATATCCTGGACCAGGAGGGGGGCGACCTGTCCGGCAAGAAGATCGCGCTGGTCTATCACAACTCGGCCTATGGCAAGGAGCCGATCCGTACGCTGGAGGAGCTGTCCGAAAAGCACGGGTTCGAACTGAGCCTGCTGCCCGTGGACGCACCCGGCCAAGAGCAGAAGTCGCAATGGCTGCAGATTCGCCGCGACCGGCCCGATTACGTGATCATGTATGCCTGGGGCGTGATGAACCAGGTCGCCATCCAGGAGGCCGTGAACATCCGCTTCCCGATGGACAAGTTCATCGGCATCTGGTGGTCGGGCTCCGAGAACGACGTGCGCGCGGCGGGGGCCGGGGCCGAGGGCTACAAAGCGCTGACCTTCCACGGCGTGGGCCGCGACTATCCGCTGTACGAGGACCTGCAGACGCATGTCTATGACAAGGGTCTGGCGGCCGGTGCGGGCGATCAGGCGGGCAGCGTTCTCTATTCGCGCGGCGCCTATGCGGCGCTGGTGATCGCCGAGGCCATCGCCAAGGCGCAGGAGCTGGCCGGCACCCCCGAGATCACGCCCGCGCAGATGCGCGACGGCTTCGAGGCGCTGGACATCACCGCCGAGCGCATGGCTGAGCTGGGCCTGCCCGATTTCGGCGCGCCCATCGCGCTGTCCTGTCAGAACCACGGCGGCGACGGCCTGGCCCGCGTGCAGCAGTGGAACGCCGCCGAGGGGACGTGGTCGCTGATCACCGACTTCATCGAGCCGGATGCCGAGATCCTGGACCCGCTGATCAAGGAAGACAGCGCCGCCTATGCCGCCGAGGCGGGCCTGACCGCGCGCTGCAACTGATCCACGACCGGCGGCGGTCACCCCGCCGCCGGTCCCGCATCCAAGGGGACAGCCCATGTTCGATACCCGCACCCAAGAGACGCTGCTGGACGTCAACAACATCGAGGTGATCTACAACCACGTCATCCTGGTCCTGAAGGGCGTCAGCCTGACGGTGCCCAAGGGCGGCATCACCGCACTGCTGGGCGGCAACGGGGCGGGCAAGACCACGACGCTCAAGGCGATCTCGAACCTGCTGGCCAGCGAGCGGGGCGAGGTGACCAAGGGGTCGATCACCTATCAGGGCGACGACATCACCGCGCTGGACCCGGCCGCCCTGGTGCGGCGCGGCGTCATCCAGGTGATGGAGGGCCGCCACTGCTTCGAGCACCTGACGGTGGAGGAGAACCTGCTGACCGGCGCCTATACCCGCCGCGACGGATCGGCCGCCATCAAGCGCGACCTGGAGATGGTCTATGACTATTTCCCGCGCCTGCGCGAGCGGCGCAAGAGCCAGGCGGGATACACCTCGGGCGGCGAACAGCAGATGACCGCGATGGGTCGCGCGCTGATGTCGCGCCCGCAGATGATCCTCTTGGACGAGCCGTCGATGGGCCTGGCCCCGCAGCTGGTCGAGCAGATCTTCCAGATCGTCAAGGCCGTGAACGAGGGCGAGGGGGTCACCTTTCTTCTGGCCGAGCAGAACACCAACGTCGCGCTGCGCTATGCCCATCAGGGCTACATCCTGGAAAACGGGCGCGTCGTGATGGAGGGTCCGGCCGCGCAGCTGCGCGAGAACCCGGACGTCAAGGAATTCTACCTGGGCATGTCGGACGAGGGGCGCAAGTCCTTCCGCGAGGTGCGCAGCTATCGCCGGCGCAAGCGCTGGCTGGCCTGAGGGGGTCATCATGGGATATTACGACGATCTGGAAACGCGCGACGAGGGTCAGCGCGCCGAGGCGCTGGCCCAGGCCCTGCCGCTGGCGCTGAGCCGCGCCAAGCTGGCCCCCGCGATGGCGCGCCTTCTGCGCGACGTGGAGCCGGAGGTGGTGACCGACCACGCCGCGCTGGCCCGCCTGCCGGTGATCCGCAAGGCCGAGCTGTCCGAGGCGCAGCGCAAGCAGCCCCCCTTCGGCGGCTATACCACCCGCCCCGCCGCGCAGTTCGACCACATCTTTCAAAGCCCCGGCCCGATCTATGAACCCGGTCGGCGCGACGGCGACTGGTGGCGGCTTGGCCGCTTCCTGCATGCCGCGGGCGTGGGGCAGGGCGACATCGTCCAGAACTGCTTCGGCTATCACCTGACGCCTGCCGGGATGATGTTCGAATCAGGCGCGCGGGCCGTCGATGCGGCGGTCCTGCCCGCCGGCACCGGGCAGACAGAACTGCAGGTGCGCGCGGCCGTCGACATCGGCACGACCTGCTATGCCGGCACGCCCGATTTCCTCAAGGTGATCCTGGACCGTGCCGACGAGATGGGCGAGGTGCTGTCCTTCACCAAGGCCGTGGTGGGCGGCGGCGCGCTGTTCCCGTCGCTGCGCCAGATGTATGCCGACCGGGGGATCGTCACGCGGCAATGCTATGCCACCGCCGATCTGGGTAACATCGCCTATGAGAGCGAGGCGATGGAGGGAATGATCGTGGACGAGGGTGTGATCGTCGAGATCGTGCGCCCCGGCACCGGCGATCCGGTTCCCGACGGCGAGGTCGGCGAAGTGCTGGTGACCACGCTGAACCCGGATTATCCGCTGGTTCGTTTCGCGACGGGTGACCTGTCTGCGGTCCTTGCAGGTACCAGTCCTTGTGGTCGCACCAACATGCGCATCAAGGGGTGGATGGGGCGCGCCGATCAGACGACAAAGATCAAGGGCATGTTCGTGCGCCCCGAACAGGTGGCAGCCCTGGTCGCGCGCCATGCGGACGTGTCCCGCGCCCGCGTGATCGCCGATCGTCGCGGAGAGATGGACGTGATGACCGTCCAGCTGGAAACTGCGGGTCAGGGGGGCGACTATGCCGCATCCGTCATGGACACGCTGAAGCTGCGCGGCGACATCGAACTGGTGGCACCGGGCAGCCTGCCCAATGATGGCAAGGTCATCGAGGATCGCCGCAGCTATGAATAGGACGCATTTGATCCGTTAACTTGATCGAAACCTTTGACCCGGCGACAAGGATGCCTGACCGGAACGAAGGATAGACATCATGGCTGCGGGCAAGGGGCTGAACGGGCCGTCCATCATCATCAAGCGCGTCGAGGCGTCGTCCGACGGCGGCCACCACGGCGGCGCGTGGAAGGTCGCCTATGCGGATTTCGTGACCGCGATGATGGCGTTCTTCCTGCTGATGTGGCTGCTAAACGCCACCACCGAGGAGCAGAAGACCGGTCTGGCCGACTACTTCGCACCGACGGTGATCCAGACGCCGAACGCCACCACCAGCGGCGGCGGCGACGGGACCGAGGACGGCGTCCGTCACGCGGTCGAGGCGCCGCTGCCCGACAGCGACAGTGCAGGCGACTTCGAGGAGGTCGCCCGCGCCGTCCAGGACAGCCTGACCGGCACGGGCGCCGAATCGTCCCAGCTGACCAACCTGCTGCAGCATGTCGTGACCCGCATGACCGACGAAGGGTTGGTGATCGAGCTGGGCGATCTGACCGACGCCCCCCTGTTCGTCGAGGACACCGCCCAGCCCCAGCCCGCCCTGTCCGAACTGATGGGAATCATCGCGCGGGTCATCCGGCATGTCAGGAACGATGTGGCGATCTCGGGCCATGTGCGCGCCTATCCCGAAACCCTGGTCGCGTCGCCGGTCTGGCCGCTGTCGGATGCCCGGGCGCATACGGTGCGCAACCTGCTGGAACAGCAGGGTTTCGACGGCAAGCGCGTGCAGCGGGTCAGCGGCTATGCGGACCGCAAGAACCGGCAGGGCAACCCGATGGACCCGCTGAACAACCGGATAGAGCTGATTTTACTCAGGTAGCCGTCGCGGTTAGCCTTATCTTAAGCGTTCACGGGCAGTGTGACGGACAAGACCGAAATCAGAAGGGTGTCTGTCCATGTCCATCTCCTCTGCGATGAATGCCGGCGTGTCCGGCCTTGCCGCGAACTCGTCGCGGCTGGGAACCATCTCGGACAATATCGCGAACGCATCGACCTTCGGGTACAAGCGCGTCGAGACCGACTTCAATGCGCTGGTCGTGGGGCAGGGGGCGGGCCTTTACACCGCAGGTGGCGTTCGCGCGTCCACGACGCGATCGGTGTCGCAGGACGGTGCGATCGTGACCACCTCGAATGCGCTGGATCTTGCGATGACCGGGCGGGGCATGCTGCCCGTGACGACCCTGAACGATGCAACCGGTGGGGGGACGCCGTCGCTGATGATGACGCGGACCGGTGCGTTCCGTCCCGATGCGGGCGGCTTGCTGCGCACCGAAAGCGGGCTGGTGCTGATGGGCTGGCCCACGGCCGCGGACGGTAGCATGCCGCTTGTCGCGCGCGACACGTCGGCCGCACTGCAGCCGATCCGCATCGAATCGAACCGCCCTGTCGGGGATCCGACGACGCAGGTGTCGCTTGGCGCCAACCTACCCGCAACAGAGACCCTGCCCACCGGCTCGGGCGACCCGCTGCCGCTGCGCGTCGAGTATTTCGGCAACCTGGGAACCTCGGAATCGCTGGACATCACCTTCACGCCCGACACCAGCGATCCAACCGGCATGTCGAACACCTGGACGGTCAGCATCAGCGACAGTGCCAGTGATCCCGCAGCCAACCCGATCTCAACCTTCCAGGTGACGTTCGACGACAGCCAGGGGGCGGGCGGCGCGCTGCTGAACGTCGTCGGCGGCGGCTATGATCCGGCAACCGGTGCGATCCCGCTGACCGTCGGGGGCGGCAACATAGAGCTTTCCATCGGCGTGCCGGGCGGGGCCTCGGGCCTGAAGCAGCTGGCGGCCAGCTTCTCTCCGTCGAACGTGGTCAAGAACGGCTCTCCGGTGGGGCAGCTGGTCGCGGTCGAGGTTGACCCGCAGGGCTATGTCAAGGCGACCTACGACACCGGTTTCGTCAAGGCGCTGTACAAGATCCCCGTCATCGACGTCCCGAATCCCAACGGCCTGGTGGCGGTCGAGGGGCAGGCCTTCAAGACATCGCCCGATTCTGGCGGTTTCTTCCTGTGGGATGCGGGCGACGGGCCGACGGGCGCCATCGCCGGCTATGCCCGCGAGGCGTCGACCACAGACATCGCGCAGGAACTGACACATCTGATCACCACGCAACGCGCCTATTCGTCGAACGCCAAGATCATCCAGACGGTCGACGAGATGCTGCAGGAAACCACGAACATCAAGCGCTGATCCGCCCCGCAGGGGATCGGGTGAAGGAGGCCGGACATGAGCATTGCCAAGGCGATATCGAACGCGATGTCGGGGCTGACTGCCACCGCGCGCGGCACCGAAACGGTGGCGTCGAACATCGCCAACGTCATGACGCCCGGTTATGCCCGGCGCGACATGGTGGTGTCCGCCCAACTGCACGGCGGGGGCGTGCGCATCGACGGCATCACTAGGATCGTCAATTCCAGCCTGCTCTCCGAATCGCGCCTGGCGGCCTCGTCCGTCGGTGACGGCGCCGCACGCGCGTCGTTTCACCGGTCGATGGAAAAGGTCATCGGTCTTCCCGGAGAGGCGCATTCCCTGTCGGGTGCGCTGACCGATTTCCAGGCCGCGCTCAGCAGTGCGGCGACGCGGCCCGATGACGAGATCCGCCTGTCGCAGGTCGTCAGCACGGCCTCGGCGCTGGCGGACCGGCTGAACGCGGCGTCGACCGCGGTTCAGGGCGCGCGCAGCGCCGCGCAGCAGGGCATCGCGTCCGACGTGGCGACGGTGAACGCCTCGCTGGAGCGGGTGGCCTATCTGAATGCGCGCATCTCCATCCTGGATTCCGACGGCAAGGATGCCACCCCGTTGATGGACGAACGCCAGCAGGTGATCGACCGCATCGCAAGCATCATTCCCATCCAGGAGGTCGCGCGCGACTCGGGCAAGGTCGCCCTGTTCAGCGCCGAGGGGGCGGTGCTGCTGGATGGCAGCGTGCCGGCCCGGCTGGGATTCTCAGGCGCGGATCAGGTGACCGCGGGCCAGGTCGTTGGCGCACCCCTGGAACTGCTGACCCTGAACGGGACGCCGGTTACCGCAGCGCAGATGCGCCTGTTCGGCGGCGGGTCCTTGGCCGCCAACTTCCAGATTCGCGATCAGCTGGCCCCGCAGATGCAGTCGGAACTGGACGACTTGGCCTTTGACCTGCACCAGCGTTTGGTCGATCCCGCCGTTGATCCGTCCCTCGGGGCTGCCGATGCCGGGCTGTTCACCGACGGCGGTGCGCGCGCGACCGCGGCGACGGTCGTTGGCCTGTCCGGTCGGATCGCGCTGAATGCGACGGTCGATCCGGGACAGGGGGGCCAGCTGTGGCGCCTGAGGTCGGGCCTGCAGGCGGCGAACGGCGAACCGACGGGCCAATCCGCGATTCTTTCGGCGCTGGTCCAGGCACTGGACGCGCCGCGCCCGGCGCAGGCGGGCAGCGGCTTCGAGGGGAACGGCACGCTGACCGTCCGGTTCGGATCGGTCGAGTCGCGGGTGTCGACGCGGCGCGTCGAGGCCGAGGCCGACCTGACCATCCGCAGCAGCCGCCAGTCGACCATCGCCTCCAGCCTGATGGCCGAGGGCGTGGACAGCGACGCCGAGATGCAACGCCTGCTGCAATACGAACAGTCCTATGCCGCCAATGCCCGCGTGCTGGTCGCCGTGGACGAGATGATCAACCAGATCCTGAGGATGTAGCCGTGACCCTGAACAGTATCGGTGACCAAGCCCGCGCCTATGCGCTGCAGGTCGCCTCGAACCGGATCAAGACGACCCTGTCCACCCTGACCCAGGAGGTCGCGTCCGGGCAGGTCGCGGATGTGGGCCAGCGCGTTGGCGGCAACACCCGCGCCCTGAACGAGATCGAAGGCCGCATCCAGCTGGCCGGGCAGTTGCGCCAGAACGGTCAGGATGCGGGCATCCGGCTGCAGGCGGTGCAGGACATGTTCGACGCCGTCCGGCTCAGCACGACGGAGCTGGGCCTGGCCCTGGCCACCGACCCGTTCAACGACCAGGCCCTGCTGGGGACACGGTCGACAGAAGTGGCCAATGCGTTCGATTCGGTGATCCAGAGGCTGAACGGCACGAACAGCAACCGGTACCTTTTGTCCGGAGAGGCATCAGACGTGGCCCCCCTGTCGGACGCGACCAGCATCCTGGACAGCCTGCAGGCCATCGTCGCGCCGCTGACCACGGCCGCAGACGTCGCCCAAGCGGTGTCCGACTGGTTCGACGCTCCGGCCGGGGGCGGCGGGTTTCTGGACACGGCCTATCACGGGACCCTTGGCCAGCCGCAGCGGATCACCGTCGGAGAGGGAGTCTCGGTCGAGATGCAGACGACCGGTGCGTCCGGCCCGGTGCGCGACCTGCTGAAGGGCCTGGCGACCGCAGCCATCCTGGACCGCGGTATCCTGGCGGGCAACGTGGCCGAGCGGAGGGAGCTGTTGTCCACGGGCGGCACCCTGATGGTCGCCGCGGACAGCGCCGTTCTGGGAGAGATGGGGCGTGTGGGCCTTGCCCAGCAGACCGTCGAGCGCGCGCAGGTCACCGGGACCTCGACCCTGAACACGCTGGAACGGGCCCGCGGCGACATCCGCAGCGCCGACCCGTTCGAGACGGCAGCAGCCCTGACCGAAGTGCAAAGCCAGCTGGAATCTCTCTATGCGGTCCAGGCGCGGCTGGCGAACCTCAACCTGGTGGATTTCCTGCGATGAAGACAGTTCTGCAAGCACTGATCCTGTGGATGGCCGTGGCGACCTCGGCCCTGGCTGTGCCCGTGCGCATCAAGGATCTGGCCGATTTCGACGGCGTACGGGGCAACGACCTGGTCGGCTATGGGCTTGTCGTCGGCTTGGACGGGTCGGGCGACGGCATGCGCAATGCCCCCTTCACCGAAGAGATGCTGGCCGGCCTGCTGGAACGGCTTGGGGTGAACGTCACCGATGACGCCCTGAGGTCCAAGAACGTGGCGGCGGTGATCGTGACGGCCACCCTGCCGCCCTTTGCGCGGTCGGGCAGCAGGATCGACGTGAGCGTCTCTGCGATCGGCGACGCGAAAAGCCTGCTGGGCGGTACGCTGGTGATGACCCCGCTGAAGGCCGCGGATGGCAACATCTATGCCGTGGCCCAGGGATCGATCATCGCGGGCGGGGTCGCGGCGCAGGGCGACGCGGCCCGCGTGGTCGAAGGTGTGCCCACCACCGGAAGCATCCCGGTGGGCGCCCGGGTCGAGCGCGAGGTAGAGTTCGATTTCGCCGGCATCGACGACATCCGCATCGCGCTGCGCAATGCCGACTTCACCACCGCCACGCGGGTCGAGGACGCGATCAACCGCGACTTCAACCGCCAGCTGGCAGTCACGCTGGACAGCGGCACGGTCGTCGTGAACTTCCGCGGCCTGGGCGACGTGAACCCCGCTCGCGTCGTCGGCCGGATCGAGAACCTGCTGATCGAACCCGAAGACCGGGCCAAGGTCGTGATCGACCACAAGTCCGGGACGATCGTGGTGGGCGAACGCGTGCGCATTTCCCGGGTGGCGGTGTCGCAGGGCAACCTGACCCTGCGCGTGGCCGAGGCACCGCTGGTATCCCAGCCCAACCCCTTTGCCGCTGGAGAGACAGTGACCGTGCCCCGCACCGCCGTCGACGTGAACCAGGAACCCGGCATCGGCTTTGTGGAGGTGGCCGGAGAGACCAACCTGTCGGATCTTGTCGACGGTCTGAATGCCTTGGGTGTGCGGCCTCGCGACATGATCGACATCCTGAAGTCGATCCATTCGGCAGGTGCCCTGCACGCGGACCTGATCGTCGAATAGCGATCAGGCGCGCAGGGCGCCGGTCAGCGCCGACAGCGCAAGGGCCGCCGTCCCGGGCCGCGTCTGCCGATAAAATCCGCCACGCCGCATGGCCATCACGGCCTGCGGCCCGGTGCTGTCCAGCATCCGGCCCAGATGCGCCAGCGTCGCGCGGCTGTCGGACGGAAGATCCAGGGGCAATAGGCTGGCGCGGTTGGCCCGCAGCCAGCCGCCGAACTGCCCGGCCATCAGCTTGCGCAGCCGCGCAGCCAGCGCAGGCAAGGTATCGTTGCGCCCGACTTCGGATCGGGCATGCTGGCGGTACAGCAACCCGGGTTCCGGGTCGTGGATCAGCGTCGCGCCGTGGCCCGCGCTGACCTGATAGGCCCACCAGTCATGAGAGATCACCCCCGCCCGCATTGCATGCGGCGCGGCGTGCTGCAGCAGCGCCACGGCATGCCGGTTTAACACCGAGGTGTTGCCCGCCATGCAGGCCTGGACCAGCGCGTTGCGAAAGCCCAAGGGACGCAGGAACCGGCGCGATGGTGCCAGGGGGCGCAGGTCCGCATCGGTGATGATGGTCCGGGCGGCGTAATGGGCGGGTCCGGCCAACCCCTGCAGGGCGGACACCGCGCGGGCCAGCTTGTGCGGCAGCCACTGGTCGTCCTGATCGCAGAACGCGGCCGATGCATCGGGGGGCACGTGATCCAGCAGCGACAGGAAGTTCCGCGTGGCGCCCGCGCGCGGTCCGTCGACCAGGCGCACCTGTCCTGCGGGCCGATCCGCCGCGAACCGTTCGACGATCTGCCGGGTTTCATCGGTCGACCCATCATCGGACACGATCAGCGACCAATCCGCGTGCGTCTGTGCCGCGATGCTGTCCAACTGCGTGCCCAGATGCGGCGCGCCCTGCCAGGTCGCCATCAGGATCACCACGTGATGCGCGTGCAACGGCCCCTCCGGAAAAGCAGACACCCGAAGCGGTCGCTCCGGGTGTCTGCGGTTCTGGCCCGAAGGCGCGGCAAGGGCAAGCGGTCAGCCCGGCTGGCGGGCGATATCCTCGATCAGGATGGCGGTGACGGGGGCATCCGTCGCGGTCTTGGCGGCCTGCAGCAGACCCTCGCGCAGGGTGACAAGGTTGCGATCCGCGGTGAAGTTGCCGTCGAAACCGCCGGTATTGGCGTGGATCATCAGCTGGCGCAGCAGGGCGTCGCGCAGGATGTGCTCCTTCTTCGACAGCGCCTGGAGGTTGGCCCCGTCGGTCTGCAGGGTCACCGTCAGAATCATCACGTCGCGCAGGTCGCCCTGACGCATCAAGGGCACGAAGAACTGTGTCGGGAACTGGAAATAGGCGGCCTCGGTGGGGTCACCCCCGCCACCATGATCGCCGCCCCCGTGGTCTCCGCCCCCGTGATCGTCGCCGCCATGATCCTCGCCACCGCCGTGGCCGTCATCGGCGGGGGCTGCGCCGTGATCGTCCGCGGCTGCGGCCTCGGTTGCGGGATCGGCCGGTGATGCGGGGGCGCGCAGCATGTCGCCGCCGAATGCGCCGCCGACCAGGGCTAGCACGGGCAGGGCGATGGGAATGATTTTCTTGATCACGGGAACACCTTCAATAGGGCAGGACGATGTCGGCGATCTGCTGGCCATAGCGGGGCTGCTGCACATCGGTGATCTGGCCGCGGCCGCCATAGCTGATGCGCGCACCGGCGATGCGGTCATAGGCGATCTCGTTGCTGCGATCGATGTCGGCGGGGCGTACGAAACCGCTGACGGTCAGCTCGCGCAATTCGAAGTTCACGCGCACCTCTTGCGTGCCCTGGATCTGCAGCGTGCCGTTGGGCAGCGTGTCCACGACCGTCGCCGCCACCCGCAACGTCAGCTGATCGCGTCGCGAGATGTTGCCGTTGCCGCGATAGGATGACGACGACGACGCGTCGGCTAGGTTGTCGAAGCTGGCACCTTCGGGCAGCTTCTCGCCAAGGCGCTGCGGGATGCCGACCATCTGCGGGATCGACAGGCTCTCGCTGCTGGCGCGGTTGCGACCGCTGCTGTTGCTGATCGTGGCCTCGTCGTCGATCTCGATCACGACGGTCAGGATGTCGCCGCGGATGGCCGCGCGACGGTCGCTGATCAACGACGACTGGGTGCCGGCCCACAGCGAGGCCGCGGCCTCGGGGCGGCCCGAATCCAGCGGCAGGTTCAGGGGCGGATTGGTCATCGCCAGGAATTCCTCGGTCTCGCGGGGCGAGGTCAGTTCGGGCGGCTGGCCGATATTGGCGGCGCGCGAACAGCCCGCGGCGGCAAGGGCCAGGCACAGCAGATAGGCGGGTTTCATCGTCGTTCCTCTCAATTGGTGACGGCCAGCGTGCCGTCCGGCATCACCTGGGCGGTGACCGTGCTGCGCGAGCCCATGTTCATGACGCGGATCAGTTCTCCGGCGGCGCCGTCCGACATGGCGCGCCCCTCGGTGTCGATCTGCAGGGCGCCCCGCTGAAAGCGCAGGCGCACGATCTGGTTGCGGCCGATCACGCGGGGCGCCTGCAGCATGTTGGCGTGCAGCGGCCGGCCTTCGTAGATGGTGATGCGGGTCTGCATCCCGATCGCGGCGGACGGGTCTGTCAGGCCGGGCCGGTCGCTGTCGATCACCGTCAGGTCGCCCGCCGCGATCACGTGCCCGACCGGCAGGGTGTGCGCCGCGCCCAGGGCGCCTGCGAAGGCCGCCCCCGGCAGCAGCGCCAGCATCACGATCAGCGCCCGCATCACCGCACCTGCGTCGTGGCGCCGAGCATCTGGTCGGCAGCGGTGATGACCTTGGCGTTCAGCTCGTAGCCGCGCTGCGCCTTGATCAGGTCGGTGATCTCGCGCACCGCATCGACAGAGCTTTCCTCCAGATAGCCCTGGCGCAGGGTGCCCAGGCCGTCCTGGCCGGGATTCACGACCTGCGGGCCGCCCGAGGCTGCGGTCTCGATGAACAGGTTGGACCCGATCGCCTCGAGGCCCTTCTCGTTTGCGAAACCGGCCAGGGTCAGCTGGCCCAGCAGCTCGGCATCGACCCGGTCGGCGAAGTAGGCATAGACCTCTCCGCCGGCATTGATGGTGATGGCGCGGGCATCCTCGGGGATGGTGATGTCGGGGACGACCGGATAGCCGTCCGAGGTCACGATCTGCCCCTCGGGCGAGCGCTTCAGCCCGCCGTCGCGAGTATACCCCGAGACCCCGGACGGCAGCGTCACCTCAAGATAACCATCGCCCTCGATGGCCAGATCCAGGTCGCCGCCCGTCTGCGTCAGCGCGCCCTGCTGCAGGTTCACGCTGACCGCTGTGGGGCGCACGCCAAGGCCCAGCTGGACTCCGGCGGGGATCACAGTGCCGTCGGCGGCCGTGACGCTGCCCGGACGGGCGGCCTGCTGGTAGTGCAGGTCCGCGAACTCGGCACGGCGGGCGTTGTAGCCGGTCGTGGACATGTTCGCGAGGTTGTTCGAGATGACCTCGACGCGGGTCTGCTGCGCGCTCATGCCGGAGGCGGCGATCTGCAGGGCTCTCATGGTGGCTCCTTATCGGGTCATGGCGGTGATCGCGCCGCGGATCCGCTGATCCTCGCGATCCAGGAAGGTCTGGCCCAGCTCGTAGGCGCGCTGGACCTCGATCATGCGGGTGATCTCGAAGATCGGGTCGACGTTGCTGTCCTCCAGGAAGCCCTGGCGGATGCGTCCCTCCTCGACTAGCTGCGGCTCGCCCTCGACGGCGAAGCCGGTGCCGCTCTGGCGGGTCAGGTCGGTGCCTTCGGGCGGGGTGAACAGGCCGATGCGGCCAAAGGGCAGGCCGTTCGACGACAGCGTGCCGTCGGCACCGATGGCCACCGCATTGGCGCCGGCTGGCAGGATGATCGGCGCCTGACCCTCGTCCAGCAGACGGTGGCCGTCGGCGGTCATCAGTTCCCCCTCCGCCGAGGGGATGAAGGCGCCCGCGCGGGTCAGGCGCAGCCCGTCGGGCGCCTCGACCAGAAAGAACCCCTCGCCCTCGATGGCCAGGTCCATGCTGTTGTTGGTCTGCGTCAGCCCGCCCTGCTGCAGGTCCAGCAGGCGGCCGCGGGCGTGGGCCATCGACAGCGTGTCGCCCTGCCGGTCCAGCGCGGACAGGTGTTCGGCAAAGATCACCCCCTCGCGCCGGTAACCGGTGGTGTTGGCGTTGGCGATGTTGTTGGCCACGACGCGCATTTCGGCCATCAGGCCGGATTGCCGCGACAGGCTGGCATAGATTGCGTTGTCCATCTCAGCTGCCCGCGATCATGGGGATGATTTCGCCCAGGTAGAAATCCGCCAGGGCGGTGGTCATGAAGCTCATCGAGACCCAGAAGACGACCAGCATCAGCCCCACCTTGGGCACGAAGGTCAGCGTCATCTCCTGGACCGAGGTCAGCGCCTGGAACAGGCCGATCACCACCCCCGCGATCAGCGCGACCCCCAGCAGCGGGGCCGAGATCCGGACCGAGATCAGCAGCGCCTGGCGCAGCATGTCGAAAAGGACCGTCTCTCCCATCACGACGTTCCTTCCCTATACCGGCATCCGCAGGATTTCCTGGTACGCCTCGACGACCTTGTCGCGGATCGCCACGACGGTGTTCATGGTCAGCTCGGCCTCCGCGATGGTCTGGACCAGCTGCTGGGTGCTGGTCTGGCCGGTCATGGCGCCGGTGGCGACCTGGTCGACCTGGGCCATCTGGGCGGCGAAATCCTCGGCGGCCTGCCCCACGCGGGCCAGGGCCTCCGATCCCTGCTGGGGGGCGACGGCCGTGCGGGCGGCGGAATAGGCGTTGGCGGCGTTCAATCCGGAAATCATGGGTCGGCCTTTCTAGCGGCGAAGAAGATCAAGAAGCGATCCGTTCATCTGACGGGTCTGTTCGAACATGCGCAGGTTGGCCTCGTAGCTGCGGCCCGCCTCGCGGGCGTCGGCCAGCTCGATCACCAGATCGACGTTGGATCCGTCGTAATAGCCGTCCTGGTCGGCCATCGGATGCGCGGGGTCATGGATGCGCGGCAGCGCCGACTGGTCCAGCTGCATGCGGCCGGCTTGGACCTCGCCCGTCGTGCGGCCGAAACGGACGGCCTCCTCGAAGGCCACCAGCTTGCGGCGATAGCCGGGCGTGTCGGCGTTCGCGATGTTCTCGGACGTGTGGCGCAGGCGTTCGGTCTGCGCACGCATCCCCGACGCTGCCATGCGCAGCGGTGAAATCTGATCGGTCATGGTGGTGGTTCCTTACCTGCGTCCCAGACTGGACCGCAGCAGGTCCAGCCCCGAGCGATAGATGGTCAGCGAACGGTCATGGCTGCTCTTGACCTCGGCGGCGCGGACCATCTCCTCCTCCAGCGACACGGAGTTGCCGTTCGGAGAGACGGGACCCGCGACCTCGATCACCCGCGCCCCGCCGGGCGACCATTGCGGCGCATCCAGGTGGCGGGCGTTCGACACGCGCAGCGTGCCGCCCTCCTCGGCCTGCCGATAGGTCTCGGCAAAGGGCTGCAGGTCGTGGGCACGGAAACCGGGCGTGTCCGCATTGGCGATGTTGCGCGCCACCTCGATGTGGCGGGCCTGCGTGTGCTGGCCCATCGCGCGGGCCATCCGCAGCATTTCGATCTTCTCAAACATGAGGCTTCTCCTCAATCTCGATAAACCCGGTCTTAACCCCAATTGGTTTAGAAACCGTTTCAGCCGCCGGATTTTCGACACGCGGCGAAAGGAGATCGGATGGACAAGCTTGAATCGATCGCGCGCCGGCTGTCGCAGCTGCGCCTGGCCACGCATTACGGTCGCGTGCAGTCGATCCGCGCGGGCCTGATCGCCGCCGAAGGGCTGAACGGGCGCGCATCGGTCGGCGACCGGGTGCGAATCGCCCTGCAATCGGGCGATCTGGGCGGAGAGATCGTGGGCCTGTCGCCCCGCGCCGCCCAGATCCTGCCCGAGGGCCCGATCGAGGGGCTGTCGGTCGGCGCCCAGGTGCAGCTGGACTTCGCGCCGCGAATCGCCCCCTGCGATGCCTGGATCGGCCGGATCATCGACCCGTTGGGACAGCCCCTGGACGGCCGCCCGCTGACCCAGGGCCTGACGCGCCGCAGTTTTCGGACCGAAGCGCCGCCTGCCGCCACGCGCAAGCGCCTTGGGGCGCGGCTGGCCACCGGAATGGCTGTCTTCGACACGCTGCTGCCCATCGTCGCGGGACAGCGGATCGGCCTGTTCGCGGGATCGGGGGTGGGAAAGTCCACGCTGCTGTCGCAGATGGCGCGCGGGGTACAGGCCGATGTCGTGGTGATCGCCATGATCGGCGAACGCGGTCGCGAGCTGCGCGAATTCGTCGAAAAGACGATGGGTCCGGAGGGCATGGCCCGTGCGGTGATCGTCGCGGCGACCTCGGATCAGTCGCCGCTGATCCGGCGGCGCTGTGCCTGGGCCGCGATGGCCGTGGCCGAGCATTTTCGCGACCAGGGCCGCCACGTCCTGTTCCTGGCCGATTCGATCACCCGCTTTGCCGAGGCGCACCGCGAGATCGCCTTGGCCGCGGGCGAGCCCCCAAGCTATCGCGGCTTTCCCCCGTCGGTGTCGAACCTGATCATGGCGCTGGCGGAACGCGCAGGCCCCGGCCCGGAAGGGTCGGGCGACATCACCGGCATCTTCAGCGTGCTGGTCGCGGGATCGGACATGGAGGAGCCGGTGGCCGACATCCTGCGCGGGACGCTGGACGGCCATGTCGTGCTGGACCGCACCATCGCGGAACGGGGCCGCTTTCCGGCGGTCGACGTGGTGCGGTCGGTGTCACGGTCGCTGCCCGATGCCGCCAGCGCGGTCGAGAACGCGGCCATCGGGCGGGCCCGCGCGGCGCTGGGCGCCTATGCCGAATCGGAACTGATGATCCGCGCGGGCCTCTATGCGCCCGGTTCGGACGCCAAGCTGGACGAGGCGGTGCGATTGTACCCCCAGCTGGACGAATTCGTGACGCGCCGTTGCCCCGGCATCGCGGACAGCTTTGCCGCGTTGGAGGCCGCGCTGCGCCTGCCCATGCGCGCGCGCGCGTGAAACCAAGCGGCGCCGCGTTGCGTTGGCTTAATCAATGTTAGAACGCAAGGGGGGACCATTGCGTCCAGAATCCCGATTTGCAACTGTCCGGCTGCCTTAGAAGGAGGGGCGGAATGGCGATTACCGAGTATTTTATCCGTTTCCTTCAACGACGTGACAGCTTGCCCGAACGCGATCTGGCCCGTCTTCGCGCCTTGCGTACCCAACATGTCAGCTTCGCCTCCGGAGAGGTGATCGTCCCCGTCGACCGGGTGGCGAAACGCAGCTGCATGATGCTGCGCGGCATGTCGGCGCGTTCGCACCGCCTGGTCGGCCGACCCGACGAACGGGTTATCACCGCCCTGCACGTGCCGGGCGATTTCGTCGATCTGCACGGGTTCGTTCTGGCCGGGCTGGAACATTCCGTCGTCGCTGTCGGTCCCGCCGAGGTCGAGTTCGTCGATCACGACGAACTGGTCGAGATCACCGAGAACTTTCCGCACCTGACGCGCCTGTTGTGGATGGCGACGCTGATCGACGCGGCGGTGCACCGGCAATGGCTGGTCGCGGCGGCCTCGCTGCGCTCGAGCGCGCATCTGGCCCACCTGCTGTGCGAGGTCTATACCCGCCTGAACGCCGTCGGCGCCGCGGCCGACCATCAGTTCTCTCTGCCTTTGCTGCAACGGGAACTGGCGGATATCCTGGGATATTCACCCATCCACGTGAACCGGGCCGTGCGCGATCTGCGCGATCGTGGTCTGCTGCGCTGGTCCGGGGCGGATGTGTCGATCCTGGACTGGAAGGGCCTGGCGATGCTGGCCCGGTTCGACCCGACCTATCTAGACATGGAGCGTCAGAGCCGCTGAGGTATCATTCGCACAGCCGCCAGCCGCCGTTCCGGGCTGCAATGTCCAGATGCAGGTGGTCGTCATGCGCGGCGTTCGATCCCGGTCCCAGAACGGTGGTGAACAGCAGGCATCCGGTCCCCTGCGCTGCCTTCTGAAAGCTTTCGGCGGCATCGCCGTCGCCTTGGCGCGGCTGCACCAGCACGGGATCGCCACCGTCGAAGAGAAAGCCCATCACGTCGATCGCATTGCCATAGCCGTGTTCCGACGGTTTCGGATCCGCCTCTCCGGTGCCCACGCGGTCGCGGCAGGAATAGGCCGGTCCGGTCTCCAGCGCGGTCAGGCGCGGCGTTTCGGGCAGAAGCCCCGCGGCAGGCTGCAGGAAATCCCGCGTCCACAACGCCAGCGACAGCGCGGCCGCACAGCGCATCACCGGCTCGCCTGACAGGGCGACGTCGGGCAGGATGCGGCTGACCTGCAGCGGACGGGCGATGCCGCAGTCGCGGTTGTCCGGGTCGGTCACGGGGGGCTGGGGGCGGAATTGCGCGCCCATCACCGACAGCGCCACTCGGCAGGCGTCGTATTCCGCGTCCGTCTCGGCCAAGGTGAGCCAGACCGGCGGGGGCGGCGGGCCGAAGGGCTGCGCCGCAGGTTCGTCCGGTACCGATTCGCTGATCGCATCAGGGACCGGGTCCGGCGCTCGCGCCGGTTCCGCAGCTTCGGGCTTTTCGGGCGGGCGGTCGGCGGTCTGGGCGGTGTCAGGCTCTGCCTCAGGGGGGCGCTCCTGCGCCAGGGCGGGGACCACCGCCAGCGTCAACGCGATGATCGTCCCCGCCACGCGGATCATGGCTGCGCCTCTTCCAGGGGCGGGACGACGAACCCTTCGGGCAGCGCGCCGCTGAGGGCATCGCTGAGCGGATCAGGGTTTGCCGGCTCGGCGGCGTCCGGCGCGACGGGGATGGCCGCCGGATCCGTGGCCGCAGGGGCCACCGGCGTCGGGGCAGCGGGGCTCGGGGCAGCGGCAGCCGG
>NZ_VDDD01000273.1 GCF_006151785.1 Paracoccus marcusii
AGTGGTAGCGCCTGCCGTGAAGCGCGAGGCGGTCGCGCATCTGAGGTCCTTGCTCGGGCTCTCGGAACGGCGGGCGTGCCGGATTGCAGGGGCGGATCGTAAGATGGTCCGTTATCAGGCGCAGCGTGCTCCGGATACGGAGCTGCGTGGCCGTCTGCGCGAACTGGCCAACGACCGTCGACGGTTCGGCTATCGGCGGCTCTTCGTGCTGCTACGCCGCGAGGGCGAGCCGTCCGGGATTAACCGGATCTATCGGCTCTACCGCGAGGAAGGCCTGACGGTGCGCAAACGGAAGGCCCGGCGTAAGGCGGTCGGAACACGGGCCCCTATCTTGGTCGAAGCCCGTGCCAATGCTCGCTGGTCGCTGGATTTCGTCCATGACCAATTCGCCAGTGGCCAGCGTTTTCGGGTGCTCAACGTGGTCGACGACGTCACCCGGGAATGCCTCGCGGCGATCCCGGACACCTCAATCTCAGGACGGCGTGTTGCCCGTGAACTTTCGGCTCTGATCGAGCGGCGCGGGAAGCCTGGCATAATTGTTTCGGACAATGGGACGGAACTGACCTCGAACGCCATCCTGCGGTGGTGCTCCGAGAACAGGGTCGAATGGCATTACATCGCGCCTGGAAAACCAATGCAGAATGGCTTCGTGGAGAGTTTCAACGGGCGGATGCGCGATGAACTGCTCAATGAAACCATGTTTCGCAACCTGGCCCACGCCCGGGTTCTGATCTCGGCCTGGGCCACCGACTACAACACCGAACGCCCGCATTCGGCTTTGGGTTACGAAACCCCGGCCGACTACGCGCGGACTCTGACCACCGCAATCGCCCGCCCCGCTGC
>NZ_VDDD01000274.1 GCF_006151785.1 Paracoccus marcusii
CGCGCCGATGGCCAGCACCAGCGCCGCCGCCGCGCCCGCGCCCGCCATGGCGACGGGCCAGCGCCCGCCCTCCAGCAGGGTCGGGGACAGGATCGTGGCCAGGACCAGTGCCAGCTGCGCGCCCGCGCTGATGCCAAGCGTCGTGGGATCGGCCACCGGGTTGCGCAGCACCACCTGCAGGATCGCGCCCGACAGGCCCAGCATCGCCCCCGCCAGCAGCGCGATGACGCCGCGCGGCATCAGGCCATAGGCCATGCGGATCTGATCCAGGCTCATCGCCTGCGGATCCCAGGGCAGGGCGGGCAGGGGCAGCGTGCGCGCAGCCATCAGCCACAGCGCAAGGGCGATCAGCGCCGCGCAGGGCGCAAGGGTCCGGGTCGTCATCGCCTCAGGCCTCCAGCGCGCGGGCCAGCAGATCGCCAAAACGCAGCGCGGCGGGCACCCCGCCAAAGGCGTTCATCCGCGGCAGGTGGTGCACGCGGCCCTGCGCCACCTGCGGCAGGGCCTGCCACAGCCGGCTGCGGGACAGCGCGCCTTGCGCCTGCGGCGGGATGGGGCCTGCGATGACCAGCCGCGCGTCGGGCATGTCGGCCAGGCGTTCGATGGGAACCGGGGCCAGAAAGCTGAAGGCAGTCGCCTCGGACCAGGCGTTGCGCAGGCCGATGCGGGTCAGGGTGCTGCCGAAGAGGCTGTCAAAGCCGAAGGCGCGCAGGTGGCGCGCATCGCCGATATCGACCAGCGCCAGCGGCCGGTCGGCATGGCGCGCGACCCGCGCGGCCAGCCGGTCCAGATGCGCGTCGGCCCGCGCCCGCG
>NZ_VDDD01000275.1 GCF_006151785.1 Paracoccus marcusii
CAACCTGCGCCAATCGGCGTAAACAACCCTTGGACTCCGGTCGCGGCTGGATGAAAGACCCGTGGCAGGTCAGAAGAATGCACTCTTCGCCGGAAGCGAAATCGGGGCCGAGAACTGGGCCATGCTCGCCTCTCTGGTTGCAACCTGCAAACTATCCGACTTGGATCCCTTCGACCACGTCGCCGATACCCTCGGAGCCATCCGCGGAGGACACCTGATATCCCGCATTGAAGGCCTCATGCTCTGGCGGCACGCACAGCCGTCAAGCTGTGCCGCAAAGGCCTCGTCGTCGCTCTTACGGCTTTCGCTGTACTGGCCCTCCTCAAGGGGTCGGCGCAGAGGCGAAACTTGAGCCATGATGATCACTGGTAACGGCGCTATGGCGATCATTCACACCGCGAAATTTGGCCATCTTGCATCCGAATCTTACCTAACACATGACAGAGGAACGAGTAAGTGTTGCGGTTGTGAGGATACGGTAATCGGCAACATTTCATGGTATTGAGAAGTGCGCAGGAGATCATCGCTCGTCATCCATTTATGATATGACGGCGAGCAGGCTGCTATACAAAGGATATAGCAGCTTTTTGGATCATGCGTTTCACCAGCTCATAGCTTTCCAACACGATCAGCTGTTTAGCATTCTGATTACCAACGGTCACAGCCAGATCTATCGAAGTGAAAGTTGTGCCGACGACCGGTTGCATGTTGACGATCTGTGCGACGTTGATAGTCAGTAAGCGCGACGCGGCCCCCCTCCTGCCGCTTCTGATCTGACCGGGCCATTTTCTGTACGCATGAGCGTTGGA
>NZ_VDDD01000276.1 GCF_006151785.1 Paracoccus marcusii
CGCTTCATTGTCCGTCCTCAAGTTGGATCGGACTCTAATCGATGGTGGAGGAAAAATCCCGTAGCAGGTCACTACCAGCGCTTGTGAAACCAAGGCCGCGGAATTTTCGTTGACCCCATTCATCAGTGTGTCCTGCGAAGGGGCGATAGTGGTCACTCATATCCAACGACGAAAAGTTCAAACGCCGCGTATCATGATCACTGCCAAGATCATCATACCATCCAAATCGGCCCGCATCGATCCGATACAGATGCAGGAAGGATTTTTGGATGTGATGGTCGACCGGAAGGTCGACCAGGCCATTCGCGCGATGCACCCCGACCACAAGTAGGGTCGATTTCTAAACTCGACGAGCCATTGACACCTTGCGACCCGTTTTCTTTTCGGTCCAATCGACCGGAAGGAGACAGCCATGCCCCGTCATCGAACCCACAAGCGATCTTTCCGGAGATCCAGGCCCTCTAAGTCATCTGGTGCGATAAGTGGCAGGAAGGTTGGTATTCCTTGGCTGCAGGCCACCCGAGCGCCATGCTAGCCGCGTGGGATGCGATGGCCGACCACTCACCGCGGGACACACTGTCTCTTCAGTTCTGCAGCAGGATCCTCCGGACCAGGCTGCTAAAATGATCCAGCATTCAACATCGCCGTGCGTTGTTTTGTCCCATAGCCATAGAAAGAACAAAAGGAGAACTTGAGCAGTGGTGACACTGGTAGGCTGAATGTAAGCGCGACGTCGCGGCCCTATGCGGTGAGGCTTGACGGCTGTGCGTGCCGCCAGGGCATGAGGTCTTC
>NZ_VDDD01000277.1 GCF_006151785.1 Paracoccus marcusii
CGGGGTGGCCGCTGTTCCTGTCGGTGGGGGTCTTCTCGGCGGTCGTGAACCTGCTGATGCTGACCGGGCCGCTGTTCATGCTGCAGGTCTATGACCGCGTGCTGGCCTCGCGCAGCGTCGAGACGCTGACCGCCCTGTTCGTGCTGGTGATCTTCCTCTTCGCGCTGATGGGTGCCATCGACATCATCCGCAACCGCGTGATGCAGCGGATCGCCGCGCGGTTCCAGGACCGGATGGAAGGTCGCGTCTTCGACGCCGCCCTGCGCGAGGGCGCATTGCGCGGCGACGAATCGGCCGCCACGGCGGGCGGGATGCGCGACCTGGATTCCGTCCAGCGGCTGATCGGGTCGCCGGTCATGCTGGCTTTCTTCGACCTGCCCTGGGCACCGCTGTTCCTGGCGGCGGTCTTCATGTTCCACCCGGTCCTGGGCATCGTCGCGACCGTCGGCGGCGGGATCCTGGTCGGCACGACGATCCTGAACCGCGTCCTGACCCGCGCGCCGCTGCAGGGTTCGGCCCAGGCCGGCGCGCAGGCGCAGCGCCTGGCGGACCTCTATCGCGACGAGGGCGAGGTGATCGGCGCCCTGGGCATGCGCGGCGCGACCTTCGCCCGCTGGCGCCTGGCCCGGTCTGAATCACAGGACAATGCGGTTCGCGCCGGAGACCTGTCGGCGGGGTTCAGCGTCTTTTCGCGGACCTTCCGGCTGTTTCTGCAAAGCGCGATGCTGGCGGCGGGGGCCTGGCTGGTGCTGCGCCAGGAACTGACGCCCGGCGCGATGATCG
>NZ_VDDD01000278.1 GCF_006151785.1 Paracoccus marcusii
CGACGCTGGACCGGGCCGAGGCGCGGGTGCGGATGCTGCGTCTGCTGGCGCGCCCCCCACAGGGGGCGGCGGATCACGCCGCGACCCTGTTCGCGGCCGCCCGCGATCCCCGCCTGGTCCAGGCGCTGCAGGCGGGCGCCGAATGGGCGACGGCCCAGGAACAGGTGTTGACCCGTTTCACCCCCGCCGCGCCGGATCTTGACCCCGCGCCCCTGCGGGCCGGGCTGGCGCGCGGGGTGGGGTCATTCCTTGGTCGGCTGTTCGGCCCCTATCGTGGGGCGTCGGCGCAGCTGCAGACGCTGCTGGTCGGACCGATGCCGTCTGCGGCCGCCGACCGACTGGCGCTGGCGGATGAGCTGGTGGCGCTGCGCCGCCTGCGCCGTGTCCTGGCCGACGACGAAGCCTATCTGGCGGCGACCCTTGGGACCGACTGGCGGGGCGAGCGGACGCCCTTTGCGCGGCTGGCCGCGGTGGCGAGCTGGCTGGGAGAGTTGGACGGCTGCCTGCCGGATGGGGCGGCGGTGGTGCAGGCGCTGACCGACATTCCCGACCCCGCGGCACAGGGCGATGCGCTTGCGGCGGCCGTGCAGGATGCGCGAGCGGCGCTGGCGCGGGTTCGTGACAGGCTGGACCTGGACGCGGAGGCCGCGGGCCTTGCGGGCGATGCGCCGATCGCGGATTGGCAGGCGGCGCTGTCGGGCATGTCCGACGCGCCCGCCCGCTATGCCGAATGGGCCGATCTGGCGCGCGACGCGCAGGTGGCGGGC
>NZ_VDDD01000279.1 GCF_006151785.1 Paracoccus marcusii
CAGATCGCGCCATGCGCCGCCCCGGTCAGCCCGCCCAGGGGGCCGGCCAGCCCATGCACCGCGCCCAGCCCGGCATTGGCCAGCGCCAGGCCGCCGCACAGGCTGACCCAGGCCATCTCGTCGCGCGCCTGGCGGTCTTCGGCCTGCATCAGGCGGATCAGCGCCGCCAGCCCACGCGGGATCGCGTCGCGGCACAGCGAGTCGGTCAACGGATTGGCGCGGGTGCAGACATAGGGCTCGATCACCTGCGTGACGGCATCCAGCCCCGAGGCCAGCGTCACCGCGCGCGGACAGCCGTCCGTCAGGGCCGGGTCCACGATGGCCAGCGCCGGCAGCATCCGCGCATCGCGCAGGCTGACCTTGCGGCGCGCCTCGGGGACGCCGATCACGGCGTTGCGGGTGACCTCGGCCCCGGTGCCGGCGGTGGTGGGGATGGCCACGAAGGGCAACGGGGGATGGTCCAGCGGCAGCCCCTGTCCCACGACCTCCAGATGATCCATCAGCGGACGGGTCATGGTCAGGCAGGCCGCCAGGGCCTTGCCCGCGTCGATCACCGCCCCGCCGCCCATCGCGACGACGACCTGGACCTCCGCGCCCGTCCGGACGCCTGCCTCAATCAGGGCGATGTCGGGTTCATGCGGAACGGCAAAGGTTGCGACCGAACAGCCCGCCGCGGCCAGATCGCGGGCCAGCGCCGCGCTGCGGCCGGGGTCGCGGCCGTGGACCAGCAGGACCCGCCGCCCCAGGGCCGC
>NZ_VDDD01000280.1 GCF_006151785.1 Paracoccus marcusii
CTGGTCGCCGCCCGCGACGGCCGCCCCGGCCTGCGGGCCGAGGTGCGCGCCCGCAACCGGGGCGCGCTGGCCTTCTACGACAGGGTGGGGTTTTCGGACCGGGGGCGGGGCCGGTATGGCCTGCCCTGGTGGGGGCAGGTCCATCTGCTGCACCTGAGCGTCTAGCCGAAGACGCCCGACACGCGGCCCAGCAGCATGAAGGCGCGCGACGACCGGCTGTCGGCCAGCACGGCGATCTGCAGGTCGTCCAGTTCCGGTACCAGGCGGGCCGTCAGCCCGTCGAAATGGCGCAGGAAGTGATGCGCGGTGTCGCGAAAGATCTCGTCCTCGCGCAGCATGGTGGCGGCGATCTCCAGCGCGGGCTGGTGGTGGATGCCGCCCAGGGCAGCGACGGCGCTGCCGCGTTCACCGGCGGCATAGCGGCGCCAGACCTCGGGGCGGGCCATCTCTGGCGGCAGGTCGTCCATGTAGACATCCTGGCCCGCCATCAGCGTCACGACATCCTGCGCGGCGCGCAGCACCTTGGAATGCGCGGGATCCTTCAGCGCGTGACGCAGGGCGTCGATCGCGTCGACATCGTCGGGGCCGTCGGGAAAGTTCAGCGCCCGGATCAGGGTCGTGGCGTCCACCGGGGCGCCCTGGGCCTCGAACCGCAGGGCGGCCTGGCGCTGATCGGCGGTCTGGCGGGGCTTGGGCAGCGGGGCGGCGGGGCGCGGCGCGGCG
>NZ_VDDD01000281.1 GCF_006151785.1 Paracoccus marcusii
CGCCATCGCCGCCAGCAGCGGCCCCGGACGGGCCAGCCGTGGGGCAGGGCGGTCGCCCGATTCCGCGCCGGGCGGGGATGTGCCCCGCAGCCGCGGCAGCAGCCAGATCAACAGCGGCCCGCCGACCAGCCCGGTCAGCGCGCCGGTGGGAAACATCTCGGCCCCCAGGCCCGCCAGGGCCAGCACCAGCCCGTCGCAGATCGACAGGATCAGTGCGCCCAGGACCGGCGACCAAGCCAGCAGGCCGGGGATGGTCCGCACCCCCAGGCTGCGCGCCAGGGCAGGCGCCGCCAGCCCGACAAAGCCGATCAGCCCCAGTTCCGCCGACACGGCCGCAGCCAGCACGACCGCGACGGCCACCGCCGCCAGCCGCATCGCGGCGACGTTCAGGCCCAGGCCCTGCGCGCCCTCGGCCCCCAGGGACAGCAGGCGCAGCGGACGGGCCAGCACTGCTGCGGCCAGGCCACCCAAGGCCAGCACCCCGGCCAGCGCGGCGACCCCCGACCAGTCCTGCTGGACCAGCGAGCCGCCGTTCCAGATGACCAGCGACAGCAGGTACTGTCCCTGCGCCAGCGTGACCGCCCCCGCAACCGCACTGGCGGTCAGCCCGACCAGCATGCCCGCGATGACCATCGTCACCGGCTGAAAGCCGCGCCGCGCGCCGATGGCCAGCACCAGCGCCGCCGCCGCGCCCGCGCCCGCCATGGCG
>NZ_VDDD01000282.1 GCF_006151785.1 Paracoccus marcusii
GCCTTAAGGATACCTCTACCGCACAGCGTGCGTCTCCAGACATGCAAAGAATTGACCGCTGCAGGATCTACTCGTCTTTCCGCTCCCGCCCCCCCGCCCGCCGCACGACATCATCCAGGCCCGACATCGCGGCATCGAGATCCGCCATGATCCGGTCCAGTTGGCCCTCGTCTCGTCCTCCCCTTATTCGTTCCAACGCGCCGATTGGCTTCGAGCGTTCGCTTGGCTCCTCGCAGCTGGCAAACACACCGCCACGAACCGCCCCCGCCCCTCCTGCATGTCCCATCCGCGCGGCAAGGGACGGCAGCGCCCAGAACCGGGAGGTGCTGCGGGCGGTGAGGTTGCTGAGGCAGCCGGCATCGACGAGCTCGCCGATCAGCGACAGGGCCGTCCGGCGCGTCACGCCCAGATGATCCATGACCATCGCCGAGCTGATCACCGGCTGGACCTTCAGATAGGCGATCAGGTCGCCAAGGCGCGACCGCCCATGTGCAGACGACGTCATGGCCGAGAGACGCGCCAGCTCGTGGCGCAGGGTCCCCAGATGACCGAGATCATGAGAGAGGCTCCGCGTGGTTGCCTCCAGGAACGAGGCCAACCCGGTCACCGGCGACCAGACCCGGAAGCCGGTGCGGGTCAGCGACACGGAGGGCGGCACGATCCACCCGGCCGCCGCCGGCATCAGCAGGCCCCCTG
>NZ_VDDD01000027.1 GCF_006151785.1 Paracoccus marcusii
AGGCGGGCGCAGTGGCCGCGGCGGGCGCCGGGGCGGATGCCTGCGGTGCCGGGGCGGAGGGCGCCGCGGGGCTCTGGGCATAGACGACCTGCTTGCCCTGCTTGGTCAGGCTGACCGTCAGGCGGTCATGCTCGCCGTATTCGCGCTTGACCTGGATCTCGTTCAGCTCGCTGGAGTTCAGCAGCTCGGCCAGCGAGCGGATGAAGGCCACGTCGCCCTCGTGATGCTTGTCGTGGTGGGAATCGTTGCTCATGCCATCCTCTGACGTGTTCTGGTCGGGCCGCGTCCACGCGCGGCGATTGCAGGGCTTATAGCCCCTGTGCCTGCCCAAGGGGAAGGGTCCCGTCGCGCTTTGCGCGCTCAGGCGCCGGGGCGCGCGGCCTTTTCTGCCAGGCCAGAGGTGCCTTCGCGCCGCGTCAGCTCCGCCTCGACGTCCTCCAGCGTGATGTCGCGCGCGGCCAGCATGACCAGCAGGTGGAACATCACGTCTGCAGCCTCGGCGGTCAGGCGGGCGCGGTCGCCCTTGACCGCCTCGATGATCGCCTCGACGGCCTCCTCGCCGAACTTCTCCGCACATTTCTCGGGGCCCTTGGCCAGCAGTCTGGCGGTCCAGCTGCTGTCGGGGTCGGCGGTCTTGCGGTCCTGGACGGTCGCAGCCAGGCGGTGCAGGGCGGTCATGTCAGCCTCATGGGAATGCCGGCGGCGGCCATGTGGGCCTTGGCCTCGGCGATGGTATGCGTGCCGAAATGGAAGATGCTGGCGGCCAGAACGGCGCTGGCATGACCTTCGGTCACGCCCTCGACCAGATGGTCCAGCGTGCCGACGCCGCCGGATGCGATGACCGGAACGTTCACCGCATCGGCGATGGCCCGCGTCAGCGGCAGGTTGAACCCCGACCGCGTCCCGTCCCGGTCCATCGAGGTCAGCAGGATCTCTCCCGCGCCCTTGGCTTCGACCAGTCGCGCGAACTCCACCGCGTCGATACCGGTGGGCTTGCGGCCGCCATGGGTGAAGATCTCCCACCGGCCGTCTTCCACGGTCTTTGCGTCGATCGCCACGACGATGCACTGGCTGCCGAACCGGTCGGCGGCAGCGGCCACCACATCCGGGTCGGCCACGGCCGCGGAGTTGAAGCTGACCTTGTCGGCCCCAGCCAGCAGCAGCGCCCGTACGTCGTTGTGCGTGCGCACGCCACCGCCCACGGTCAGCGGGACAAAGCATTGTTCCGCCGTCCGGGTCACCAGATCGAACATGGTGCCGCGATTTTCATGGGTGGCATGAATGTCCAGAAAACAGATCTCGTCCGCGCCGGCGGCATCATAGGCACGTGCGGCTTCGACCGGGTCGCCGGCATCGACCAGGTCGACGAAGTTCACGCCCTTGACCACGCGCCCGTCGGCGACGTCCAGGCAGGGAATGATCCGGGTCTTGAGCATCGTCGGGGCCTTTGGCTGGGGCTGGTAAGCCCTGGGTTCTAGCGCAGCGGCGGGGGCGGGACCAGTGGTCCGCGCCCGCCCGTGTCAGGCCAGCGCGGCCAGCGCCTGGCGCAGGTCCAGCGCACCGTCGTAAAGCGCGCGCCCCGAGATCGCGCCCGCGATCACCTTGGTGTCGTGAAGCGCCTTCAGGTCGGCCAGCGACGAGACTCCACCGGATGCGATCACGGGAATCGTGACGGCGCGGGCCAGCGCCTCGGTCGCGTGGATGTTGGGGCCGCCCATCGCACCGTCACGGTCGATGTCCGTATAGATGATTGCGGCGACGCCCACGTCCTGGAACCGGCGGGCCAGGTCGGTGGCGTTCACGTCGGTTTCCGTGGCCCAGCCCCGCGTCGCGACCTTGCCTGCGCGGGCGTCGATACCGACCGCGATGCGGCCGGGAAAGGCGTCGGCGGCCTCGCGTACCAGGTCGGGATTCTCGACCGCGACGGTGCCCAGGATCACCCGGGTCAGGCCGCGGTCCAGCCAGGATTCGATCGTCGCCATGTCACGGATGCCGCCGCCCAGCTGGGTGGGGATGTCGGTGGCCGCAAGGATCGCCTCGACCGCCGCGGCATTCACGGGCTTGCCCTCGAAGGCGCCGTTCAGGTCGACCAGGTGCAGCCATTCGGCACCCGCATCCTGGAACGCACGGGCCTGAGCCGCGGGATCGGTGCCGAAGACGGTCGCGGCCTCCATGTCGCCGCGCAGCAGGCGCACGCAGTTGCCGTCCTTCAGGTCGATGGCGGGATAGAGGATCATGGCGGCACGCTCCGGTCTCAAGGGTTGCGCCCCCTTTGCCACGGGGCG
The DNA here is from genome assembly GCF_006151785.1 of Paracoccus marcusii. GTDB lineage: Bacteria > Pseudomonadota > Alphaproteobacteria > Rhodobacterales > Rhodobacteraceae > Paracoccus > Paracoccus marcusii. The sequence continues at coordinate 2,286 of NZ_VDDD01000027.1, forward strand.
GGCGGGAACGGCAAGGGACCTGACGTCATGCTTGCTCGGACGGGGGCAGCCCGCGCAATCTGGTCGCACCCTGAGGAGGAGGGACCCATGCGTCACATCATTCTGGCTGCCACGTTCGCGCTGGCTGCAGGGGCGGCCAGCGCTGACCCGATCGAAGGGGTCTGGCAGACCCAGCCCGACGAGGGTGCGTTCGCCCATGTCACCGTCTCGCCCTGCGGCGGCGCATTCTGCGGCACGATCACCCGGACCTATCGCGACACGGCCGAATACCAGTCGCCCAACCTGGGCCGCCAGATCGTCATCGACATGGCACCCCAGGGCGGTGGCAACTATGCGGGTCGCGTCTGGCGGCCGTCCAACGACAAGATCTATGCCGGCAAGGCCTCGGTCGCGGGCGACCGGATGAGCCTGTCGGGCTGCATCGCCGGTGGCCTGCTGTGCAGCAGCCAGACCTGGGTGCGGGTGAAGTAGCACCGACAGAACAGTGATCGGGGCCGGGCGAACCTGCCGCGGCCCCGACGCGTTCCCTGGGCGAAACAGCAACCAAGGAACGCACCATGCCGATGATTTCCGCGAATGATGGCACGCAGCTTTACGTCAAGGACTGGGGGCAGGGCCGCCCGGTCGTCCTGATCCATGGCTGGCCGCTGACCGCAGACAGCTGGGAGACGCAGGCCCTGGGCCTGGCCGAGGCGGGCTATCGCGTCGTCAGCTATGACCGCCGCGGATTCGGCCGGTCCGAACAGCCTTGGAACGGCTATGATTACGACACGCTGTCGGACGATCTGGCCGCGGTGATCGACGAGCTGGAACTGACCGACGCGGCGATCATCGGATTTTCCATGGGCGGCGGAGAGGTCGCCCGCTATGTCTCGCGCCACGGCGCAAAGGGGGCCAGCCGGTTGGGGTTCATCTCGTCTGTCGCGCCGGGGCTGCTGAAATCCGACGCCAATCCCGACGGTGCCCCGGCCGACCTGTTCGAGGGGATGCGCGACGGGCTGCGCAAGGACCGTCCGGCCTTCCTGCAGGATTTCGCCAAGCAGTTCTATGGCCAAGGCCTTCTGGGCGGCGTCAGTCAGGCCGTTCTGGACTGGACGCAGGGCATGGCGATGATGGCCAGCCCGCGCGCCACGATCGAATGCGTGACAGCGTTCGGGCTGACCGATTTCACCGCGGACGTGGCGCAGATCAACCTGCCCACGCTGATCGTGCATGGCACGGCAGACAAGATCGTGCCCATCGCCGCCACCGCGCATCGGATGGCCAAGATGGTCCCGAGCGCAAAACTGATCGAATACGACAACGCCCCGCACGGGCTGGCCGCCACGCATGGCGAGCGGCTGCTGGACGACCTCAAGGCGTTTCTGGCCTGATCGGGGGCAGGGGGCGGACCGTCCGCCCCCTGTCGCCTATTCTGCCGCCTGCGCCGCGCGCCACTCAGACACGCAGGGGATCTTGTCGCGGTCGCAGCGGTCGGAGTATTTGCGGGCGATGTCACGGACCTCTGACAGCAGACCCTCGGCCAGGGTAATCGGCTGCAGGCCCAACCCCAGAAAGCTGTCGTTGACGACATGCAGGTCGTTCTCGTCAGCCTCGTTGCGAGGGTTCTTCTGGAACGCGACCTCGGTCCCCGTGCGGTCCGAGATCATCTGCGCCAGGTCGCGGACGCGGTGCGTCTCGGTCATCTGGTTCAGGATCTGCACCCGGTCGCCGCGTTTGGGCGGGTTTGCAATGGCCAGTTCGATGCAGCGGCAGGTGTCCTGAATGTGGATGAAGGCGCGCGTCTGGCCGCCCGTTCCGTGCACGGTCATCGGATAGCCGATGGCCGCCTGCATCAGGAACCGGTTCAGCACCGTCCCATAGTCGCCATCATAATCGAAGCGGTTGATCAACCGTTCGTCCATCTGCGTTTCGGCCGTCTGCGTGCCCCAGACGATGCCCTGATGCAGGTCGGTGATCCTCAGGCCGTCGTTCTTGTTGTAGTAGAAGAAGAACAGCGCATCCTGGGTCTTGGTCATGTGATAGATGCTGCCCGGATTGGCCGGGTACAGAATCTGCTGGTCATGGGGTCCCTGCGCGGTCTGCACGGTCACGTCCAGATAACCTTCGGGGATCTTCATGCCGGCGGTGCCGTAGCCATAGACGCCCATCGTGCCAAGGTGCACCAGATGGATGTCCTGACCTGATTCGACGATCGCGGCCAGTACGTCATGCGTCGCGTTCAGGTTGTTGTTGACGGTGTACCGCTTGTGTCGGGCCGATTTCATGGAATAGGGCGCCGCGCGCTGTTCGGCGAAATGCACGATCGCATCGGGCCGTTCACGCTCCAACAGCGCCAGCAGCCGGTCGTAATCCTGACCGACGGTCAGATCCTCTGTCCGGATGTGGTTGCCGGTCACCTCGGCCCAGGCACGGACGCGCTCGCCCAAGGGGCGGATCGGCGTCAGGGAGGCGACCTCAAGCTCCACATCGATCTTGCGGCGCGAGAGGTTGTCGACGATCACGACGTCGTGACCGCGGGCGGACAGGTGCAGGGCCGTGGGCCAGCCGCAGAAACCGTCTCCGCCCAGAACGATGATCTTCATGATATGCCTTGCCGAATGATGCGCTGAATTCATTCAAATCAATATCCATGCGCGCATGCAAGCGCCACCCCCGCAGGGGTTGCGTCATCCGGATGTCATGAAACCGGCGGCAATCAGCCTGTCTGGGCCTGCTGCATGTTGACCATATGCGCCGCGATGGCGTCTTCCAGGTCGGGATAGAAGGTCAGCTTGCCCTGTTCCAGAACCGCCCCTGCGTGACAGGTCTCGCGCAGCATTCCCATCGAATGCGCGACCACGATGGCCCCGGCATTCGACATGCGTTCGTTGAAGACGCGGTTGGACTTGGTGCGGAAGGCCGCGTCTCCCACGGCCGAGACCTCGTCGACCAAGTAGGTGTCGAAGGGCACCGCCATCGACAGGCCAAAGGCCAGGCGGGACCGCATCCCCGAGGAATAGGTGCGGATCGGCAGCTTGAAGTGATCACCCAGTTCGGCGAAATCCTGGACAAAGTACAGCAGCTCCTCGGTGTCCACGCCATAGATGCGCGCGACAAAGCGGCAGTTCTGCTCTCCCGTCAGCTCTCCGCTGAACGAACCGGCAAAGCCCACCGGCCAGCTGATCGTCCCCGTGGACAGCACCTTGCCCGACGACGGCAGCATGGCCCCCGAGATCATCCGCAGCAGCGACGACTTGCCCGCGCCGTTGCGTCCCAGCAGCGCGACCGACACGCCGGACGGAAAGATCGCGGTGATGTCGTCGGCCACCACCTTGTGCTTGCCGTTCAGCGTGTAGGTCTTGCAGAGGTTCTGCAGATAGATCATCGCCGGTCGCGCAGGCTGTAGAAGATCAGGCTGCCGATCACCCACAGCACCGTCAGGAACCCTGCGATCATCAGCAGCAGCTTGGCGCGTTCGGGGAACTCGGCCTCCTGTGCAAGCGTCGGGCGGATGTACGGCGCCAGGTAACGCGACTGGCGCACGGCCTCGGCCCGCGCGGTCTCGAAGCCGGCAAGGGCCGCGGTATAGGTGGCCTCGGCGAACTGCCGGTCGACGGTCAGGATCTCGAACTGGCCCACGACATCGGACAGGGCCTCCTCGCCGCCGGTCGACCCGAACTTTTGCCGCTCGGCCTCGATCTGGTCGCGGATGACTTGGATGCGCAGTTCGGCCTGGCCGATCCGCGGGTCCTCGGGCTGCGCGTTCGCCTGCAGCAGGCCCAGGCCGACCAGCTGTTCGGCCAGTTGCTGCTGCAGCGATGTGACGACGCCGATCTGACCCTGCACGTCGGCCACCGGGTCCACCAGCTGATAGCGGTTGCGGAACTCGGTCACCTTCTGGCGGGCCTCGCGCAGGCGATCCTGCGCCCGATCCAGCTCGTCGCGGGCATAGCGCAGGGCATCCTCGCGGGCGATGTCGTTCAGGCGGTTGATCAGGATGCCGCCCTCTTCCAGGATCGCGTTGGCGATGGTCTGGGCGTCCACAGGGTCGAAGGCCAGGATGCGCAGGTCGATCATCCCGGAATCGTAATGGATGCGGACCTTCCGCTCCCATTCCTCGACCAGGTCCTCCAGCGACGGCCCGCCGTTGAAGCCGAAAATCGGATCGCCCGGCGCCTTGGACCAGACCTCGCGCAGGTCGATACGGGCATTGACCCGTTCGACCAGGTCACGGCTCTGGATGAACTTGTAGAGGATGTCGGTGTCGCTGGTCGAACTGGACGTGACCCCCACCAGAGACCCCAGCCCACCCAGAACGTCCGCCGGGCTGGGCGCGGATTCGCTGCGGACCGAGAAGCCGACATAGGACGCGTACTGGTCCGATGCGCGCGTATAGATGTACACGGCGCTGAGGAGGACAGGAATGATCACCATCAGGACAAAGCTGATGGCCATGCCGTAATGGCGCCGATGCAGGCGCGCCGGACCGGCCGGGGGCAGAACGGGCTGCTGCATCGCGGCCTGGATGCGGGCCTGCATCTGCGGATTGTGCTGGCCGGGGCGGATCACCTGCTGGCCTGCGCCCTGACCGGGGCGATGGACCATCTGGCCACCCTGCTGGCCCTGCGGGCGGGGCTGACCTGCGCCCGGTCCCTGGGGCCGCAGCGGTTGACCCTGTCCTGCCTGACCCTGGGTTGCCCCCTGACCCTGTGCGGGGCCCTGGGGGCCTTCCTGCGGTGCGGTGGCACCGGGGGGCGTGTTCCTGTGGGGACCGGAGTTGGAATCCTGGGCGGACATGCGCTTACCCCGCCTGCCTTGTTGATCTTGCTGGCGCCGTCATACATAAGCGCGCAGAACAGTTCCAGCACCGATCCGTTGCCAGGATCGTGAGCAGCGCAAACGCGCCCCCGGCGCCATCCGTGATCCGCATGTCCCAGTCCACCACGCCCCGACACGGCCCGCCCGCCGCCCCCCTGCCGCAGCGCAAGACCGCGGCGCAGGGCCCGCGCGTCCTCAAGGAGGTGCGAAAGCACCGCAGCTTCGCCAGCCTGCGCGCCATCACGGCGCTGATCCTGCGCGAGGTCCAGACCAGCAACGGTCGCGCCTCGGGGGGGTATTTCTGGGCGGTCGCGGAACCTGCGGGCGGGATCATGCTGCTGACGCTGATCTTCTCGGTCACCTTCGCGCTGCCGCCGATCGGGACAAGCTTTGCGATGTTCTATGCCACCGGGATGGTGCCGTTCCTGGGATACATGGACATCTCGAACAAGGTCGCGTCCTCTGTGCGCTATTCGATGGCGCTTCTCAGCTATCCGGCGGTAACCTTCATGGACGCGCTGCTGGCACGGATCGCCTTCAACGCGATCACCCAGGTTATGGTGGCCACAGTGATCTTCACGGCGATCATGATGACGTCGGAGACCCGGACCGACCCGCAGATGGACCTGATCGCGATCGGCCTGGCGATGATGATCCTGACGGGTGCCGCCATCGGCGTCATGAACTGCTTCCTGTTCGAGGCGGTCAGTTGGTGGCAGCCCCTGTGGGCAATCTTCATGAAGCCGTTCTTCCTGCTCTCGTGCATCTTCTTCATGTTCGACGATGTGCCCCAGCCCTATCAGGACTGGCTGTGGTGGAACCCGCTGATCCATGTCATCGGACAGATGCGGCGGTCGTTCTATCCGCAATATGCCGGCGAATACGTCAGCTATACCTATGTCTTCGGGCTTGGCCTGGGGCTGTTCGCCTTGGGGTTAGCGCTGCTGGTCCGGTACCACCGCGACCTGCAGAACAGCTAGCCCCGCGGGTCGATCAGGCGCGCCAGGACCGCGGCCTGCGTGATGCGCCCGCCGCCCTGAACGGACAGGGCCGTGCGATCCGCCAAGAGGCCCATGACCGCGCGCACCGGCATGTCGCGGGGCACGGGCTCTCCCTCGGCGGTGCCGGGTTCGGCAACGTCTTCGGCTGTCAGCACGCCAAGCGGGTTCATGTGCGCCACGAAATCGGCGACATAATCGTTGATCGGATTGGCGATGATCTCTCTGGCCGTTCCGATCTGCACGATGCGTCCGCCCTCCATCAACGCGATGCGGTTGCCCAGCTTGAAGGCCTCGTCCAGGTCATGGCTGACGAAGATGATGGTCCGCCCGGTCTTGGCTTGCAGCTCCAGCAGTTCGTCCTGCAGCCGGGCGCGGATCAGCGGGTCCAGCGCACTGAACGGTTCGTCCATCAGCAGGATCGGCGCCTCGGTCGCAAAGGCGCGGGCCAGGCCGACGCGCTGCTGCATGCCGCCGGACAGCTCTCCGACCTTGCGGTCGGCCCATTCCGACAAGCCCACGGTCGCCAGATGGCCTTCGATCTTGCTGCGCCGTTCGGCCTGCGACATGCCCGCCAGTTCCAGCCCAAGGCCGACATTGTCGCGCACCGTGCGCCATGGCAGCAGGCCGAAGGCCTGGAACACCATCGCTACGTCGCGCAGGCGGATGTCGCGCAGCGCCCGGCTGCCGGCTGCGGTCACGCTGACCATCTGACCGCCGCGCTTGATGCGGACCTCGCCACGGCAGACGGGGTTCAACGCGTTCACCGCCCGCAGCAGCGTGGACTTGCCCGACCCCGACAGGCCCATCAGGACCAGGATCTCTCCATCGGCCACCGACAGGCTGCAATCGTGGACGCCCAGCACCTGCCCGGTTTCGGTCTTGATGGGGCCGCGGTCCAGACCCTCGTCCATCAGGGGCAGGGCGCGGTCGGGGTGGTCGCCGAAGACGATGCAGACCCGGTCGAATTCGACGGCGTTCATTTGCGGCCCTCCATGCGCAGCATCCGGTCCAGCAGGATGGCGACGACGACGATCACCATGCCCGATTCGAAGCCCAGTGCGGTGTTGACACTGTTCAGTGCCCGCACGACCGGCACCCCCAGGCCCGATGCACCGACCAGCGCGGCGATGACGACCATCGACAGCGACAGCATGATGGTCTGGTTCAGCCCGGCCATGATCTGGGGCAGGGCGCTTGGCAGTTCCACCTTCCACAGCAGCTGGCGGGGGGTGGCGCCGAACGCGGTCGCGGCCTCGACCAGTGCAGGCGGGGTCGTGGCGATGCCCAGTTGCGTCAGCCTGATCGGCGCGGGCAGCACGAAGATCACGGTGGCCAGCAGGCCCGGCACCATGCCGATGCCAAAGAACACGATGGCCGGGATCAGATAGACGAATGTCGGCAGCGTCTGCATCAAGTCCAGAACCGGGCGCATCCAGGCGTACAGCCGGGGCCGGTGCGCGCAGGCGATGCCGATGGGCACGCCCACCGCCATGCAGACGATGCAGGCCGACAGCACCAGCGTCAGCGACTGCAGCATTTCGGACCAGTAGCCCTGGTTCAGCACGAACAGCAGCCCGAACATCACCAGCAGGCAGGTGCCCAACCGCCGCTGCAGCGCCCAGGTCAGCGCCACGGCCAGCGCGATGAACAGGAACGGGTTCGGCGCCTCCAGCCCCGTCAGGATGGCGTCGATCAGCGCCTCCATCCCGGTCGAGATCGCATCAAACAGCCCGGCCGCATTGGCGTTCAGCCAGTCAAAGACCGTCTTTGCGGTCCGTCCCACGGGGATCTTGGTGTCGGTGACCCAATCGGTCAGCTGTTCCATGCCTGCACCCTCTATGACGTTGGGGGCCCCGGCGGCACAGCGCCGGGGCGGGGGGTCATTGCGCCAGCGCCTCGGTCAGCGCGGTCTGGGGGTCGTTGCCGTCGGCGGTGGTCACGTCGACCAGCCAGGGGGTGGCCGCGTCCGGGTTGGCCGCCAGCCAGTCGCGGGCGGCGTCCATCGGATCCTGACCGTCGTTCAGGATCGCGCCCATGACCTCGTTCTCCATGGTCAGGGTGAACTCAAGGTTGGTCAGGAACTTGCCCACGTTCGGACATTCCGCGACATAGCCCGCGCGGGTGTTGGTGCGAACCTCGGCGCCGCCAAGATCGGGGCCGAAGATCTCATCCCCACCGGTCAGATAGGTCATCTCGAACTGGGCGTTCATGGGGTGGGGCTCCCATCCCAGGAAGATCACCGGCTGATCGCTGTTGGTCGCGCGCTGGACCTGGGCCAGCATGCCCTGTTCGCTGGATTCGACGACCTCGAAGGTGCCCAGGTCGAACTTGTCCATCGCCACCATCTCAAGCAGCAGGCGGTTGCCGTCGTTGCCCGGCTCGATGCCATAGATCTTGCCGTCCAGCGCCTCGCTCTGCGCGGCGATGTCTGCGAAATCGGCGATCCCCAGGTCGGCACCGGCCTTGTTTGTGGCCAGCGTGTACTTCGCGCCGGTCAGGTTGGTGCGCACCGTGTCGACCATGCCCGCGTCGCGATAGGGGGCGATGTCGGCCTCCATCGTGGGCATCCAGTTGCCCAGGAACACGTCCACGTCGTCCGTGGACAGCGCCGTATAGGTCACCGGGACCGAGAGGATGCGTGTCTCGGTCTCGTATCCCAGGGCCTGCAGGACCGTCGACGCAATGGCCGTGGTCGCGGTGATGTCGGACCAGCCCACGTCGGAAAACACCACCTCTCGGCAGCTGTCGGGCTCCTGCGCGGCGGCGGGCAGCGCCAGCGCGGGCGTCATCGCAAGGACCGCGAGGATGCGGGAAAGGGTCATGATGGGCTCCCTGTTCTTGATTGTTCAGTCAATTAACGTTACATGGAAACGGCAACGCAACAGAAATCTTCCGCCGCAGGTGCAATCATGCCTAAACTCGGGGCCGAGCCTATCCGAAAAGCAGCGCTGATCAATGCCGCGATCTTCGAGGTGGGGCGCGCGGGGTCGCTGGACGTCACCGTCGCACAGATCGCCAAGCGTGCCGGCATGTCGCCGGCGTTGGCCCACCATTACTTCGGATCCAAGGACCAGATCTTCCTGGCGGCGATGCGGTATATCCTGCGCAGCTATGGGCAATCGGTCCATGACCGCCTGCCGGGGCGGGGTGCACGGGGGCGGTTGGATGCGATCATCCACGCCAGCTTTGCGCCCCAGAACTTTCAGCGGGAGACGGTCAGTGCGTGGCTCAATTTTTACGCACTTGCGCTGAACTCTCCCGAGGCCGCGCGCCTGTTGCGGGTCTATCACCGCCGGCTGCATTCGAACCTGATCGTGGCGCTGCGCGGCCTGACCGACCACCCCGAGCGCACCGCCGAGACATTGGGTGCGCTGATCGACGGCGTCTATCTGCGCGCGGTCCTGACCCCCGGTCCGACCGATGCCGACGTGGCGCTGAACACCATCATGACCTATCTGAAGGAGGCCCTTGCATGAGCCTTTCCGCACAACCCACCGCATCCCTGTTCATCGGCGGCAAGTCGGTCGAAGGGCAGGGTGCCGACCTGCCCGTCCGCTATGCGTTGACCGGCGAGACCATCGCGACGCTGAAGGAGGCATCGACCGACCAGGTGGCCCAGGCCTGCGCCGCCGCCAAGGCCGCCCAGCCCGCATGGGCCGCGATGGCGCCCGTCGAGCGGGGCCGCATTCTCGGCCGCGCGGCCGCGATCATCCTTGAGCGCAACGACGAACTGGCGCGCCTTGAGACCCTGGACACCGGCAAGCCGATCCAGGAGACGTTGGTGGCGGACTGGCCGTCGGGTGCCGCGGCACTGGAATATTTCGCGGGTCTGGCGGCGACGCTGACGGGCCAGATGATCCCCCTAGGGGCGGACTGGGCCTATACCCGCCGCGAGGCCCTGGGTGTCTGTGCAGGCATCGGGGCCTGGAACTATCCCAGCCAGATCGCCTGCTGGAAAGCCGCGCCGGCCTTGGTCATGGGCAACACCATGGTCTTCAAACCCTCCGAGGAAACGCCGCTAGGGGCCCTGAAACTGGCGGAAATCTTCATCGAGGCAGGGATGCCTCCGGGCGTGTTCAACGTGGTGCAGGGCCGGGGCGATGTCGGTGCCGCGCTGGTCACCGACCCCAACGTGGCCAAGGTGTCCCTGACCGGTTCGGTGCCCACCGGCCGCCGCGTCTATGCGGCCGCCGCGGAAGGAATGCGGCATGTCACGATGGAGCTGGGCGGCAAGTCGCCCCTGATCGTCTTCGATGACGCGAACCTTGAGGACGCGGTCAGCGCCGCGATCCTGGCGAACTTCTACAGCTCGGGGCAGATCTGCTCCAACGGAACGCGCGTCTTCCTGCAGGAGGGTATCAAGGAGGACTTCCTGGCCCGCCTGGCGGAGCGTGTGAAGGCCGTCCGCATGGGCGATCCGCTGGACCCGGACACCAATCACGGCCCGATCATCAATGCGGCCCAGGCCGACAAGATCCGCGCCGCCATCCGCGCCGGGCGTGACGCCGGGGCCCGGCTGGTCTGTGGCGGAGAGGGCGAGGGGCCGTTCATCCCGCCCACGGTCTTTGCCGATGCCACCGACGACATGACCATCGCGACGGACGAGATCTTCGGGCCCGTCCTGACTGCTCTCAGCTTTGCCGACGAGGACGAGGTGATCGCCCGTGCCAACGGCACCGGCTTTGGCCTGGCCGCGGGGGTCTTTACCCAGGACCTGTCCCGCGCCCATCGCGTGGTCGCTGCGCTGGAGGCCGGCACCTGCTGGATCAACACCTACAACCTGACGCCGGTCGAGATGCCCTTTGGCGGCGTCAAGCTGTCCGGTCTGGGCCGCGAGAACTCCGCCGCCGCGATCGAGCATTATAGCCAGCTGAAATCCGTCTATGTGGGCATGGGAGGCGTCGATGCACCCTACTGATCTTCCGAAAGCCGCCAAGGACGCGGATTATGTCATCATCGGCGCGGGCAGCGCCGGCTGTGCCCTGGCCTATCGCCTGACCGAGGCGGGACGCACCGTCACGCTGATCGAGTTCGGCGGCAGCGATGTCGGCCCCTTCATCCAGATGCCGGGCGCGCTGTCCTATCCGATGAACATGAGCCGTTATGACTGGGGCTTTGCCAGCCAACCGGAACCGCATCTGGGCGGGCGCAAGCTGGCGACGCCGCGCGGCAAGGTCATCGGCGGATCGTCGTCGATCAACGGCATGGTCTTCGTGCGCGGCAACCCCAAGGATTTCCAGCATTGGGCCGACAGCGGCGCCGCGGGCTGGGACTATGCGGGCGTCCTGCCGTATTTCAAGCGGATGGAGACCTGGCACGGCGGCATGTCGCCGGTGCGCGGCACCAGCGGGCCACTGCACATCACCCGCGGCAAGCGCAAGAACCCGTTGTTCAACACCTTCATCGAGGCGGGTCACCAGGCAGGATGGCCACGCACGGACGATTACAACGGCACCCAGCAGGAGGGTTTCGGCCCGATGGAGGCCACCATCTGGAAGGGCCGCCGCTGGTCCGCCGCCAATGCCTATCTGCGTCCCGCGAAAAAGACCGGCCTGCTGACCGTCGTGCGCGGTCTGGCGAACCGCATCCTGTTTCAAGGTAAGCGCGCCTATGGCGTTGAAATCGAACGCAACGGCAAGGTCGAGGCCGTTCTGGCGAACCGCGAGGTCATCATCTCGGCCAGCACCATCAACACGCCCAAGCTGCTGATGCTGTCGGGCATCGGGCCTGCGGATCACCTGCGCCAGCATGGCATCACGCCACTTGCGGATCGTCCCGGCGTCGGGGGCAACCTACAGGACCATCTTGAGATCTACATGCAGTACAAGTCGCTGAAGCCGGTGACGCTGTATACCTATTACAACCTGCTGGGCAAAGGCCGCGTGGGTGTCGAATGGCTGCTGCAGAAGACCGGCCTTGGCGCATCGAACCAGTTTGAGAGCTGCGGTTTCATCCGATCGTCGGATGCCAAGGACTATCCCGACATCCAGTATCACTTCCTGCCGTTGGCGGTCCGTTATGACGGGAAATCGGCGGCCAAGGGTCACGGGTTCCAGGCCCATGTGGGGCCGATGCGGTCGAAATCGCGCGGCACCATCCGGCTGGCATCGGGCGATCCGTCCGTGGCGCCCGAGATCCGCTTCAACTACATGTCCCAACCCGAGGATTGGGAGGAGTTTCGGGCATGCGTCCGCCATACGCGCCGCATCTTTGACGCCCCCGCGTTCAAGGAATACCGCGGCGACGAGATCCAGCCCGGCGATTCCGTGCAGACCGATGAACAGATCGACGCGTTCATCCGCGAACATGCGGAATCGGCCTATCATCCCTGCGGCACCGCCCGCATGGGTGCCGCCAGCGATCCCGACGCGGTCGTGGACCCCGAACTGCGCGTGATCGGGGTCGAGGGCTTGCGCGTCGCGGACAGCTCGATCTTTCCACGCATCACCAACGGCAACCTGAACGGCCCGTCGATCATGACGGGCGAAAAGGCCGCCGATCACATCCTGGGCCGCCAGATGCTGCGCGCCTGACAAAGAAAGGCCCGCAGCGATGCGGGCCGTTCCCTATGCCGCGTCGGCCTCTGCCTGACGCTTGGTGTAGTTGAGGACCGGGGCCAGCCAACGTTCGGCCTCGTCCAGGGTCCAGCCCTTGCGCGCAGCGTAATCGCGGGCCTGATCCTCCTCGATCTTGGCGACGCCGAAGTAATAGCTGTCGGGATGGCTGATATAGAGGCCCGAAACCGACGATCCCGGCCACATCGCCATGCTTTCCGTCAGTGTCACGCCGGTCGCAGCTTCCGCGTCCAGCAATTTGAAAAGCGTCAGCTTTTCGGTGTGGTCGGGTTGGGCCGGATAGCCCGGCGCGGGACGGATGCCGGTATAGGGTTCGGCCGCAAGTTCCTCGGGTGCAAAGCCCTCGTCCTTGGCATAGCCCCAATAGTCGCGCCGCACGCGTTCGTGCAGCAACTCGGCCATCGCCTCGGCGATGCGGTCGGCCAGCGCCTTGACCATGATCGCGCCGTAGTCGTCGTTGGCGCGTTCATAGCGTGCGGCGATCTCTGCCTCTTCGGGGCCTGCCGTGACGACGAAACCACCGACATGGTCGGGGATGCCTTCGGGTGCCACGAAGTCGGACAGGGCCACGTTGGGCCGGTCGCCACGCTTGGTGACCTGCTGGCGCAGCGTGTGAAGCATGGCCTGCGTCTCCGACCGATCGTCGCCGGTGAACAGGCGGATGTCGTCGCCGACCGCGTTCGCGGGCCAGAAACCGACCACGGCGCGCGGCTTGAACCATTGGCCGTCGATGATCCGGGCCAGCATCTCCTGCGCCTCGGCGAACAGCTGGCGGGCGGCCTCGCCCTGCTTTTCGTCGTCAAGGATGCGCGGATAGACGCCCTTCAGCTCCCAGGTCTGGAAGAACGGCGTCCAGTCGATATAGCGTGCGATCTGGGCCAGGTCCCAATCCTCGATCACCCGCGCGCCGGTGAAGGTCGGTGCGGTGGGCACATAGCCGCTCCAGTCGATCTTCAGCGCATTGTCGCGCGCCTTGGCCAGCGGCAGGCGCGATTTCGATGCCTCGGACCGCTCGTGCCGGTCGGCGACGGCGGCATAGTCGGCCCGGATCTCGTCGACATAGGCGGCCTTGCGGTCGGTCGACAGCAGGTTGGAGGCGACGCCCACGGCCCGGCTGGCGTCGGTCACATAGACCGCCTGGCCGCGCGTGTAGCGGGGCGAGATCTTGACCGCCGTGTGGATCTTGGATGTCGTGGCGCCACCGATCAGCAGGGGAATGTCCATCCCCTCGCGCTCCATCTCGGAGGCCAGGTGCACCATCTCGTCCAGGGACGGGGTGATCAGGCCGGACAGGCCGATGATGTCCACGTTCTCGTCGCGGGCGACCTGCAGGATCTTCTGCGCCGGGACCATCACGCCCAGGTCGATGACCTCGAAGTTGTTGCAAGCCAGCACGACGCCGACGATGTTCTTGCCGATGTCATGGACGTCGCCCTTGACGGTCGCCATCAGGATCTTGCCCGCGGTCTCGCGTTCTGTCCCGCCGGACAGGCGCTTTTCCTCCTCCATGTAGGGCAGAAGGACGGCCACGGCCTGCTTCATCACGCGGGCGGATTTCACCACCTGCGGCAGAAACATCTTGCCCGCGCCGAACAGGTCGCCCACCACGTTCATCCCCGCCATCAGCGGGCCTTCAATCACGTGCAGCGGACGTTCGGCGGCCTGCCGGGCTTCCTCGGTGTCGGCTTCGATATATTCGGTGATGCCGTTGACCAGCGCATGTTCCAGCCGCTTGTCCAGCGGCCATTCGCGCCAGGACAGATCCTTTTCGCGCTTGGCCCCCTGACCGTCGCCGCGGAACCGCTCGGCGATCTCCAGCAGGCGTTCGGTGCCGTCGGGGCGGCGGTTCAGGACGACATCCTCGCAGGCCTCGCGCAGATCGGGGTCGATCTGGTCATAGACGGCCAGCTGGCCCGCATTGACGATGCCCATGTCCATCCCCGCCTTGATGGCATGGTACAGGAACACGGCATGCATCGCCTCGCGCACCGGTTCGTTGCCGCGGAAGCTGAAGGACAGGTTCGACACGCCGCCCGACACATGCGCATGTGGCAGGTTCTGGCGGATCCATCGCGTCGCCTCGATGAAGTCGACGCCGTAGTTGTTGTGCTCCTCGATGCCCGTCGCCACGGCGAAGATGTTCGGGTCGAAGATGATGTCCTCGGGCGGAAAGCCGACCTCGTTCACCAGGATGTCGTAGGCGCGCTGGCAGATCTCAATCTTGCGGGCGGCGGTGTCGGCCTGGCCCTGCTCGTCGAAGGCCATGACCACGACCGCCGCGCCATAGGCCAGGCACAGTCGCGCCTGATGGCGGAACTGCTCCTCGCCCTCCTTCATGCTGATCGAGTTGACGACCGGCTTGCCCTGCACGCATTGCAGGCCCGCCTCGATCACCTCCCATTTGGAACTGTCGATCATGATCGGCACGCGGGCGATGTCGGGTTCGGCCGCCAGCAGGTTCAGGTATTCGACCATCGCGGCCTTTGAATCGATCAGGCCCTCGTCCATGTTGATGTCGATGATCTGGGCGCCGTTCTCGACCTGATCGCGGGCGACCTCCAGTGCGGTGGCATAGTCGCGCTCCTTGATCAGCTTTCGGAAACGCGCGGAGCCGGTGACGTTGGTGCGTTCGCCAACGTTCACGAAGGGGATGTCGGGCGTCAGGACAAAGGGCTCCAGCCCCGACAGGCGCAGGTAACGATCAGGCATAGGCGGGCATCTTTCTGGGGGCGAAGGGGGCCACGGCATCGGCGATGGCGCGGATATGATCGGGCGTGGTGCCGCAGCAGCCGCCAACCACGTTGACCAGCCCCGCGCGCGCGAATTCGGCGACCTGCGGGGCGGTGTCATGGGGGCCTTCGTCATACTGGCCGAAGGCGTTGGGCAGGCCGGCATTGGGATAGGCACAGATCAGCGTGTCGGCCACGCCCGACAGCTCAACCAGATGCGGCCGCATGGCCGAGGCGCCAAGCGCGCAGTTCAGGCCGATGGTCCAGGGGTTCGCATGGCGGACCGAATGCCAGAACGCAGTCGGCGTCTGGCCCGACAGGGTGCGCCCCGACGCGTCGGTGATCGTGCCCGAGATCATCATGGGAAGACGCTGGCCGTGTTCCTCCATCGCCTGGATGCAGGCAAAGATCGCGGCCTTGGCGTTCAGCGTGTCGAAGATCGTCTCGATCAGCAGGATGTCGGCACCGCCGGCGATCAGACCCTTGGCCTGCTGCAGATAGGCGGCGCGCAGGTCCTCGAACGTCACGGCGCGGTATCCGGGGTCGTTGACGTCCGGGCTCATCGAGGCTGTGCGGTTTGTCGGCCCGATGGCGCCTGCGACGAAACGGGCCCGCCCGTCTTGGGCCGTCGCGCGGTCCAGGGCACGGCGGACGACGCAGGCGCCCTCGACGTTCAAGTCGTGGACGGCCTCGCCCAGACCATAATCGGCCTGCGCAATGGTGGTCGCGGAAAATGTATTCGTCTCGACGATATCGGCGCCGGCCATCGCATAGCGGTAATGGATCTCCTCGACCGCCTCGGGCTGGGTCAGGATCAGCAGGTCGTTGTTGCCCTGCTGGGGGTGATCGGTGTGATGGCGGCAGACATGACCGGACCCGTGGCCCGTATAGTCGTCCTCTCCTAGGCCAAGGGCCTGGATCTGCGTGCCCATCGCGCCGTCCAGGATCAGGATGCGTTCGGATGCGGCCTTGTTCAGGGCCGCAAAGGCGGGGGATGGGGGCAGGGACATGGGATCAGGCCTTTCGGTTTCAGCCCGTGATATAGGCGTTCCGCGTCCCATCGGCAAATTCATAGTATTCGACAAGATCATGAGCGCGGCGCATGGTCAGACCGGAACGCCGCCTTCGTCCTTGAGCGTCTTCAGAACGATTTCGGAGCGGACCTGCGCCACCTGCGGGTGTGGCAGCAGGTGGCGATGGACGAAGTCGGCAAAGGCTTCCAAGTCGCGGGCGCGCACGTCCAGAACGTAATCGGCATCGCCGGACACCGAGAAAGCCTGCCGGATCATCGGCTGTGCCGCCACGAAGCGGGCGAATTCGTCCTCGCGCCCTTGGCCATGGCCGCGCAGGTTGACGCGGATCACCGCCCGGAACCCGTGCCCCAGTTTAGCGGCCGACAGCCGCGCGGCATAGCCCTCGATCACGCCGGCCTCCTCCAGGGCCGCGCGCCTGCGCGAGATCTGGCTGGCGGACAGCCCCACGACCTGTGCCAAAGCGGCGTTGCTGAGGGCCCCGTCGCGCTGCAGGGCAGCCAGGATTGCACTTTCAAACCGGTCCATGCATCACCCGTGCGTCATTCGCGCCATCGATGCGCGTTTCGTGCAATTTTGACCGCTTGGCGATCCTCTTTGCAAGCACATTGCAGCGGCCCGCGCGCATCATGGTGGCAACATGCAGGAGGAATGCCATGGGACCCTTTCCCCACGATGCCCCCAAGGCCAAGATCAGTGCCGCCAACCCCGCGGGAACGGACGGGTTCGAGTTTGTCGAATACGCCCATCCGGACCCGGCCGTGCTGGACCGCATCTTCCGGCAGATGGGGTTCGCCCCCGTGGCGACCCACAAGACCAAGGCGATCACGCTCTATCGCCAGGGCGACATCAACTATCTGCTGAATGCCGAGGCGGACAGCCATGCAGCCGGCTTTGTCGCGGAACACGGCCCCTGCGCTCCGGCCATGGCGTGGCGGGTAGTGGACGCGCAGGTCGCCCTGAAGCGCGCGCTGGAGCTTGGCGCCACCGAATATACCGGCCCTGGCAAGTCGATCGAGGCACCGGCTGTCCTGGGGATCGGCGGGTCGCTTTTGTATTTCATCGATCGCTATGGGGACGCGGGCAGTGCCTATGACACGGATTACGACTGGATCGGCGAGGCCGACCCGCGTCCCGAAGGGTTCGGCTTCTTCTATTTGGATCACCTGACCCACAACGTGATCCGCGGCAACATGGACACGTGGTACAAATTCTATCACGACACGTTCAACTTCCGCGAGATCCGCTTCTTCGACATCAAGGGCAAGCAGACCGGTCTGGTCAGCCGCGCCCTGACATCGCCCTGCGGCAAGATACGCATCCCGATCAACGAGAGCACCGACGATCACAGCCAGATCGAGGAATACCTGCGCGAATACAAGGGTGAGGGCATCCAGCACATCGCCATCGCATCGAACGACATCTATGCCGGGACCGACCGCATTGCCGAGGCCGGGATGGAGTTCATGCCCAGCCCCCCCGACACCTATTATGAGATGTCGCACCGCCGCGTGAAGGACCATGACGAACCGCTGGACCGCATGAAGGCGCGCGGCATCCTGATCGACGGCGAAGGCGTCGTGGGTGGCGGAGAGACACGCATCCTGCTGCAGATCTTCTCGAAGACGGTGATCGGGCCGATCTTCTTCGAGTTCATCCAGCGCAAGGGCGACGACGGGTTCGGAGAGGGCAATTTCCGCGCCCTGTTCGAATCCATCGAGGAAGACCAGATCCGGCGCGGCGTTCTCGACGCCACCCCGGCCCAGTAGGGAGGAGCGGCGCGGCGGCGGGGAGGCCGCCGCGCCGATCATCATGGCCTGGACCGATTACAGCAGCGCCCCCGCGCCCGGAACGCGCGTCTGCGCGGCGACCCGGATCACCGGCGTCCATCCGCTGACCGTCACGACCGACCGCGGGTCGTTCCCGATGATCGTGCTGCGCGACGGCGACGTGCTGCGTGCCTATGTGAACGCATGTCCGCATCAGTACCTGCCGCTGGATTACCGCGGCGATACGCTGCTTTCGGCGGATGGGTTGCGGCTGCTGTGCACCGCACATGGCGCAAGCTTCGACAAGTCGACCGGCAGCGTCGTGGCCGGTGCGGAATGCGGGCTGGATGCGGTCCCGATCATGCAGCAGGGCGACCACATCGTGATCGCCCCCTGACAGGTTTCATGCACGGTCCCTGACCGGGATCAGAAGCCGGCCTTGATCTTCTCGAACTCGGCCAACTGGCGCTGACGCAGTTCGGGGTCATTCGGGGTCTGGGCCAGGACCGGTGCGTCGATCTCGGCCAGACCTTCGGCGACGGCGGGTTCGTCGGCAATGGTCGCCATGGCCGCGGCCGAGGTATGGCCATAACCGATCGTGTCCAGCAGCGCCTTGGCGGCCGACGGCTCCAGCCAGGCGTTGATGAAGTCATAGGCCTTGTCTTCGCTGCCCGGACCGTCCTTGACGTTCACGTAGCCGCAGAAGAAGGTCGACGACCCTTCGGCCGGCTCACGCTGAAAGCCCACCGGATAGTTGTCGGCCTGCAGATAGACGACACCGTCGTTCCACGACCAGGCCACGTCCACCGCACCCGACGCCATCAGCTGTGCCTGCTCGGACGGGTCGGCCCAGTAGGCCGCGACATTGACATGCGCCTCGCGCAGCCAGGCGGCGGCGGCCTGGAACTGTTCGTCGGTCACCTCGGACCAGTCGGTCACGCCGGTCGCCAGATAGGCCAGCGCCCAGACATCATCCGAACTGTCGGGCAGCGAGGTGCGGCCCTGGTATTTCGGGTTGGTGAAGACGCCAAGGCTGGCCACGTCCTCGGCCGGGACGGTCTCGGTGTTATAGGCGATGGCGGTGGCGCCCCAGTCGGTGGGGATGAACCACACGCCCTGATCGTCGCGGAACACCTCGCTGTCCAGGAACCGCTCCTCGATCTGCTCGAAGTTCGGGATGCGCGACGTGTCCCAGGGCTCGATCAGGCCGGCATCGCGGTACTTGCCGACCATCTGGCTGCAGGGATGGATCACGTCCGCCTTGAAACCCGACGCGACCTTCTGGAACGCTTCGTCGTCATCGCCGTAGAAGGCATAGGTCGGGCTGTCGCCATGCTTGTCCACATAGGCCTGAAAGATCGAAGGCTCCTCGAACCCGGCCCAATCGAAAACCGTCAGTTCGCGGTCGGCGGCATAGGCGGGCAGGGCCGCCGCGGCCAGGATGGTGGTGGTCAGCAAGCGCATGAAAACTGGCCTCTCTGTTGTCGGATTTGCGACAACGCTAAGGCGGGCTGCGGGCGCACGCAAGGGTTTCGCGCGCCCGTGATGGGCCTGTGTGCCTAGCGCATCCGCAACGCGCCGTCGACGCGGATCGTCTCTCCGTTCAGATAGTCGTTCTGGACGATGAAGGCGCAGGTCCGCGCGAATTCGGTCGGATCGCCAAGCCGCTTGGGATAGGTCACCTCGGCCGCCAGGCTGTCCTGCACGTCCGCGGGCAGGCCCTTGAGCATGGGCGTGCCAAAGATGCCGGGTGCGATGGCGCAGACCCGGATGCCTTGTCCCGCCAGATCGCGCGCCAGCGGCAGCGTCATGCCCGCGATGCCGGCCTTGGAGGCGGCATAGGCGGCCTGGCCCTTCTGCCCGTCAAAGGCGGCGATGGACGCGGTGTTCACGATCACGCCGTTCTGGGCACGCCCGTTCGCGGCCATGCGTTCGGCGGCCAGGCGCAGCACGTTGAAGCTGCCGATCAGGTTGACCTCGATCGTGCGGCGAAAGCTGTCCAGCCGGTGCGGACCGTCGCGGCCCAGGGTCTTTTCGCCCACCACCACGCCCGCGCAGTTCACGCAGACATCGATGCCCCCCATCCGCGCCACGGCGTGATCCAGCGCCGCCGTCACGCTGGCCTCGTCGGTGACGTCGGTCACGGCATAATGCGCGCCGATGGCGGATGCGGCTTCGGCCCCCGCCGGGTCGCGGTCCAGCACGGTGACCTGCGCCCCCATGTCGCGGAAATGCGCCGCGGTGGCGGCGCCCAGGCCCGATGCGCCCCCGGTCACGACGGCGCGGCAGTTTGACAGATCCATGATCCCCTCCCAGGATGTTCCGGTCGGGTTCTGGCACGTGGGCGCGCGCGCGCCAAGATCAGTCGCGCAGCAGTTCCGGCCCGCCGGCGATCAGGGGGTCGCGCGTTCCGATGGCCGCCGGATCCTTGCCCGCGTAATCGACCGCGCCCAGAATGGTTTGGATCGCGGCGATCCGGGCGCGGCGCTTGTCGTCCGACCGGATCACGGTCCAGGGCGCGATCGGCGAATGGGACGCCGCCAGCGTGTCGCGGATCGCCACGGTATAGTCGTCCCACCGGGCCAGCCCGTCCACGTCGATGCCGCTCAGCTTCCACTGCTTCAACGGGTCCCTTTCGCGGTCCAAGAAACGCCGCAGCTGTTCGGCGCGGCCCACGTTGAGCCACAGCTTGACCAGGATGATCCCGTCGTCGACCAGCATCTGTTCGAACCCCGGCAGCTGGCGAAAGAACGCCGCGCGCTGCGTGTCGGTCGAAAAGCCGAAGACCCGTTCGACCACGCCGCGGTTGTACCAGCTGCGGTCGAACAGGGCGATCTCTCCGGCGCCGGGCAGCCAGTCGACATAGCGCTGGAAATACCACTGGCCCGCCTCGCGCTCGTTCGGCTTGGGCAGGGCCACGATGCTGGCCGACCGGGGGTTCAGGTTTTCGCGCACGCGCTCGATCGTGCCGCCCTTGCCGGCGGCGTCGCGCCCCTCGAACAGGACCACCAGCCGCTTTCCGCTGTCGATCACGTCATGCATCATGCGAACCAGCTGCATCTGCAATGCAGCCATCTGCGGTTCGTATTCGGCCTTGGGCATCTCTGCGCTGTAGGGGAAGTCCGGGTCCAGGATGTCCTTGGACGACGCCTTCTGAACCGCCTTGCGGATCGGCGCGGGGGCCTCGTCCTGCAGATAGGCGGTGATCTTGCCCACCAGGGGCAGGTCCGGCAGTTCGGCGCCCATGTGCTCAGCCCTCTCCGATGCGCGACATGTCGTACCATGTCGTCTGATAGATCTCGTTGATCCAGTTACCGTAGAGCAGGTGCGCATGGCTGCGCCAGAGGTTCGCGGGCGCCCGCGTCGGGTCGTCGCCGGGATAATAGTTGGCGGGCACGTTCACCGGTTTCCCCGCCGCGACGTCCCGGTCGTATTCCTCCTTGAGGGTGGTGCTGTCATATTCGAAATGGTTGAAGACATAGAGGGCGCGGTGCCCCGGATCGGCCAGCAGGCAGGGCCCGACATCGGCGCTGGCCAGCAGGGTGGTCAGCGCCGGGCGGGCGTCCACGTCGTCCTGACGCACCTCGGTCCAGCGGCTGACCGGGACCAGCACCTCGTCCGAGAACCCGCGCAGATAGGGCGAGGCCGGCGCCAGATTGGTGTGCCGGAAACAGCCGAACGCCTTGGCCGGCAGGGGATGCTTGGGCAGGCCATGGAAATGCGCCGCCATCGCCATGCCGCCCCAGCAGACCCCGAAGGTCGAATGCACATGGGTCTGCGTCCAGGCAAAGACGCGGGTCAGTTCGTCCCAATAGGTCACGTCCTCGAACGGCAGATGCTCGATCGGAGCGCCGGTGATGACCAGGCCGTCGAACTTCTCTCCGCTGGCCTCGACGTCGCGGAACGGTCGATAGAAGCTTTCCATGTGGTCGGCGGCGGTGTTCCGGCTCTCATGGTCCGACATGCGGATCAGCTGAAAGTCGATCTGCAGCGGCGTGGCGCCGATCAGCCGGGCGAACTGGTTCTCGGTCTGGATCTTCTTGGGCATCAGGTTCAGCAGCGCGATGCGCAGGGGACGGATGTCCTGGGTCGCGGCGCGGCCCGGCGACATGACCATCACCCCTTCTTGGGACAGGATGCGATAGGCGGGCAGGCTTTCGTTCAACGTGATGGGCATGTCAGCTATCCTTGCGCGCGATGGCGGTCGCGATCAGGTCGGTGAAATCGTCAGGGGTGCGGATCTGCGCCACCTCCTCGGCCAGGATGGTGACGCCGCGCCGGGCCATCGCCTCATAGCGCGGCTGGCGATGGGCCAGCGCCCGGGCATAGGTCCAGCGGATGAAGTCATCGGGATTCACCTGGTCCGCCTCCAGGCCCTTTTCCACGCGATAGGCGATCCAGGCGCGTTCCAGGAACTGCGGCTGGTAATACATCGGCTTCGGCGCGCGGTCGAAGCGGCGGACCAGTTCGGCGGTATGCGCGTCGCTGCCCTTGATCCAGACCAGCAGCAGGTCGCGCGACAGAGCGGTCAGGACCCGGTCGTCGGGATTGTCCGGATCCACGACCTCGCAGATCGAGCCGCCGCTGTCGCAGACGAAATGCGGCGTGCCATAGATGTCGCCGGCGCGGTCCATGAAATGGCGGGTGTCCAGAAGCGAGGCGATCTCGGCCCTGCGATGCTGGTCCTGGCGCTGGCAATAGGCGTCGAAGGGCAGCCCCCCGCGCGACGGGCTGCCGGGCTTGCCCAGATAGGTGGACAGCGGTGCCAGGTTGTCGAAGGTGATGTTGCTGGCGATATGTACGCTGTCAGACATCAGCAGTTCGCGCAGAAACGGCACCTTCATCGCCTCGCGCTTGAAGTTGTCGGCGATGTATTCACCCATGTAGCGCGTGCCGATCCGGTAATCGACGCTGTAGTGGAACCAGTCGCCCGTGTCCCGCAGCATCGAGGCCAGATAGGTCTTGCCCAGGCCGGACATGCCGAACAGCACGACCCGCTTGCCCGCGGCGGCCCGCCATTCATCCGCGCTGCCATAGATCATCCAATGCCCTTTCCCTGCTCGGCCCCTAGGTAATCGCATGCATGCGGCATGGAAAGAGGCCGACCGCACGGGCGTACCACGCCGCGTCGCGCAGGACCCTCTGCGTCCCGCGCAGGCCGGGGGGCCAGCCCCCCGGACCCCCCGCCGTCGCGGCATTCCGCCAGTTCGTTGCGCATCGTCGGCCTGGCCCCCGCGCAGGGGCGTTTGGACGATGTCGCCGCCCACCACTACAGGGCTGACGTCCAACGAAAAACGGCCCTGTCGCGGAGACAGGGCCGATCGGTGATGAAGAACGGTCAGGCGGCGATCAGAAGCTGTAGCCGATGCGGATGCCGATCCCCAGCAGATCGCTGTCTTCCATCTGTGCACGGGGTTCGCCGCCGGTCTGGGGACGCGCGTCGCCCAGCTTGGAGTAGTTGATCCCCGTGGTGATCTTCATGTTGTCCATGGTGTAGACGGCGGCCAATGTCAGCCCGAGGCGCCCGTTGGTCGGCGCCAGAGGCGAGACCAGATCGTCGTTCTCGGGCTCGTAGACCAGCGCTGCGGAGCCGGACCATGTCTCGTTGAACTTGCGGCCGACGCCGAGCGTATAGGTCGTCGTGTCCTCCAGCGACACGAGGCCGTCCGTGACGTTGAAGCCCAGCGGATCCGTCGCGGTGGGTGCGCGGGAGAAGATGCGCGGGTTCACGGTGAACTCCGACCAGTTGACCCAGCGGATGCTGCCGAAGACCAGCGTGTCCGCAGCGACGCCGGTCTGCGCTTCGAGGGTCAGCGATTCCGGGGTGTCGACGGTCGTGGTGGAACGTCCCAGGATGGTGCCGTTCACGCTCTCGACCGTGTCGAACTGATGTTCGACCTTGGAGTTGTAGGTCAGCGAGACACGACCCGCGATGTCCGGAATCTCATAGGCTGCACCGACCACGAAGCCGACGCCCCAGTCCTGGTCCAGCTGCACGTTGTAGCCGCTGATCGGACCATAGGCCGCGCCGCTCAGCGTCACTTCGGCATCGGCGCGCGAGCCGCGCAGGCCGCCATGGAAGGACAGGTTATTGGGCAGCTTGTAGCGCATCAGGGCGGTGACGGTCGTCGAATCGACGCGCGCGCGGGTGCCGCCCAGCAGGAACGATCCCCCGTCGGCGGCAGGGGTGTAGGTCACGTCCGCGCCGAAGGGCTGTTCGATGATCAATGCGGCCGACAGCGCGTCGTTGAACTGGTGCTTGTAGCCCAGGCCAACGAACCCATAGCCGTTTGCCACGTCACCCGTATCACGCTGCGGGATCGGTGCGCCCACGGGGGGGCTGTCCGGGCCTTCGACGGTCGGGTCGGCGCCGCCGAAGCTGAGTTCCGCGTAATTGCCCTGTTCGAACAGGATGTTCAGTGACTGGGGCGCGCGTTCGATCCCCCCGGCCAGCAATGGCGCGGTTCCCGCCAGCAGCGCGGCCATGCTCGTGATTGCGAATTTCATGTCATCCTCCCTCGGTCGGGCGAACCGCCCCCGGAACCCACCGTAGCGCACGAACGTTATCGATCAATTACCCAAACACGCTGACGTGACGTCCGCGTCATGTCTGCCCGTATGCCGTGTCGTCCGTGCAACGCCTGCGTGCGGGCTGGACAAAGCGGACAGGGCGTGAAAGGGGAAACTGCCAAACGAGATTGCCGCAAGGACACCCCCCATGCAGATTCGTGAGGCCCTCACATTCGACGACGTTCTTCTGGTTCCGGCAGCATCGACGGTGCTTCCCTCGACCGCTGACGTGACAACCCATGTCACCCGGTCGATCCGGATGAACATTCCGCTGCTGTCATCCGCCATGGACACGGTCACCGAAAGCCGCATGGCCATCGCGATGGCGCAGGCCGGCGGCATGGGCGTGATCCACCGCAACCTTACGACCGAGCAGCAGGCCGACGAGGTCCGCCGCGTCAAGCGGTTCGAGAGCGGCATCGTCTACAACCCGATCACCCTGACGCCGGACCAGACCCTGGCCGATGCCAAGGCGCTGCAGGACCGATACAACGTCACCGGTTTTCCGGTCGTCGATGCGGACGGGCGCGTGCTGGGGATCGTGACCAACCGCGACATGCGGTTCGCCAGCGACATGCGCACCCCGGTGCGAGCCATGATGTCGTCGGACAACCTGGCCATCCTGCGCGAACCGGCCGACCGGGCCGAGGCGATCAGCCTGATGAAGGCGCGCCGGATCGAAAAGCTGCTGGTCACCGACGGGTCGGGCAAGCTGACCGGCCTTCTGACGCTGAAGGATACCGAAAAGGCCGTGCTGAACCCGCAGGCCTGCAAGGACGACCTGGGTCGCCTGCGCGTGGCCGCAGCCTCCACCGTGGGCGACGAGGGCTTCGAGCGCAGCTGCGCGTTGATCGAGGCCGGCGTGGACATGGTCGTGATCGACACGGCCCACGGCCATTCCGCAGGCGTCGCGCGCGCGGTCGAACGGGTCAAGGCGTTCCGCGAGGGCGTGCAGGTGGTTGCCGGCAACGTCGCCACGACCGAGGCCACGCGCGCGCTGATCGGCGCGGGCGCGGACGCGGTCAAGGTCGGCATCGGGCCGGGCTCGATCTGCACCACGCGGATCGTGGCGGGCGTGGGCGTGCCGCAACTGACCGCGATCATGGATGCCGTGGCCGGTGCGGGCGACATCCCGATCATCGCTGACGGCGGGATCAAGTTCAGCGGCGATTTCGCCAAGGCCATCGCCGCGGGCGCCAGCTGCGCCATGGTCGGCAGCGCGATCGCCGGCACCGACGAAAGCCCCGGAGAGGTGATCCTGTACCAGGGCCGCAGCTTCAAGTCCTATCGCGGAATGGGCTCGCTGGGCGCGATGGCGCGCGGATCGGCCGACCGCTATTTCCAGAAGGACGCGGCCAGCGACAAGCTGGTCCCCGAGGGGATCGAGGGGCAGGTGCCCTACAAGGGGACGGCCAACGCCGTGGTGCACCAGCTGGTCGGCGGCCTGCGCGCCGCGATGGGCTATACCGGCTGCGCCACCGTCGCCGAGATGCGCACCAACTGCCAGTTCGTCCGCATCACCGGGGCAGGGCTGAAGGAAAGCCACGTCCACGACGTGCAGATCACGCGCGAAAGCCCGAACTACCGTCTGGGCTGAACATCGGCATCACAGCGAAAAGGCGGCCCCCGCAAGGGGGCCGCCTTTGTCATGGTCGGTCGGGGCGCACGGATGCGCCCCTGCCGGATCAGGCCGCGATGTCGAAGCGGTCGGCGTTCATCACCTTGACCCAGGCGGCGACGAAATCACGGACGAACTTCTCGGCGTTGTCGTCCTGAGCATAGACCTCGGCATAGCTGCGCAGGATCGAGTTCGAGCCCACGGTCACGTCCACGCGCGACGCCTGCCAGCGGACGGCGTCAGTCTTGCGGTCGCGGATCTCATAGACCTCGGCGTCGCCTTGGGCCTTGGTCCAGCGGTTGGCCATGTCCGTCAGGTTGACGAAGAAGTCCTGCGTCAGCGCGCCTTCACGGTCGGTCAGCACACCCAGCTTGGACCCGCCATGGTTGGCACCGATCACCCGCAGCCCGCCCAGAAGGACGGTCATCTCGGCCGCGGTCAGGCCCAGCAGCTGCGCACGATCCAGCAGCAGCTCCTCGGCGTTGACGGCGAAATCGGCCTTCAGCCAGTTGCGGAACCCGTCATGCACCGGCTCCAGCGCGTCGAAGGATGCCGCGTCGGTCTGCTCATCGGTCGCGTCGCCGCGGCCGGGGGCAAAGGGCACGGTAATCGCGTGGCCCGCCGCCTGCGCGGCCTTCTCGATGCCGACATTTCCGGCCAGCACGATGACATCGGCCAAGGGTACGCCGGCCTCATCGGCGATGGGCTGCAGGACGGACAGGACGCGGGCCAGGCGCGCGGGTTCGTTGCCGGCCCAGTCCTTCTGCCGGGCCAGACGGATGCGGGCGCCGTTGGCACCGCCGCGCAGGTCGGACCCGCGGAAGGTCCGCGCGCTGTCCCAGGCCGTCGCCACCATCTCGGCCACGGTCAGTTCGGTCGCCGCGATCCGCGCCTTGAGGCCCTCGACGTCGTAATCGGTCCGGCCGGCGGGAACCGGGTCCTGCCAGATCAGGTCCTCGGACGGCACGTCGGGGCCGACATAGCGTGCCTTGGGACCCATGTCGCGGTGGGTCAGCTTGAACCAGGCGCGGGCGAAGGCGTCGTCGAAGCTGGCCGGATCGGCGATGAACTTCTCGCAGATGGCGCGATAGACGGGGTCCACCTTCATCGCCATGTCCGCGTCGGTCATGATCGGCATGGTCCGGATCGACGGATCCTCGACATCGGCGGGCATGTCCTCGGGCTTGATGTCCACGGGCTCCCACTGCCAGGCGCCTGCGGGCGACTTGCGCAGCTCCCACTCATGGCCGAACAGCATGTCGAAATAGCCCATGTCCCACTTGGTGGGGTTGCTGGTCCAGGCGCCCTCGATGCCGCTGACCATCTGGTCGCGGCCGATGCCGCGGCGGCCTTCCTGCGCGTTCCAGCCCAGGCCCTGCTCGTGCAGCGCCGCGCCTTCGGGCTCGGCCCCCATGTTCTCGGCCCGGCCGTTGCCGTGGCTCTTGCCGATGGTGTGGCCGCCAGCGGTCAGGGCGACGGTCTCCTCGTCGTTCATGGCCATCCGGGCAAAGGTCTCGCGGATGTGCTGGGCGGTGGCTGCCGGGTCGGGTTGACCGTTCACGCCCTCGGGGTTCACGTAGATCAGGCCCATCTGCACGGCGGCCAGCGGGTTCTCCATCGTGTCGGGCTTGGTCACGTCCGCATAGCGGCTTTCAGACCCCTCCAGGAACTCCTTTTCGGCGCCCCAGTAGATGTCCTTCTCGGGATGCCAGATGTCCTCGCGGCCAAAGGCGAAGCCGAAGGTCTTCAGACCCGCCTGCTCATAGGCGATGGTCCCGGCCAGCACGATCAGGTCGGCCCAGCTGATCTTGTTGCCGTACTTCTTTTTGATCGGCCACAGCAGGCGGCGACCCTTGTCGGTGTTGTTGTTGTCGGGCCAGCTGTTCAGCGGCGCGAAACGCTGGTTGCCGGTGCCCGCACCGCCCCGACCGTCGCCAAGGCGATAGGACCCCGCCGCGTGCCAGGTGACGCGCGCGAACATGCCGACATAGCTGCCCCAGTCGGCGGGCCACCACTCCTGGCTGTCGGTCATCAGGGCGCGGATGTCGTTCTTCAGCGCCTCGACGTCCAGCGACTTCAGCTGTTCGCGATAGTTGAAATCGGGGCCAAGCGGATTCGTCTTGCGGTCATGCTGGTGCAGGATGTCGAAGTTCAGCGCACTGGGCCACCAGTCGGTGTTCGACGCTGCGGTCGAGGTATGGCTGCCATGCATCATCGGGCATTTGCCGGCGCTGTTCATCGGGTTGCCGTCCATCATCATCTCCATCTTGCGGGCCATGCGGGCGATCCGGCGGCATGCCGCGGACCGGTCGCATCGCGGGCGATTCGTCATGGCCGGACAGTAGCTTGGTCAACGCATCAGGTAAATTTCGATTATCTGATCGACACCGTCAGGAATGCTGATGGGGCTGGCCCGGTCCCGTGTCATCATGATAGGCAAATGACCTGACAGATCAGCCAAGGGCACCCATGACCCATCACACCCTTTTCGGACGGGCGACATCGTGACGCCCGCCGCCCGCATCAGCGCCGCCATCACCGTTCTGGACCAGATCCTTGCCGGCAGCCCCGCGGAACAGGTGCTGTTGCGCTGGTCGCGTGCCAGCCGCTTTGCGGGGTCGGGCGACAGGGCCGCTCTGCGCGATCTGGTCTTCGGTGCCCTGCGGCAGCGCGACAGTCTTGCCGCCTTGGGCGGTGGTCTGACGGGGCGGGGCCTGATGATCGGCCATGTCCGCCAATCCGGTCCGTCGCTGGACGCGATCTTCACCGGAGAAGGCCACGCACCGGCCCCCCTGACGGGGGCCGAGGCCGCCGTGGTTCCCCCCGACCCGCTGCCCGACGACCTGCCCGACTGGTTGCGCCCGGCCTGGCGGCAGGCCCTGGGCGATCAGGCCGATGCCGTGGCGCTGGCCATGACGCAGCGTGCGCCGGTCTGGCTGCGCGTGAACGGGTCGCG
Source organism: Paracoccus marcusii (assembly GCF_006151785.1). Taxonomy (GTDB): domain Bacteria; phylum Pseudomonadota; class Alphaproteobacteria; order Rhodobacterales; family Rhodobacteraceae; genus Paracoccus; species Paracoccus marcusii. The sequence continues at coordinate 31,335 of NZ_VDDD01000027.1, forward strand.
CGCGACGCCCGAGCAGGCGGCGGCGGTGCTGGCCGCCGACGGGATCACGGTCGAGGTCGCGCCCCAGCTTGCATCGGCCCTGCGGGTCGTGACGGGCGACCGCCTGGTCGCGCGGTCCAGCGCCTATCTGGACGGCCTGGTCGAGCTGCAGGACCTGTCGCCGCAGATGGCCTGCGCGCGGCTGCCATTGGCGCCCGGCCTGCGGGTCCTGGACTATTGCGCGGGGGGCGGCGGCAAGGCGCTGGCCCTGGCCGCGCGGCAGCCGGGCATTCAGGTGTCCGCCCATGACGTGGCCCCGGCCCGCATGGCCGATCTGCCCGCCCGTGCCGCCCGCGCGGGGGCCAAGGTCCAGATCCAGACGCAGCCGCGCGGAACGTTCGACCTGGTGGTCGCCGACGTTCCCTGTTCAGGATCAGGGACATGGCGGCGGACGCCCGACGCGAAATGGCGTCTAACCGCGGCGCAGTTGAGCGACCTCGTAGCGCTGCAGGCCCGCATCCTGGATCAGGTGGCGGCACTGGTCGCGCCCGGCGGTCTGCTGGCCTACATGACCTGTTCCGTTCTTGAGGCCGAGAACGGCGATCAGGTGGACGCGTTCCTGTCGCGCCATCCCGGTTTCCAGCGCGTCGACCAGCACGCATGGACACCCCTGACCGGGGGCGACGGGTTCTTTCTGGCCCAGCTGCGACAGGGTTAACGCAAATTTAAACAAAGCCACGCTACCCTGGGCAGGATCGGACGGAACAAGGGACGATTCGCGATGGCGCATCTTGACGAACAGGCGGGCCTGCCGCGCGGGGCGCTGGCGGCGCTGCCGCTGCTGCTGGCGCCGATGGTGCTGGGGGCGGCCGTGCTGATGGCGCGACCGG
>NZ_VDDD01000283.1 GCF_006151785.1 Paracoccus marcusii
CCGGCGGGGCGGGCGGCCATCTGGCCGCGCGTGGCCGCCAGCGGGCGCACCGTCTGGCCCGACGGGGCGGACGCGCTGCACCGGCCGGTCTATACCGTCGTGGATCACGGGCCGGGCTGGCTGGATTTCGACATCTTCTGTCATCCGGGCAGCCCGACCTGTGACTGGGCGCAGGGCGCGCCCCTGGGCCAGCAGGTCGGTGCCATCGGCCCCGGCGGCGGCAGCTGTCCCGACACCGATCGGCTGTGGCTGTTCGGCGACCAGACCGCGATGCCCGCCATCACCCGCATGCTGGCCGAGACGCGCGGCACGGCCAGCGCCGTCCTGTGCTGTGACGCGGCCGACCTGGGCGCGCTGGCGGATGATCCGCGGGTCACGCGCTGCGACGACCTGATGGCCGCGCTTGTGGCGATGCCGGACCCCGTGGGCGGGCATGTCTGGTTCGCGGCCGACGCGGCGCGCACCCGTGCCGCGCGCAGCCACCTGCTGGCCCGCGGCCTGACCAAGACCCAGTTCACCGCCGCCGCCTATTGGTCGCGCGCAGAGGCTTGAAAAAGAACGCAGGTCTGCCCGGACGGGCGCGGTGCGGAACGCTGTCGCGTCGTCCGGCGCGACCCGCGACCGGGCGTTTCGCAGGTGGCGCACCGGGCGGAACGGCGGCCCGCATCGGTGCCCCGCGGGCG
>NZ_VDDD01000284.1 GCF_006151785.1 Paracoccus marcusii
CTGCAGCGCCGGCGACGCGGTCGCGGCCTGCACCAGTTCGTCGGGAAAGGTGATCGTGTCGGCATCGGCGCGTTCGGCCTCCAGCCGGCCGCGGCGGGCCAGGATCTCGAAATACTGGCCCTCGACGATGGTGTGCTCGGTGCGCAGCAGCGTGCCGTCCAGCGTCAGCAGCAGATCGCCCGCGGCGACGGTGCTGCCCTCGGATGTGGCGATGTCCTGGACCACGCCGCCATCGGGATGCTGGACGATCTGGCGCTGCTGTTCGACCTCGACCTGGCCACCCGCCACGACCGCGCCCGAGATGCGCGTGGACATCGCCCAGACCGTGAAGCCGCCCACCAGCACCAGCACCGCCACCCCGCCCGCGATGATCGGGCCGCGCACCGGCCAGCGCCGGTCGCCCGAGGCCGCGCGTGTCCGACCGCGGCTCATGCGACGCCCCCGCCCTGGCCCGAGGTCTGGGCCTGACGGATCTGGGCCGAATTCTGCACCATCTGTTCCAGCACCTTGTCACGCGGGCCGAAGGCGCGGCGGACGCCGCCCTCCAGCACCAGCAGGTTTTCGCATTCGTTGATCGCGGCGGGACGGTGGGCCATGATGATGACCGCGCCGCCCTGCGACTTCAGCCGCCGGATCGCGGCATTCAGCGCCTCGGATCCCAGGTTGTCCAG
>NZ_VDDD01000285.1 GCF_006151785.1 Paracoccus marcusii
GAGACGCGCCAGCTCATGGCGCAGGGTCCCCAGATGACCGAGATCATGAGAGAGGCTCCGCGTGGCGGCCTCCAGGAACGTGGCCAGCCCGGTCATCGGCGACCAGACCCGAAAGCCGGTGCGGGTCAGCGACACGGATGGCGGCACGATCCACCCGGCAGCCGCCGGCATCAGCAGGCCCCCTGCCCTCTCGTCCAGCTCATCGCGGCCGACCCTTCGATCAGGAGACAGTCCCTGCAGATGCCGCGCGGCACCCTCCACGGCCATGAAGACCAGCCGCTCGGCCACGGGGCTGCTCCGTCGGGATCGGAAGGCATAGTTGGCCGCCGCGCGCCATCCCGCCAGGATCGGAACGTGGGACCAGGTGCGACCTGTCTCCACGACCAGGGGCAGCTCCGCATCCTCGAGACGATCGCCCTCGTCGCGTGTCTGCCCGATGGGCGTGGCGGCCGCTTCGATCCGGCGCAGGGCTGCGACCGGTTCGCCAAACGGATCCCCGGGCCGCCGGATGACGGTCAGAACCTTGAGGGCCATCTCGGCCGCCCGGGCATCCTCTTCCATCGCGATGCCGCTGGTGAGACGCAGCACCATCCCCTGCGTGGAGATGCGCTCGCCTTCGAGGCCGACCGAGGCGGCAGCCTCCAGAAGGC
>NZ_VDDD01000286.1 GCF_006151785.1 Paracoccus marcusii
GCGCTGGCCGTGCCGGTGGCGCGCGCGCTGGCGCGGCGGCGGTTCCGGGGGCGCGGGCTGCTGGTCACGCTGCTGGGGGCGCCCTTCATCCTGCCGGTGATCGTGGCGGTCCTGGGCCTGATCGCGATCTTCGGGCGCAACGGCGCGCTGAACGGCGCGCTGGAAGCCTTGGGCCTGCCCGCCATCGGCATCTATGGCTGGCAGGGGGTGATCCTGGCGCATGTGTTCTTCAACCTGCCACTGTCGGTGCGGCTGATCCTGCAGGGCTGGCAGGCGATTCCCGCCGAACGCTTCCGGCTGGCCGCGTCCTTGGATTTCGCGCCCCGCGACATCGCCCGCCATCTGGAGCGTCCGATGCTGCGCGGCGTGCTGCCCGGTGTCTGGCTGGCGGTGTTCCTGGTCTGCCTGACCTCGTTCACGGTGGCGCTGGCCCTGGGCGGGGGACCGCGCGCCACGACGGTGGAGCTGGCCATCTATCAGGCGTTCCGCTTCGATTTCGATCTGGGGCGCGCGGCGGCCTTGGGGATGGTGCAGATCGCCATCTGCATCGGGGCGGCGGCGCTGGCCGCCCGCGTTGCCGTTCCGGCCGGGTTCGGCGCAGGGCTGGACGCGGTGGGCGGGCCGCCC
>NZ_VDDD01000287.1 GCF_006151785.1 Paracoccus marcusii
CAAAGCGCCGTGACCGCGGCCGAGAACGCCCTGCGCCGGGCCGAGATCGCCGTGACCGAGGCCCGCCGCGCGCTGGCCGACACGGAACTGCGCGCGGGCTTCGACGGGCGCGTCACCGCCGTCACCGCGGTCGAGGGCGCGCTGGTCGGCGTGAACGAACAGCTGGCCACGATCATCGACCCCGCGGCGCTGGAGTTGCAGATCCCGCTGTCGCTGGACCAGTTCGGGCGCCTGCTGGGCCCGGACGGTGCCCTGCTGGACCGCGAGGTGACGGTGACGCTGGACGGCAGCGCCGGCGCAGTGGTCGCGCAGGCGCGGCTGGATCGGGCGGCGGCCTCGGTCGCGGAGGGGACGGCGGGGCGGGTGGTCTATGCCCGGCTGGTCCAGGGTGCGCAGGCGCTGCGCCCGGGCGATTTCGTGACCGCGCGCATCGCCGAACCGGCGCTGTCCGACGCGGCGATCATTCCGGCGGCGGCCCTGGGGTCGGATGGCGGCCTGCTTGTCGCGGGGGCGGACGGCCGCCTGCAGGCGACGCCCGTGACCGTGCTGCGCCGGCAGGGCGACGATCTGATCATCGCGGTGCCGGCCGACCTGGCAGGGGCGCGCATCGTGGCCGAACGCGCG
>NZ_VDDD01000288.1 GCF_006151785.1 Paracoccus marcusii
CCCGCGCCGGCCTGACGCCGCTGCGCGCCGATCCCCGGCTGGCCCGGGTCGCGGCGCGCCATGCCTGCGACATGGCGCAGCGCGGGCGCATGACCCATCTGGGCAGCACCACCACCGGACCCGCCATGCGCCTGAAGCAGGCGGGCTATCAGCCCACCGTCTCGGCCGAGAATATCGCCGCGGGGCCGTTCTCGCTACCGCGGGTGCTGTCGGAATGGACGGCCTCGCCGGGGCATCACGCCAACATCATGCTGCCTCAGGTGCGCGATTTCGGCGTGGGGCAGGCGACGTCCCAGGACGGGCGCACGACCTATTGGGCCGCCGTCTATGCGGCCCCCCGTTAGGCCGCGGGCATGACCTGCGGCCCGACCCATTCGGATGACCACAAAGACGAGGATCGGATGACCCGACATTTCAACCGCATCGCCGCGCTGGCGCTGATCGTGGCCGGCGCATGGCCGGCCCATGCGTCGACATCCTGCGCCACGCCCCCGCCCCGGGCCAGCCAGGCCATCGCGTCCTCCGTCAGCCAGATGCGGGCCCAGGCCGGGCTGGGCGCGGTGACGGTCGATCCCGCGTTGACGGCGGCGGCGACCCGCCAGGCCTGCGAGATGGCCGCCCG
>NZ_VDDD01000289.1 GCF_006151785.1 Paracoccus marcusii
TCGGGCACCATTCGGATAATGCTCGGCGTGATACACCGTGCGCATCCCAATGGGGGAGCAACTCAAGCATGGGTATGCCTTTCCGTCGCCGATACCGGCTCCGGTGTCCCAGAGCATCTGCATGAACAAGTGTTCCAGCCGTTCTTCACGACACGCTCGCCCGGCCAGGGGTCGGGTCTGGGACTGTCACGTGTGCGCGGTTACCTCGAACAGATGGGCGGCTTCGTGACGCTTTCCAGCACGGCCGGGAAGGGTACGACCATTTCCATGCTCTTCCCCATTGCGCCTGTCGACACTCGGCATGTGGAAGGCGACGCTCCAGCCGCGGCAGCCATTCCGGAAAAGAAACGAAAAGCCCTTGTGGTCGATGATACACCGGCGGTCGCACGGGTGATTGCACGAATGCTGGCCTCTTTGGGTTGCGATACCCTCATCGCAGCTAACGGCAGGGAGGCACGGGACATCATCAATCGTGAAAGCGGGCTGGATCTGCTGATAAGCGATGTGGTGATGCCCGGAGAGTCAGGATTGGACCTTGCTTGCGCGGTCTCCAAGACCCACCCCGACATCCGCATTGCCCTTATGTCCGGCTACAATCAAGAAAAGCTGTCTGCC
>NZ_VDDD01000290.1 GCF_006151785.1 Paracoccus marcusii
GCCTTAAGGATACCTCTACCGCACAGCGTGCGTCTCCAGACATGCAAAGAATTGACCGCTGCAGGATCTACTCTTCTTTCCGCTCTCGACCCCCCGCCCGGCGCACGACATCATCCAGGCCCGACATCGCGGCATCGAGATCCGCCATGATCCGGTCCAGTTGGCCCTCGTCTCGTCCTCCCCTCGTTCGTTCCAACGCACCGATTGGCTTCGAGTGTTCGCTCGGCCCGCTCGACCTCTCGCTGCCGGCAAGCGCACCGCGACGAGCGGCCCCTGCCCCTCCCGCATGGCCCATCCGCGCGGCGAGGGAGGGCAGCGCCCAGAACCGGGAGGTGCTGCGGGCGGTGAGGTTGCTGAGGCAGCCGGCATCGACCAGTTCGCCGATCAGGGACAGGGCGGTCCGACGCGTCACCCCCAGTTGATCCATGACCATCGCCGAGCTGATCACCGGCTGCGTCCGCAGATGGGCGATCAGGTCGCCAAGGCGCGACCGCCCGTGTGCAGAAGACGCCATGGCCGAGAGACGCGCCAGCTCATGGCGCAGGGTCCCCAGATGACCGAGATCATGAGAGAGGCTCCGCGTGGCGGCCTCC
>NZ_VDDD01000291.1 GCF_006151785.1 Paracoccus marcusii
GCGGATGGCAATGCGGCGCCAGTCTCCAGCCTGCCAAACATGATCTCGATCCAACTGCACCTCTTTTAGCAGCGCTTGTCGTGACGGACGACTGTGACGCGCGATTTCCGACCCGGAATGCAGGGGCGTATAGCCCTGTCTTTCAACGCGTCCCGGGACCAGTCGGCATCGTATCCCTGGAAAAGGTTGCTCATCTCCACTTCCTCCAGTTCGGGAGCTTGAATCACGCAGGCAGGACAGCCTCATTCAGATCAATGGGTCCTGACCCTAGTACGCTTGTCGGTACATAGCCAACGCATCGTCCTGCGTTACTTCGACAGGGTTGTTCAACAGCAATCGGGTCTGCAGCATTGCATCCTCGGCCAGGCTTGGCAGACTGTCCTCCGGGATGTTGCAATCACGCAGCCGCCGGGGGGCGCCGGAACGGTTCATCAAATCCTCCATGAATTCGACGAATGCCGTTGCGCGTGCGTCGACGCTGACGCTGGATGCGCCAAGAATAAGGTCGGCCAATTCGGCATAGAGGGGTGCGGCGACGCGCATGTTGTGGCGCAGCACAGGGCCCAGCATCAGCGCATTGGTCAGGCC
>NZ_VDDD01000292.1 GCF_006151785.1 Paracoccus marcusii
TCGGCAGGGTTCGAGATAACTATCTTCGATGATGTCGTCGCCGACCCGCCAGAAGATGTGATGATCGCATGCGCGACGATGGCCAAGGATGCTGGCTCTGACATCGTCATGGGGTTCGGCGGTGGCTCGTCGATGGACGTCGCGAAACTGGCTGCCGTGATGATCTCTTCGGATCAGTCACTGGCCGACATGTATGGCATAGGAAAGGTGACTGGCGCGCGGGTACCGCTGGTTCAGGTGCCGACGACTGCTGGCACAGGCTCCGAGGTCACGAACATCACGATCCTGACCACCGGCACGACCACGAAGATGGGGATCGTTGCACGACAGCTGTACGCCGATCGCGTTCTGCTGGACGCCCAACTGACGATTGGCCTGCCACCCCTGCAGACCGCGGCCACCGGGATCGACGCGATGGTGCATGCCATCGAAGCATTCACCGGCAGACTCAGAAAGAACCCCCTGTCTGACATTCTGGCAAAGGAAGCCTTGCGCCTGATGGCTGCGAACCTGATCACCGCATGCGACGATGGCCAGAACAGACAGGCACGCGAGGCGATGCTGCTGGGGGCGACACTGGCCGG
>NZ_VDDD01000028.1 GCF_006151785.1 Paracoccus marcusii
TTTCACCGATGAGGAATGCTACAATTTCTTCAAAGCCGCCGGATATGAAACCGATTAAACGCAACGCGCTCTAAAGCGCCACTGTATCGCGGCTGGGGCCGTGGCCACCCGCCGCGCTTATGGTGATATCGAGACGCTGCTTAATCCCGGGAATGCGGAGCGAATGGCCGAGCCGCTGGCAGGCTAGGATAGCAAGATCACCACTTTGACCGACTGGCACAAAACCGCGCCTTAAGTCAGCCGGGAAACACTCCCGCAAATAGCCCCATCAGCGCCGTGACCAGCGCGGTCGCCCAGAGAACGACCAACAGCGGCGGCGCCATCTCAGTCCGGCCCGCATCGCCCTCGCGCGCCTGATACATCGACACCACTATGCGCAGATAGACCGCCAGCGCCAGCACACTGTTGAGGATGCCGATCACCGCCAGCCACAGATAGCCGGTCTCGATCGCGGCGCCGAACAGCAGCACCTTGCCGACAAAGCCGAAGAGCGGCGGAATGCCGGTGAGCGACAGCAGGAACACGACCATCGCCACGCCGACCACCGGTCGCGCGCGGCCGAACCCCTTGAAATCGTCCAGATTGCGGCCCGCGATCATTATGACTGCAAAGGCTCCCAGGTTCATCGCCACATAGGCCGCACCAAACACGATTACCGAAGGCAGGGCCAGCGCGCTGGTACCGAGCGCCACGATCCCCATCATGAAATAGCCCGCCTGCGCAACCGAAGAATAGGCCAGCAGCCGCACGGCATTGGTCTGCACCAGAGCCGCCAGATAGCCGAGTGTCATCGTCACTGCCGCGATCAGCGCGACGACGAACGGCCAGCCGGTGGATACCGGCAGATCGCGCAGCACCTGCGCAAAGGCGAAGATCGCGGCAACCTTGGTGATGACCGACAGGAACGCCGCGACCGAGACCGGCGCGCCGTCATAGGCGTCCGGTGCCCAGAACTGGAACGGCACCAGCGCCGCCTTGTAGCCCAGCCCGATCAGCACCGCGACCAGCCCCGCCAGCGCGATCAGCGGCTTGCCATCGAGCGCCCCGAGCTCGGAAAAGAGCGTCGACCCGGCCCCACCGAACCAGAAGGTCAGCCCGTAGATCATCACCGATCCGGTGACGGCGCCGAACACCAGATATTTCATTGCCGCCTCGGTCGCGGCATCGTTGCGCGGCCAGGCCACCATCGCGAAGGAGCCGAGGCCCGTCAGGACCACGCCCAGGACCAGCAGCATCATGTCGCCACCGCCCGCCAGCATCAGCGCCCCCAGCGTCACCAGGCACAGCAGCACATAAACGCTGCCCTCGCGGTCCTTCCCGGCGATCTCGGCCCGCGTCATCAAAAGCGCCAGCGCGGTGCCCGGCAGCAAGATCAACTTGGCCCAGCCGGACAGCAGATCGACGCGGTAGGTGCCGCCAAAGACGCTGGTGTCGGCCTCCAGCAGCGGAAGGGTCAGCGCGGTGGACAGACCCAGCCCGATCAGCCCGAACGCCAACGCCAGACGGGGCGCGCGCAGCATCTCGGCCACCAGCATCAGCACGACAGTGGAGGCCAGCATCAGCTCGGGAAACAGAAAGGACAGGTCGCGCGCCATTAGAATTGCAGTGCCCGCATCGTCGCGTCGATCATGCCCAGCAACCAGGACGGCGCGACCCCGATAAGGATGATGAGGATGAGCAGCGGCACGACGGCCTGCATCTCGCCGCGGTCCAGATCGGGCATCGCCGCCCATTTCTCGTTCGGCTCGCCCAGAAATACCGCCGCGATCGCGCGCAGGTAAAGCCCCGCCGTCACCACAATGGCGATAATCGCCACGATGGCCCAGGGCTGAGCATTCAGCGTGGCCAGGAAGATCTGAAATTCAGCCGGGAAATGCGCCAACCCCGGCAGCCCGAGCGAGGCAAAGGCCGACAGCACGAAGGCCCAGCCCAGCCATGGCACCTGCCCCAGCAGCCCGCCGAACGCGGTCATCTCGCGTTCGTGGGCGCGCGACTGCAACATGCCGACGAGAAAGAACAACGCCCCGGTGACGACGCCGTGGCTGACCATCTGCAAGGTCGCACCATTGAGCGCGACCGCCCGCAAGTCAGGGTCCAGCGTCAGCGCCGCCACCGCGACGCCGATCACCACATAGCCCATGTGGTTCACCGACGTATAGGCGATCATCTTCTTCAGATCTGACTGCGCCAGCGCCACGAAGGCACCGTAAAGGGCGCTGAATACGCCAAAGGCCAGCACCACCTGACCGGCCTGCGCAAAGGCGTCGGGCGTCATCTGTAAGGCGAAACGCACAAGGCCGTATGTGCCGAATTTCAGCATCACCCCGGCGAGGATCACGCTGCCCACGGTCGGGGCCTGCACGTGGGCCGCGGGCAGCCAAGTATGCACTGGAAAGGACGGGATCTTGACCGCGAAGGTGAACAGCATCGCGATCAGCGCCAGCATCGCCGCCAGCCCAGTCAGTGGCGGCGCCTCGATCCACAGCCGCATGTCAAAACTTCCCGTGGCCAGATACAGCCCGATGATCGCCAGCAACAGCGGCAGCGAGCCTAGCAGCGTGTAGATGAAGAACATCAGCCCGGCGCGCTGGCGTTCTTCATAGCCCCAGCCGACGATCATGAAGTACATGCCGACCAGCGACACTTCAAAGAAGACGTAGAACAGGAGCGCGTCCAGCGCCGCGAAAGTGCCGATCGACGCGGTCTCCAGCATCAGCATCAGCGCGACAAAGACCGCCGGGCGGTCGGTGATCCGCGCCGCATAGATTGCCGACAGGAAAAACAGCAGCGAGGTCAGCAGGATCAGCGGCAGGCTTAGCCCGTCGATGCCCAGCCGGTAGGCCGCGCCGATGGCCGGGATCCATGCGATCTCCTCGACCTGCGCGAAACCGCCTGGCAGCGTGCCCCGCGCCCAGATCGCCAGCGTCACCACGAAGGTCAGCCCGGTGGTGGCGATGGAAACGCCATGGGCGATGCGCGCCGACTTGTTTGGCAGGGCCATCAGCAGCACGCCACCAAGAAGCGGCAAAAAGACGGAGATCGAGAGAAGGGGCATGGCGGGGTCGTCTTTCTTCAGGAGGACATCGGTAAGATCAGCAGCACCGCCGCGATGACGGCAATGCCCATGACGGTCAGGGCGAGTTCGCGGTGGATGAGCCCGCTTTGCAGCAGGCGCAGGCGGCGGCCGGCGGCAATTGTCCGGTCGACAAGGCCGAAGATCAGCCCGTCGATGCCTTTTGTGTCGGTGGTCTCGGCGCTGTCACCCAGGCGCAGGTTCATCCGGCCCACCTGAAGGGTCGCGGCATAAAGCCGGTTGTCTGAACGCTCGGCACTGGATGCGGTGCCAAGGCTCAAGATCCGCACAAGGCCAAGTTGCGACGCCAGCAGACGCCGTTCGAAACCTTCACAGGCGGCGGCAAAAGCCAGCGACGGGCGCAGCACCAGCCCGTCCATACCGCCCGCGACGGCAAAGCCGCGCTGCGCCATCGGCAGAACCGGCCCCATCAGGCGGGCAGGTTGGATGAACCAGCCCAGCACCAGGCCGCTCAGCGCCGCCATAAGCCCGAGGATCATCGCGGTTCCTTCCGGCGGCAGTTCGGCCTCAAGCAGATGTTCCAGCGGCGTGAAGGCGAACCCAAGCCCCGCCGCCAGCGCCGTCAGCACCGCCATGCCCGCACCCATCCAGCCCATCCCCTTGCCCAGAACGGGCTGGGCCTCGCCCTGCCACAGCACCCGCAGCGCCCGCGCCATATAGGCCCCGGTCAGCACCGTGCCTGCCAGCGCCAGCGGCGCGAGCCATACGACCCCGGGGGCCGCCAGCGCGGCGGCAAGGATCGCGTCCTTGGAAAAGAACCCCGCCAGCGGCGGGATCCCCGCCAGCGCCAAAGCAGCAATGCCGAAAGCGGCCAGCACCAGCGGTCGTGCCCGGCCCGCGCCCGCGACCGCATCCATGTCGGTGCTGTCGCGATCATGCTGGAACACACCCGCCCCCAGAAAAAGCGTGCTCTTTATCGCCGCGTGGGCGATAAGGTGCAGCAGCGCCGCCACCGGCACCCCCGCGCCAATGGCCAGCAGCATCAGCCCGTACTGGCTGGAGGTCGAGGCGGCCAGCAGCCGCTTCAGGTCCCGCTCGGCCAGCGCGATCAGGCCGGCAACGACGGCGGTGACGCCGCCCACCAGCCCGACCGCAATCAGCGCGCCTGCGGGCAGCATCGGGGTCACGCGGATCAGCAGGATCGCCCCCGCCGCCACCAGAGTCGCGGAATGCAGCAAAGCGGAGACCGGCGTCGGGCCGGCCATGGCGCGCTGCAACCAGTCCTGCAACGGCACCTGCGCCGACTTGCCCATCGCGCCGATCAGCAACAGCAACCCGGCGACCAGTGCGGGCGTGCCGGTGATATCCAACGTGGCCGAGATTTCCGCGGTGCCGGCCCAGCCGATCAGCACGAAAATCCCCAGATAAAGCCCCAGATCGGCGCTGCGGGTATACAGAAACGCCCGCATCGCGGCACCGGCGACGCCGTCACGCCCATGCCAGAACCCGATCAGCAGATAGCTGGAAAAACCGATCAGTTCCCACGCCGCCAGCACGGTGATCCAGTCGCCCGCCAGAACCAGCGCCTGCATCGCGGCGACAAACAGCAGCAGAATCCCGAAAAAGCGCGGCTTCTCGGGGTCGCTGCGCATGTAACCGACAGCGTAGATCAGCACACAGGCCGCCACCGTCGCCACCATGGCCGAAAACACCGCCGTCAGCGGCGTCGCGACCAACCGCAGCGGCATCTGCGGCAGCCCCGGCAGGACCAGTTGCATGGTGCCACCGGAAACGATCCCCGCCAGCAACGCCATCGCCGCGACAAACCCAAGGCCGACGCCCGCCAGTGCAATCGCTTCGGGTGCGCGGCGCAGCACAAGCGCCGCGAGACCCGCCAGCAGCGGCGCAAGGATAATGAGCGCCAGCATCGTCATCCCTTCAACTCGCGCGCTTCTTCCATCTCAACCGACCCGCGCACCCGGAACCGCGCGATGGCGATGGCAAAGCCGACCGCCATTTCGACCGCCATCACCGCCATCACGATCAGCACGAACATCTGACCGGCCGGTTCATCGGGATGCAGATAGCGCCAGAAGGCCACCAGATTGACCAGTGCTGCGGCCAAAATCAGCTCGACCCCCATGATGATCATCACCAGGTTCGTCTGGCTCAGCGCGCCGTAAAGACCGATACCAAACAGCCCCGCGCCGACGCTGAGCGCGATCATCATCTCCACAATCATTTGCTCTGCTCCGCGTTGGGGACGATGGCCACCATCGTGGCCGCAACCATGGCCGTCAGGATGGTCAGCCCTGCCGACTGGAAGATGAACATTGACCGGCCCAGCAATTCGCGGCCCAGATCGGCGGCCTGCTCATGCGCACCCGGCACAGACAGGGCGACCGGACCCCAATCGGGCAGCCAGACCAGCAGCAGCGCCGCCAGCAGCCCAATGCCCCCGGCCCAGAGCGACAGGCGTTTCTGGTGGGTCATGTCCATTTTGCCCATGCCGCCGGGATCCATCATGAACATCACCATGAAAATCGCCATCACGCTCATTTCCGTGGCCATCATCATGATCTGCAACACGCCCAGAAACTCGGCCTGCATGACCAGAAACATCGCCCCTATCGCGGTTTGCGAAAACAGCAGCGCCAGCGCCGAGCGCACCATCGAATGGGTGCGGAAAACCACGACGCCGAACCACACCGCCGCGCCGCCGAAGAACGCCAAGAAGATCATCTGAACCGTCATATCGGCACCACCAGCGCGATCACGCCCACGACAAAGATATTGGCCAGCGCCAGCGAGATCCCCAGCTTCCAGCTCAGCGCCAGGTAACGCGCTTCGCGGATGCGCGGCATATAGCGCCCGACGCTCAGCATGGCCGCGGCCACGGCCAGGATCTTGATCGCGCTCCAGGCCCACGCGGGCAGCCACGGGCCCAGCCAGCCGCCCAGATAGAAGGTCACGGTCGCCCCCGCCAGCGCCAGGATAATGACCATCCGCGCCAGCCGCAGCACTGCCAGCCGCACGCCGGTATATTCCGCCTCGACCCCGCCGGCCAATTCGCCGGTCGCATCGGGCAGGTCCAGCGGCGGCAGCCAGGCCAGCCCCATCGCCGCCACGACGAACAGGACAAACCCCATCGGCTGGTACAGCACGTTCCAGAGCTGCGCCTGCGAGGCGACGATCTCAACCGTCGAGAGCGACTCCGCCCGCATGGCGACGGCGGTGATCGGCATCACGATCAGCATGGCATAGGCAATGAACTGGCCCAGGAACCGCCAGCCCGCGATCATGGCGTAGGCCCCGTTCGGCCCCCAGCCCGCCATGATCAGCGCCACCAGCACATAGGCCAGCGCAGCGTTCAAAAACAGCGCTCCGGTCGCCAGGTCGGTGATGATAAGCCCCGGCGCCAGCGGGATCACTGCCACCGCCATCAGCCCCGCCACCAAAAGCAGCACCGGCCCAAGCTCAAAGAACAACCGGTCAGATTTGCGCGCCAGCAGCGATTCCCGCCCCATAAGCGCCAAGGCGGCCCAGGCCGGACCGGTCAGGCTCAGGTGCCCATGCACGGCCCATCGTTCGATGACGGCCAGCGCATAGGCCCCGGCGGCGAGCGACAGGAGAACGACAAGAATGCTCATCCACGCACCTCCCAGGGCGACAGGTCGAGCGAGGCGACGGCGCTCAGGGCATCGCCCAGTTCCTGCTGCGCCGTCACCGTTTCGACAAGGGCGATGTTCACGTCTGTCGGCGTGTCGAGATCGGCCTCGACCACCTTGCCATTGGCCAGCTTCACGCGCAGCGACGCCGTGCCGCGCGGTGTTTCGATGCGAGCCTCGCCCTCGCCCGACACCCTGCCCACATCCGGCACCTGCGGCACAGCAATCATCCCGGCGGCCGCGATCAGGTCGAGGCTTTGGGCGATCTCGTCGCAGCGCAGCCGCAGCCGCGCCAGCGCATCGCCGCCGTTGCGGACGCGCATTTCGAACCCGAGATCCTTCAGCGTTGGATCACCCGTTCGGGCATCCGATCCGCCACCTCGCGCCCGGTCCACCGGGCCGCTGGCCGGGGCGTCATTGCCGATGCGCGCGATGCGTCTAAGCCGCATCCGCATCAGCGGGGCCGCCTGCACCCGGCGCGACAGCCGCCGGATCGCCCCAGCCTGCGTGGCAATCCCGGCAACGTCGGCACCTTGAACGGCCAGTTGCAACGCCCCAGCGCGCGCGGCGAGCCACAAAAAACCCGACTGAAGGCCGAACTCGGCCAGCCAGTTCAGGTGGCTGGCGATCCGCTCGCGTTCCACGGCGGCGGCGCGGCCACGGCGCGCGTCATGGTCGGGCTCGACGCCGGCGGCCACCTCAATCGCAGCGCAAGCCAGCGCGCGATAGGACACGCTGCTGAGCGGCATCATGGTGGCCAGACGCTCGACGAAATCGGCCACCCTCATCTGCGGCCCATCCATCAAATCCGTCGCGCCGACAAGGCTCGTGGCGTCGCTGGCCGCAACGGTATCGCCATCCAGCGTCAACGTCAGCCGCAGCCCAGCCGGCAGGCCGGGAAAGAACGGCCCGAACGGCACCTTGATCCAGTCCATCTGTAACCCGTCGCTGCTGCGCGGCTGGTCCTTGGTCATCTCGACCATCGACATGAAATGCGGCTCGATCCCGTCGATAGTGGCCTTGGAGTGGCCGCCATGTCCGGCATGCCCATCGTGGCCGGAATGGTCCTGCTGTTTGCCATGACCGCCGTGACCGCCATGCCCGTGACCGTGACCGGGACCGTGGCTTTCCACCTCCTCCGCCTTCACCAGGTTCATGCCGCATTTAGGGCACTTGCCCGGTGCATCGCTGATCACCTCGGGGTGCATCGGGCAACTATATGCCCCCGACCCGCCCGCCTTGTCGTCGTGACCGGCATGATCGCCATGCGCGGAGGGCGCGTGGCTTGCGTGCCCATGCCCATGCCCATGCCCGTGACCGTGGCTTTCCACCTCCTCCGCCTTCGCCAGGTTCATGCCGCATTTGGGGCACTTGCCCGGTGCGTCGCTGATCACCTCGGGGTGCATCGGGCAAGTGTATGCCCCCGACCCGCCCGCGTCGTGAGCGTGGCCCGCATGTGCGTGATCGGCGGGGTTTGGCCTGTCCTCCCGGGGCATGTCGTGGCCACCGTGCCCACCATGTCCATCGGACGCTGTTTCGCGCGGCACCAGCGTCATGCCACATTTGGGGCAGTCTCCGGGGGCGTCGCGGACGATTTCGGGGTGCATCGGGCAAGTGTATTCCACGCGCACCTCAAGAGCGGGGGCGTTAAACTCCCCGCTGTCAGCGCGAAACGCGCCCGCGGCGATCACGCGGCGCAGATCGGCCAGCCCGGCCCGTGTCAGCGGGGCCGACACGTCCGCATCGGGCAACGGGGCGATGTCGCCTGCGCCCAGTGCCAGGATCGCGCGGGGGCGCGGCATCTGCGCGTAGGTGACGGCGGCGGCATCGCGCAGACCGTCCGGAATCGGGCCGACGACGATGAGAACGTCGGCATGGCGCGGGGTGCCTACAACACGCAGGTGCGCATTGGCAAGGTCGATCCCCATCGACCGCGCGACAGACGGGCCGGGCAGCACAAAGGCCGTCAGATCGCGCGCCATGGCCGCCGCGACCGCCCGCCTGATCCCGTACATCGCGCCCTCTCGCGCCCCGGCTATGGTCATTGCCGCCTCAACGCGCCCTGGCTCCAGCCATAGAGCAGGCCCAGGAACAGGATTGAGAGGAAAACGCCCATGTCGAGCAATGCGATCAGCCCTTCTTCGCGGTAGACGACCGCCCACGGATACATGAACGCCATCTCCATGTCGAAGGCCAGAAACAGCAGCGCATAACCGGCATAGCGCGCATGATAGCGGACCCAGACCGGATCGCGCGACAAGGTACCGGCCGTGGCGGGCACGTCCTTGCCCGGTTCCGAGCGCGTGCGCCCGATGGCCCGGGCGAGCCCGTAGAGGCTGAGCACGAAACCGAACACACCGACACTCAGCCCGAAAAGGATCGCGTATTGGGAAAGCTCGCTCATCCGTGTTATCTCCTTCGGGTGCTCGACTCTCTAAAGTGTTAAGGGTTTAAGCAGAAAGGCACAATCAAACCAACGCCAGCGGCCATGCTGCCGTTATGCTAAGACGCTGCGCGCAACGGATTATTACAGCTCTCCGAAAATTCCGGGCTTGGGACTTCAAGAACACAGGTCTCCAATTGGTTTCTTCCAATTGGGTGGCCGGTGATTTAGCGTTGCATGATTGACGATCCGAACAAACATGACAGAGGGAAGTCAAATGTGCCTGTCCGCTCAAGTCAGCTTTGCCGCCAGTGTTTTTCTTGTTGGCGGCGGCACGGCCATTTCAATTGTGGCTTGGCGGCGCAACAAACGCTATCTCCCGCTTGCCCTGATGCCGCTTTTCGCCGGACTGCAGCAGTTTACCGAGGGTTTTGTCTGGGTCGGCATGAACGGAAACGATCCCCTGACGGTTTTGTGGGGGGCAATGGGGTTCATCTTTTTCACCTGGTTCATGTGGCCGATCTGGGTCCCCTTCTCGGTCTACGTGCTTGAACCGGACGACAGCCCCCGAAAGCGGTTGTTCCGCCTCATGGCGTTGATCGGGCTGGCTTTCGGACTGCTGCTTTACATACCGCACGGGCTAAACAGTGACATGGTGGTGGTCGAGGTCAACAATCAGTCTCTGGCCTATGAAAAATCCATGTGGCTGGATTTCATGATGCCACGCTGGCTGACCAATACAATCTATGTGACCCTTATCACCCTCCCGCCAGCGCTGTCGCATTACAAACATATGCGCCATTTCGCCCTGACGCTGGTGGCGGTGATCGTGATCGATATCGCCTTTCTCCAGTTTGCCTACATTTCGTTTTTCTGCCTGCTGGCGGGGCTCGCAACGCTGCATCTGGTGTACATCATTTTGACCAACAAATGCGCCCGTGAATGCCCTGAATTGTTCGCCTGATTCCGTCGCCTAGCTTTGCTTGTCGCAGTAGGGGATCGCTTCGGCGCTAGACTGGGCAGTAGCAATCATCGGGATCCTCCAGGCAGCAGGCTCCACAATGGTATTGGATCGCCTCGCGCAGAGCAGCGCGCGCCCTGTGCAGCCGAACGCCAAGGGCATTGCGGTTCAACCCCATATCGGCGGCCACGATTTTCCGATCCTCTTCACCGAAATCGATCCGCCGGATCAATTTGGCTCCTCCTTGTCGATTTGGGCGAAGGCTTCGACCATCATGTATCGGCTAGAGGTCTGCCATTCGTCATTCTGCTCGAACAGCACGGCGCCGATCAGGCGCATGATGGAAGCCTCGTTCGGGAAGATCCCGACAACATCGGCACGCCGCTTCACCTCCTTGTTCAGCCTCTCGATTGGATTCGTGCTGTGAAGCTTGGTGCGATGCTGGCGAGGGAAGGACATGTAGGCCAGCACGTCATGCTCGCTGGCGTCCATCAGATCGGCCAGCTTGGGCCATCGCGGACGCAGCTGCTCGGACACCTTGTGCCAGGTCTCGCCCGCATGGGCGCGGTCGGGCTGGTCGAAGGCTTGCCGGATCGCGGCGGCGACCACGGTGTGCTGGCCGCGCGAGACGTGTGCCAGCGCGTTGCGCATCCAGTGAACGCGACACCTTTGCCAAGAGGCTTCGAACACGCGGGCGATGGCGGCCTTGAGACCGGTATGGGCGTCGCTGATGACCAGCCGGACGCCACCGAGACCCCGGGCCCGCAGCGAGCGCAGGAACTCGGTCCAGAACGTCTCGGCCTCGGATGGGCCGATGCCCAGACCGATGATTTCGCGGCGTCCTTCGGTGTTGGCGGCGACAGCGATTATGGCCGCGACTGGCACGATCCGGCCGCCCTGACGCACCTTGAGATAGGTGGCATCCAGCCAGACATAGGGCCACTCCCCGCTCAGCGGGCGGTTCAGGAACTCACCGACCCGCTCATCGATGTCCTTGCACAGCTTGGACACCGTGCTCTTCGAGATGCCGCTCAGCCCCATTGCCTGCACCAACTCGTCGACGCGGCGGGTGGAGACGCCGCCGATCCACGCCTCCTGGATCACGGCCACCAACGCCTGCTCGGATGTCTTGCGGGCCTCCAGGAAGCCCGGGAAGTAGCTGCCTTGGCGCAGCTTCGGCACCCGCAGGTTCAGCGTGCCCAAACGGGTATCGAGAGCGCGCTCTCGATACCCGTTCCGCCAGGTCGTCCGTTCGCCGCTGCGCTCGTGGCGACCGGCGCCGATGATACCTTCCACATCGGTCTCCATGATCAGCTGCAGCACGGCCTCGGCTATGCCGCGCAGAAAGTCTCCCTGATCGTGCTTGGCCAGAAGCTCGGACAGGTCCATGTTCGTCTTGGTCATCGGGGTCTCCGTAAGGTGCGTGGTTGAAGCGTCGAAACTCCACCTCGATCTTACACCTCGATGGCCACCCGGGATCACACCGCTGGCGGCGATGAAATTACACCAGCTCCTCGGACGCTAACTAAACCTCCGTCCGCACCCATCCGACCGCTTCAGCCTCGTCAACCAGCGCGACAAATCTCGCTTCCAGTGCCTCTTGGCAATCCAGCTCACGGTCAGGATAGGGGCCGAGCCGCTTTGGGCCTGTCAGTCGAGGTGTCGATCTGCTGCTCGACCGCTTCTTCCTCGTCACCTCGATCTCGCGCTTCCAGATGAAGGGGCAGGCCCTGCTGGACCATTATCGCCAGCGCGGCAAAGCAGAAGGCCACATGGGCGAGCTGATGGACGTGCTGTCTCCAGCGCTGTCCTCCACCAATCGCGCCAAGACCCATCTGCGCGGCAAGAAGCCGAAATCGGTCACGCCCCCCATCGATGCCTTCGCCTGCAACGAAGTCCGGTTGCTCGTCGCCATGCTCGCCTACCAGATCATGCACGTGGCGCGCCGGGCCATGGCGCGCGCCACGAAAGCCCCTTGGAGCCTGCGCCGCCTGCGGGAACGCGTGCTGCGCGCCGGCGCTCGTCTCATCATTTCAGCCCGGCGCATGACCTTGATACTTGCCGCAACGGCCGCGCCCTACTGGGCCGCCATCTGGCCGCAGATCCAGATGCTACGCGGGGCCGACCTATAATCGCGAGCAAGTTGCAGATGCCGCCGACAGAATGAACGCCCAGGGGCGGCCAGAAGTCGTGGCCGATCCAAAGGGCGAAATCATCCAAAGGATGTCGTCTCGCCCACTCTCTCAACCAAACCGGGATGCGTAGCTCTCATCGGCAACAAGCTGGTGCCCAGAAGCCGGCAAGAACGGCTTCAACCCGCCTCCAGCGCGCCGCCGAGCCGGCTCGGCGAATAATGCGGGATAAAAGGTGTCGCCGCCATAGTCGCGGTGGCGCGCATCGGGTTTGATCGTGACCTGCATGCCGCAAACGGGATCGATGGCCTTGCCGGGTTCCGGCTGGGAAGGCGCCGGGGCGGAATGACCATGAGACGCGTGGTCATGGTGTTCATGAGAATGGTTCTGATCTTCGTCCATACTGTCCTCCGGCCCGATACCTATAGGGGGTATCTTTAACTTGCGATATACCCCCAGTGGGTATAATGCAAGCTGTAAACGATAAAGTCCGGAGCGCGCCATTGGCCCATGACAAACAAAATCGCGATGCAGTCCTCAAGCGTCTGTCACGTCTGAACGGTCAGGTTCAGGGTGTGTCGCGCATGGTCGAGGATGGTCGCTATTGTGTTGATGTGCTGAACCAGACCGCTGCCATCCGATCCGCCCTGCGCGCGGTAGAACGTCTTCTGATCGAGGACCACGCCCGAAGCTGTATGGAGGCGGCGATTGAATCCGGTGATCAGGATCGCCAGCGGGTCATGTTCCGCGAGGTGGTGGAACTGCTGGAAAAGCTGCGCGACTGACCAATGGCGATAAACGGGACACGCCGTGTCACCTTGACCGCAGCCATCGCCGTTGCCGCCGTCGTCATATTGGGCATGTATATGACAGGCGATGCATCCGAGATCGCGCGGGGCAAAGCGCTTTATGCCGAGAATTGCGCCAGCTGCCACGGCGATGAATTACAGGGCCAGCCAGACTGGAAATCTCCGCTTCCAAACGGTCGATATCCGGCCCCGCCGCATGATGAAGCCGGACATACATGGCATCACCCCGATGTCATGCTGATGAAGATCATCCGCGATGGTACTGCGGCAGTCGTGGGTGGCCAGTATGAAAGTGACATGCCGGGCTTTGGCGACACCATGAGCGACAGCGAGATCGCCGCCGTTCTGGCCTATATCAAATCGACTTGGCCTAAACGCGAGCGCAGGATCCAAAGCCGAATGGCGCGCGAGAGTATCAAATGATGCCAACGGCGCTAGGGCCGGTTTTGCCGAGGCCGACTCTCCAATCGACAAAAGCCGGCCACGGCAAATGACTGGCCAACATCGGTTCCCGAAGACCTCACTTAACCCTCTGGAGATTCCATGCAGAAAAACACCACAGCACTTGCCGTAACACTGCTTGTAGCCGCCGGCTGCACCGCTCCAACGGTGGAAAGCAGCACTGCGCAAACTTCTCTCTATCCTATCCCCGATGCGGTCGTTGCCCTTGCCGGTCCGAATCAGGATCTGACCACGGCAACGCTAGTCGCGGAAGACGATTGCTATTGGTATTATCACGTGGGACCGGTCGAAAGGACGCTGGTGCCGCTGCGTGCTGCGAACGGCAACCATATCTGTAACGCGCGTCAATCCTGACCCGGACGGCGCCCCCTGAGGCAGCGAAGCCGTCTGGGCCGAGGCAACTCAGCTTAACGGCGTCACGCTGCCATCGGGGGAATACAGATAGGCGGTCGAGCCGATCTGGACCTGCGGATACAGTGCATTGATGTGCGACATGACCATGCGCACACAGCCAGAGCTCGCCCGACTGCCGATCGAGGTTGGAAACGGTGTTCCGTGAATCCGCAGGTAGGTGTCCCTGTCACCGACATAGAGATACAGCGCACGAGAGCCGAGCGCGTTTTGGGGGCCGGGTTCCACCCCGCCTGCAAACTGGTCGTAAATTTCCGGCTCGCGCTGTATCATGTTCTGGGTCGGCGTCCAGTGCGGCCATTCGGCCTTGCGCTTGATCGTATAGACGCCCGGCTCGTACAGATCGCCCCTGCCGATCGCCACGCCATAGCGCATCGCGACCCCGCCCTCTTCGATGTGATAAAGATATCTCGCCACGGCATCGACGTGGATATCACCCGGCACCAGACCATCATTTGCCAGAACACGCTGAGGCAGGAAACGGGGGTGAAGTCCCCAAGGGTTGGGAACCGCCGGCGTCACCTCGGCGTCCCACGCCGCTTTCTGTGCGGCATCGGGCCAGCTTGTCGCGAGAACCGGGCTGGCGGCCATAGCGGAAAACAGCGCGGTCGTGGTTTGGATGAAATGTCTGCGCGTCAGCAAATTGGTACTCCTTGTTTGATTTCTGTCGTTCAACGGACCCCCAATAGGCGGTCTATCGACCATCGATTTCGGGTGTGGCCGCAGGTCCACCTTGAAGGTCGGCGATCAGGGCCTTCATCTCGGCGATCTCAAGTGTTTGTGCCTCGACGATGCTATCTGCCAGGGCCTGCACACGCGGATCCGAGATATTGGCACGGGTCGAGGTCAGGATTGCAATCGAATGATGTGGGATCATCGCTTTCATCCATGCGGTGTCATCAACGGTCGCCTGGCTGCGCACCAGAAACACCCCAAGGACAAAGGCCAACAAGGCGAGGCCCGCGACCATGAGATTGGCACGCCTATTGCGATACATGCCCAGCATGAAGGCCAGCATGATCAGCGCCATGGCTCCGCCCATGTAAAGCGCCATCCACATCCGGGTCTGACTGAAGAAGACGTGATCCAGTGACCACGTGTTCAGATACATCAGGCCGAACATGACCACGGTCGAGGTGAAGATCATCGCCGCAAACCGGCCGTAGCTTCCGCCATTCATGCGATCGTGATTCATCTTGTGATCAGAATTTTCCATTGTCTCTCCTCCTATTGGAATGAACCGTCAGCTTTTGCGGACCGCTGCAACTAACCCGGCCAGCTCGGATAACGGCACGGCACCAAACCGCGAATCCGACCCGGCAATGAAGGTAGGCGTGCCGACCAGACCCATCGCCGCTGCCAGCGTATTCGACTGTTCGATATGCTGGGCAACCTCGGGTCGGTCCATGTCACGTTGAAGTTGCCGGGCATCCAGTCCTATGGATCGCGCCGTGCGCAGGACGCTGGCCTGCTCGGCCCGGGCTTTCTGCTGCAGTAATGCGCGATGAAATTCAGGATAGCGGCCCTGACTGCGCGACGCCAAAGCCGCCCGTGCGGCGAAAACCGAGCCCTCACCGAAGACCGGCCATTCGCGCATGACCAGACGCAGACTGCGATCGGTATCCAGAAGCGCACCCACCACCGGCAACATCGCGCGGCAGAACTGGCAATTGTAGTCAAAAAACTCGACCAGCGTCGCATTGCCGTCGGGATTTCCCAAGGCAGGTGCGTTGGGATCGCGTTCCAATTGCCTGCGAAAAGCCGGCGGCAGGGAATGGCTTGCCGCTACGAGCCGCGGCGCCAGGGCCAATGCGGGGCCTGCAAGAGCAAGGCGCAAAACTGAGCGACGTTGAACCATGGCGATGGTCCTTTCAATTGATGCCATTGGCACGTTGAATTTCGCGGATATAGGCGATGATCACCGCAAGATCGGCATCGGTGACGCCCTCAGTTGGGGGCATGTTGCCGAATGTCCAGTGATGCTGCCGCGCGCCGGTTCTCGCGGCCAGCTCAAAGGCAATATCCGCGTGATGGCCGGGCCGATAGATCGGATCGATCAAGGGCGGACCGATACCGTCCCTCCCGCTGGCGTTCTCTCCATGGCAGGACGCGCAGTTCGTATCAAAGGCGGTCCGGCCTTTGGCAGCCGGTAATGACAGCGACGATGGCACATTGACCGTGACCATCGGGGTGCCTGTGGCAGCGGCCGTATCCGGGCGCCGAAGCGCCCAGACAAACACAGCCGCACCGATCACCGCAATCAGAACGAAAAGCCGGGATTTCGACATTATCCCACCTCATGCCGAGACGCTGAAGGTGGTCATCATCCCACTGGCCAGATGCGGCATGTGATGACAGTGGAGCATCCATTCGGCGGCCTCGCCCGCATCCAGCGCCACGGTCACCATCGACATCGGCGGCACATAGACCGTATCGCGCAACGCCCCGGCCACGCGGTTGCCGTTGATGGCCACAACCTGGAAATGGTGGCCGTGAAGATGCATCGGATGTCCCATCATGGACATGTTGTGGAAATTTAACTCGACCCGCTGACCGGTGGTCGCCGTGACCGGAACCCGGTCCTCGAACAGTCGGTCGTTGATGGTCCAGCGATACGGCTGCATCTGGCCGCCCAGCATGACCATCGGCGACAAATCGGCGGGACGGTCGGCCAGTGGCGCAAGCGCCCGCAGGACCGCCTCTTGCGCAAGGTCAATGTCAAAGGCCGGTGCCGCCTCGTCCGACAGGCCCGAGATGATCGGCACATCCGCGCCGGCCGTCGCCAGGATCAGACCCGTGCGTTCATGCGCCCCCTCGCGCAGCGCCAGGATCGGCCAGGCACCACCGCCCGAGGGCAGGTCAAGCTCGATATCCAGTCGTTGCCCCATCGCAACGCCAAAGCGCGCCGCCGGAAGTGCCTGCACCGGCTGGCCGTCCACCGCGACCAGTCGCGCTGGAACATCGCCGCAGGCGATCCAGAATACCGTGGCGGCGGCGCCGTTGATGACGCGCAGCAGAACCCGCCCGCCCTTCTCGACCGCCACGATCTCGGGATCGGAGAGGGTCCGGTCATTCGCCAGATAGGCATCGAAATTGAAGTCGTTCAGGTCCATCGCCATGCCGCCCATCCCGGCCGCGGTCATGCCTTCCATCCCCTCCATCGCCGACATGCCGGATGTGCCCATCGCACCCATATCATGCCCTGCATGAGCGTTGGCGCCCTGCGCATCATCGGCAGTTTCAGGCTCTGGATGGCCTTTCCCGGATCGGATCTCGTCCAGAACCTCTTCCGGCGGACGGAAAGAAAAATCATGCAGGAAAATGGTGACCTCTTGTCGGTCGGCCTTCACGTCATCGGGGCGCCGGACAATTAACGGCGCCGCCAGCAACTGCATTTCCTGAACCGGCACATGGCTGTGCATCCAGTGCGTTCCGGCCGCTGGTTCGAAATCATAGGACCGCGTTTCGCCGGGGCGCAGCAGCGGCAATGGCATGTCGGGCACGCCGTCCTGCACATTGGGCGGAATTTGCCCATGCCAGTGAACGATCGTCGGCACGTCGAGATCATTGGTCAGGTTGACGAGGAAGCGCTGGCCGGGGTCCAGAACCAGCCCCTGGCCACCGGCGCCATTGACCAGTCCGAAGACGGTCGCCGCGCGCCCGTCGATGTCCAGAGAGCGTGTGGTCGCGCGCAGCCCAAGTGGGGCCGTCTGTGAAAGGCCAGCGCGTGGCAGCGAAAGTGCAGCGATTAAAGCACTGGACCCGGCCAGAAAGCCGCGGCGATCGAGTAAGTTTGTCATGCAAGAAATCCATCATGCCCCGGGGGGCAAACTGTGTCAGACGCCTCTGATGAGGCATTACGAAGCAAACGCTCAGAGGGATTTCGGAGGACGGACGGCGGGGCCGACGCCGCGACTGTCATGGGCCGCATCGGTGAACGGCCACTGCAAGGGGTGTTTGTTCCTGACCGGGGCCAAATGCGCGGTGACGATCCTAGGCGTAGACGTGCCAAGACAGATGATCGCGCAGGCATCGGTCATAGCCGATTGGGACGGAGGATGCTCTTTGTCATAATGCTGCGTGTCAGCCGCAATCATCTCGGCCGACATATGGTGACCGGGCATATCAGCAGCTAAAGCCATCTCCGCATGCTGGATCAGACCGCCGAGAGCAATCAGGACAACCAGCAACGAAGAGATCCAGCGGCGCATTCCTAGCTCGGGTCCAGAGAGGTTCGTAAGTTGTGATGGTAGTCGCGTGGCAACCCGGATTCAACTCACGGTTTGCTCAGCAGCTTTGCAAGTGGTGAAGCGGCCGGCAAGCCCCATCCCCTCCTAGCTTCCCGGTTGAACGCCATAAGCCGCTGCGCGTTCTGCGTCACCAGAACAGATGCGCCTGTTTCGGTGAGGATCGCGATACAAGGGCCCGTCATGCCCGCCACGGTTGTGATCAGGAGCAGACCCTTCAGACCGGGACCGATGACCACGTTCTGGGGGATGTTCGCCATCCGCCACCGCGCGCACCACGTTGCGATGGCCAAACGTGAAAATGGATCGACTGAAGAAGCCCTCGACCTGTTCCCCCATCCGGCGCAGATCGGTCGCGGTCACAAGATAGCCAGAGTTCGAATCCGGGTCGGAAAATGCATGCGTGCCCCCTTGCAGGTCGGACAGCGCTTCCGCTCCATCTTCTGCCCCGACAATGAGGTAAGACTGGTATCGCGGGCCACCGCGCCACACAGGCGCAGCGACAAGATCCAGCAAATCGGCGTGCTGGAGATAGGGATAGCCGCAAAGCCAAGCCGCATCGACACTACGTTCCAGCAGAAGGCCAGTGATTTCCTGATAGGTGCGACGCTGAACCAGTTCGATCTCACGCCCCATCCGCATCCAACGCCCGAGCAGCCGCATCTGGTTCACGGCGTTGAAGCTCTGCGATCCGCCCGAGACCTGCATTACTGCCAGCGTCTTTCCCTGCGTCGGGCGCACGGCGCCCTCGGACAGCGGGATCCAGTCGATCTGCGTCTTCATCAACCCGGTCATCGCGCCGTGACGCTCAGGGCTTGACCAGACCATGCCCTCACTCCATGCGACCAGATCGCGTAGCTCGCGGACTTTCGGGTGGCTGGCATCGACCCCGTCATCAACCAGCGGGAGGCCGGATGGATGGAAAAACCGCACTTCCGCCCCCAGGCGCGTAAGGATGCGCCCGGCCTCTTCCGCGGACAGCCGGCTAAATGAGCGGACCCGCAGCGAGCCATAGAGGATCAGAATACGCGGTGGATGCGTTCGGACGATCGTAGGCCGCAGTCGTTCGCGGTCGATTGAAGCGAAGTGCTGCTCATCAAGCTGAGGGGTGGTCAGGTTCGTCAGGTCGTCAGGCAATTCGTTTTCCCCGATCATCAATAATGAGCTGACCGTCTTCCTTCGCAAGCGGCCCCGGCGGCAGCGTATCAAGCAGGTCTAGAACGGTTTCAGATGGGCGGCAGAGCCGAACGCCCTTGTGCGTGCAGACGAAGGGGCGGTTGACCAGGATCGGATGTTCCACCATCGCAGAG
The DNA here is from genome assembly GCF_006151785.1 of Paracoccus marcusii. GTDB lineage: Bacteria > Pseudomonadota > Alphaproteobacteria > Rhodobacterales > Rhodobacteraceae > Paracoccus > Paracoccus marcusii. The sequence continues at coordinate 19,418 of NZ_VDDD01000028.1, forward strand.
AGGAGAACCTCGTCCGACACACCGGGCGCGGTAAGCCCCATTGCTTCTGCCGGGCTTCGCGCAACGCGCAGTGCCTCCTGTGGGGTTACGCCAGCCGCAGCGAACAGACCTAAGAGCTGCGCACGCGTCCAACCCGTTTCCAAGTAATTGATCACCGTTGGCAGGGTGCCCGCAGCGTGCAGGATCGCCAAAGTGTTGCGCGATGTCCCGCAGTCCGGATTGTGGTAGATGACGACACTCATGCCGGAAATCGCTCCCTTGTGCGGTTGGCGAACCAGACGAGTGAAAGCATCACGGGAACCTCCACCAGAACGCCGACTACCGTCACCAACGCAGCCCCGGAATTGAGACCGAAAAGGCCAATGGCCACAGCAACGGCCAGTTCGAAGAAATTCGATGTACCGATCAGCGCGCAGGGGGCGGCCACCTTATGCGGCACCTTCCAACGCCACGCCCAGTAATAGGCGATGGCAAAGATCCCGTAGGACTGGATCAGGATCGGCGTGGCAAGCAGGACGATCAGGAACGGGTTTTCGGTGATGACGCTGCCCTGAAACCCGAACAACAGCACCACTGTCAGGAGCAACCCCAGAACCGAGGCGGGCTTGATCCGCGCGGTGAAAGAAGAAACTGCAGCTTCTCCACCCCGGGTCATCAGTCTGGACCGGGTGAAGATGCCGGCAGCAAGCGGCAGAACGACATAGAGAACCACGGAAAGAACCAGCGTTTCCCAAGGAACGGCGATATCGGTCACGCCAAGCAGCAGAGCCACGATGGGCGCAAAGGCGAACACCATGATCACATCGTTCAGTGACACCTGGACCAGCGTGTAATTCGGATCCCCTTTTGTAAGTTGGGACCAGACGAAGACCATCGCCGTGCAGGGTGCTGCCCCGAGCAGGATCAGCCCGGCGATGTACTGGCCTGCATCCGCCGGGTCGATCAGGTCCGCAAAGACGTATTCGAAAAACAGCACGCCCAGGGCGGCCATGGTGAAGGGCTTGATCAGCCAATTCACGATCACGGTTATGACCAGGCCCTTGGGGCGCTGGCCCACGCCCTTGAGCGCGCTCAGATCCACGGCGACCATCATCGGATAGACCATCGCCCAGATCAGGACAGCGACCACCAGATTGACCGAGGCATATTCGAGCGCGGCCAACGCTGCAAACAGGCCCGGCAGCAGCGAGGCGAGCACGATGCCCGCGACGATGCACAGCAGCACCCAGACAGACAGATAGCGTTCAAAAAGTGACATTGATCAACCTTGGGCTCTAGCAGGGGTTATGCAGCAGGCAGACTCGCTGCGAATGACGTCGAGTTCTTCAATCAGCGCCGAGAGGGGCTGCAAGGCCCCAGGGCTGAGTGAATAGCAGACCCGCGGCGGGTCGATCTGCCCTTCGATCACGCCCGCCTCCTTTAGGATGCGGAGATGCTCGGACACCGTGGACTGCGCGAGGCCGACGGCCTCGACGATATCACCGCCGATACAACCCGGTGTTCGCGCCAGCAGCCGCAAGATCCGCAATCGCGCCGGATGGCCCAGGGCCTTGGCTGTTGCCGCCATTCTCATGTCCTCAAGGTCTTGCTGGACTTCTGTCATCTTGGCCTCATCTAAAATCGGCTATCGTCGTTTACCGATATGTTTTCGTAACTGCCGACGCAAGCGAATTCATTGGCGAGTGGCTGGGGAGCTCGGTACGCGGATAGTCAATCACCGCAGTTTCCGTGGCAGAGTGCCCTTGCCGGCACCTTATCCTCTACCGCATCTGTGCTATCCGGATCACCAACTTGCACAGCTTGAGCAAAGTCTTGAATGTCGGGGCGATCCTGTAACCCACCAGGTGAAGGACCGTTCAGAGCCGTCAGTTCGTGGCGCGCCACATCCTGTACCGCCCCTGCCCTGTCACTTCGCGGATCAGCCCATGCGCTTCCATCCAGGCAAGGTTGCGCTGGACTGCGGCGCGACTGGCGCCGGTCATCGCCTCGGCCATCGGAGCGGATACAAGGGGCCATTCGGTCACCACAGCGCGCAAGGCACGCGGGGTCTTGCCCGAGAGTGGGGTCATCTCCGTTTCCGCCCTCGCTGACCATGCCTCGATATCGTCAAGGTGCCGCATTGCGGTCAGGCAGGCGGTCTCCAACCCGTCAAGCCATCGCGCCAGACGGTCAGCGGGTGGGCCGCCCGCGCGCAACCCCCCTGCCCCGCCCATGGCCAGAGGTGCAAAGACTGCTCCCTTGCCCTCGCTGGCCGCGATCCGCGCAGCTGTGACGGCCGCCTCCATTCGATCGCTTTGCTGCCCGAGTCCCGCGAGGCTCCAGAGGTGAAAGCCCAAGCAAGCACGGGTGATCGGGTGCAACTCGGAAGCTTGCGCCGTAAGGTCCAGCCAACCGCCTGCGCGATCCGCAAAAGGTTCGGCCTCATCCGCGAGGTTCTCGGGGTCGCGGCGGTCAAGGAAGGCGGAAAGGTCTACCTCCGGTCCTGGCCCACCGGATAGCCGCCGCACCGCCCAACCGACACGCGCGAGCGCGGCAGTGTCGTCCTGTACGCCGGACAAGCGCATGGAGATCCAGAGCGCCAGCCGATCTGGGCCAATGCGGTCACCCGCGAACCAGCTGAGGTCGGCAGCCTCGAACAGGGCAAGCCTGTGCCGCCATCCTTCCGGGCCCCGCTTCAGCCGGTCGTCCAGCGCACCGACTCGACCGGCCACACGGGCAAGACGCGCAGCATGACCCGCCTCTGCTTTGCGCCAATCGTCGAGGACTTCGGCGTCACGCGGCTCGGCCCGTGGTCCCGGCGGCAGATAATCCGGCTCCTCTTCCATGGGACCGGGCAGGAACCAAAGATCGTCCTCAGACGACTGTTCCACGGTTCTGTCGCAAATTGGGCGTCGAGACGCACGGCGTCGATGACTGCCTCGACTTCAGCCGGCGATCTGACAGAACGTCTGAAATGGGCGAAGCTCTGGTCTGAACTGCCCCTTGCGGATCATGTTGACCAGCTCGATCCCGGCGATGGTTGACGCGGCTGACTTGAAGCTCTTGAAGCCGAGCATTGGTCTCACCCGGCGTTTGATGAAACGGTGATCCTGCTCGACAAGATTGTTAAGATACTTGATCCGCACCATCTCGATCGCGACCGGGCATCCGAACCGCTTCAACATCCGGTTGATGTCCTTGATGCCTTCGGTGTTGGCTGCACTCTTGTCGATGACGATTTTGCGGGGCAGGCCGTTCACCTCCATCGCGCTGGCGAAGAACTTGATCGCCGCGGGCTTGTTGCGGCGCTCCGAGAGCATGAAGTCCAGCGTCTTCCCGAACTTGTCGACGGCGCGGTAAAGATAGACCCACTGGCCTTTCACCTTGATGTAGGTCTCGTCCATGCGCCAGGATCTGTCAGTGGGTTGCTTGCGCCGCCGCGCATCTTCCGCGACCTGACCCGCGTACCGCTCCACCCATCGGTTGAGTGTGGCATGGTCAACCGTGACACCTCGCTCGGCCATGATCTCCTCAAGGTCTCGGTAGGACACCCCGTAGCGCAGGTAGAAAAAGACCGCGTGCAGGATCACGTCCTTGGGAAAGTGGGCACCTTTGAATGATACGCTCATTGCACAATCCTCAGCAAAAACGGCCGACTTCACGCCATTCTATCTTTCCGGCTTGGACCTTGCGAAAAATTTGCGACAGATCCGGGGATAGTGCTGCGTCTTACCAGCGGCACCGCGATGGACGAGGATGCCCGGGCAGCCGAGATGGCCCTGAAGGTCTTGACCGTCATCCGGCGACCCGGGGATCCGTTCGGCGCGCCGGTCGCGGCCCTGCGCCGGATCGAAGCGGCCGCCACGCCCATCGGGCAGACACGCGATGAGGGCGATCGTCTCGAGGATGCGGAGCTGCCCCTGGTCGTTGAGGCTGGTCGCGCCTGGTCCCACGTTCCGATCCTGGCGGGATGGCGCGCGGCGGCCAGCTATGCCTTCCGTTCCCGACGGAGCAGCCCGGTGGCCGAGCGGCTGGTCTTCATGGCCGTGGAGGGTGCCGCGCGGCATCTGCAGGGGCTGTCTCCTGATAAAAGGGTCGACCGCGATGAGCTGGACGAGAGGGCAGGGGGCCTGCTGATGCCGGCAGTTGCCGGGTGGATCGTGCCGCCATCCGTGTCGCTGACCCGCACCGGCTTCCGGGTCTGGTCGCCGATGACGGGGCTGGCCACGTTTCTGGAGGCAGCCACGCGGAGCCTCTCTCATGATCTCGGCCATCTGGGGACCCTGCGCCATGAGCTGGCGCGTCTCAAGGCCATGACGTCGTCTGCACACGGCCGGTCGCGCCTTTCCGACCTGATCGCCCATCTGAAGGTGCAGCCGGTCGTCAGCTCGGCGATGGTCATGGATCATCTGGGTGTGACGCGCCGGACGGCCCTGTCGCTGATCAGTGAACTTGTCGATGCCGGCTGCCTCAGCAATCTCACCGCCCGCAGCACCTCCCGGTTCTGGGCGCTGCCGTCTCTCGCTGCGCGGATGGGCCATACGGGAGGGGCGGGGGCGGTTCGGGGTGATGTATTCGTCAGCCGCGAGGGGCCAAGCAAACGCACGAAACCGATTGGAGCTTTGGAGCGGATAAAGGGAGGATGCGACGGGGGCCAACTGGACCGGATCATGGCAGAGCTCGATGCCGCGATGTCGGGCTTGGATGATGTCGTGCGCCGGGCGGGGGGCGGGCAGCGGAGAGATGAGTAAGGTAGCTCAAATTCGAACTGCGTATGTGTCCAGTGAGACGGAGGCAAGACCAGTCAGCGGTGTTCCGCTTTCCCGGTGCCGTGCCCGAAATCTTGGACGCCTGGCGCGCCCCTCTTGGGCGATCCATACCCGATCAGGAGCATGACGCCCTCAAAGTGATCTGCATGACACCGCGTGCAGATCCAGTCGGCGTTGAGCTCGCTTTTGCAGACCAGACATGGATCATCCTCGACATCGAAGTCGAGCGGAAATGGGACAGGGACTATCGCAATGCTGCACATGGTCTGTCTCACTGAGGGTATGTTATTAACTATACCAACTATAGTTCACCGGAACTGACAGCTCCGCGACATAGGTGCGAGGTGCTGCTCTTGGCGAAGATCCGCTCCAGTGTCGGGTTCACGTCGTCGCCGCAATACTGGAACCGCACCTCCGGCGCCGGGCAATAGCGCGAACTGCCCAAACGTCCTGAGCTGTCTGCCTTGGCGTCTCCGATTTAACGGGTACGCGACAGTTGCGTCGAGTCAGGCATTTGAACCACGCGGCGCGGTTCATGCCGTTATCATCCGACCATTAGCGCCATAAGGGTAAGGTTCTGGCTACAATGGAGACGCGATATGCCAACGGTGATCCGGTGTAAAGAAAGGGGCGACCCGAGCACGGGTCGCCTACGAGCAACTTCAGCCGAGCGGCAAGGTCAGCTAAGACCCTGCCGGTGTGGCCGGCAGTCTTCAAACCAGCCGACTTCAAACCAGCCGAAGGTCGATCGCGCTGGTCTTGCCGCCGCGACCCGTTTCCAGCTCGTAGGACACATCTACCCCGTCCTTCAGGGTCTGCAAGCCAGCGCGCTCAACGGCCGAGATGTGGACGAAGACGTCCTGCGCGCCGCCTTCCGGTTGGATGAAGCCAAAGCCTTTGTCCGCATTGAACCACTTGACCGTTCCTCTGGGCATTTCATTCTCCAAGACGATTTCTGATGCAGCGATAGTCGGCGATCACGTGCGATCCGGCAAGACGCCGATTTGGCCGCCGGTCCGAACCGAGGCGTCGCGAACCGTGGTGGGTGCCAAGGTGGATAGATGTGGGGAGGAAGACGGCGGCCGAGTCCAAGCGCGCAAGGATTTCGGACAATGGTATCAGACCCAGAGTCCAGAGTTTCCCTCAATCGGCGCAGAACCTCCCCTTCAGATCAGAAGCGTCAACACGCGTTGGTCTTCTAGACGATCCTTATCTGTCGGTCTTGATAGCGGACGGTCTCAGAACAGCTGTCGGGAAAAAATGCCCCGCTCGGTTGGAGGGAGTTGCCGAGCGGGGCCGGGTGACAACAGGGAATGCTGTCGAGTTCAACCTATAGGAGAATCAATAATCTCGCGATCCTTAAATTGTACCGACACGCTTTCATGTTCAAAGGCCCGCCGAGCGGGCGGGCCTTGACGTCAACGCATGGTCACTTTGCTCAGGTCTTGCTCTTATCAATCAAGCCAGGCTTGGTTGGGTCTTCCGCGACTGCGGCGTTAGGGCGGTTGCCGCCGGGTACAGCAGGGTCCTTCTCATCTAAAACATGGTCAGGCACTTCGGGGTGTCGCTCCGTCTTTGCGGCCTCTTGAACTTGATCGGTAGGTGTCGGTTTCGGTTGGTCTTGCGTCATGACATGGTCCTCCTGCACCTCAACAGATGACTGGATCCAATGTTCCGCAAGGTAGCTTGCCAAGTCTGACCGTTATCCTGACATTTGCCGGGTATACTTCTTCATCCAGGCCCTATCGAAAATCGCATTGCCAAACCTGCTTGATCTGGAGGCTTGGTTTCTCGATCTGTTCGCCTGAACCCTTGACCGCGAGTTTGCCGGTATCGATGATCTCTCACCGAAGAACGCGCGCCGGTCGGACAAGAAGACCGATGCTTGCCGCGGAACTCACACTGCCAACGAAGGTTCGTCTTTATGTTAAAGGCGCGACATGGCCGCGTGATCGTAAGGGACTGACCTCGGCATGAAATACGCATTGATCGGCTTGCTTGCTCTTGGGGGGTGCACAACACCGCCCGTTTCCGATTTCGGCACCGCTGACGAACATTTCTACAAGGGGAATGCATGGTATATCGCCGATCGCCGCGGCCAACTGGAGGTCGCCTTGATGGCTGTCGGGATCGAGGATCCGGAAATCGAGTATCGTAGGGCCGCCCGCGACTACCTCCTCAGCAATCAGCGCATATGCTCAGTCAGCCCCGGTCGCCCAGGTGGCGAGGGGCGGTACCTGTTCAGCTACTCTTGCCGCTGATGAACATCGCGCGCACCAGTTCAGTGGAAGAGGTGTAGCCACACCGAGCGGCACTCCCGCGATACCGAGCAATCCACCTCTTTATCATGAGTATCAGATCGAGGCTCCCGGCATGATCCGCATCCTCACCTTCGCAGCGTTTGCCGCCTTGTCGTCGACGCTTTCATATGCGCAAGAAGCCGCCCCCTATCTCGATGATCGGTCCACTGCGGACCGGGTGGTGGCGTCGCTTTATAATGCCATAAGCAGGCAGGAGTACCTTCGCGCGCACAGCTACTTTGATCCCAGAACTGCTCCGGACCTGGCCGCCTTCCGTGAGGGTTACGCCACCACCCAAAGCGTCCGTCTGCGCCATGGAAAGGTCATCGCCGATGGGGCTGCTGGCACGCTGCACTTCGCTGTTCCTGTTGCGATCGAAGCGGTGACCACCGACGGGACCACCGTGTACACCGGCTGCTATCGTCTCAGCCAGGTCCAACCCGCCGCCCAGGAACTTCCGCCGTTTCGGCCTATCGACATCGATAGTGGAGAGCTGTCGGCATCAGACACGTCGTTCGACACCGCCATGGGCATATGCGACCTGCAGTGAGGTATCAGGCATGAACCGTATAACCGACCGCACGGAGGCCGTGACGGCACATGCCGCCAACGTCGCCTCTGTCACAGCGGATGGTGGGATCATCGCACGTGTCGTACTTCATCTCGGCGATCGACGGTCATTTTGCTTGGTCTGAGCGCGTTTCCGCCAGAATCTCAACTTGCGGTTAATCAGTGCAACCACGACGTGCGCTGCATGTTGATGCCGGTGAAATAGAAAATCAACGGAGACAACCGTGCAGGACAACGTGATCATGGCCATCGCCTCTGAAGACGAACTCGATATGATCGTTTCAGCTCTTGCTGCATATCGCCACAACACCCGGTATCGGGCTCTTTACGAAAAGCTCATCCGGCAACAGGATCAGTTGTACAAGCTCGCCGGTTGATAGAAGCCACGCTCTAGCATTGGGCCGGATCGAGATGCAGCGCGGCTATCCACTGACTTAAAAACCCCCAGCATCCTTGTTACGGAATGCAGAAATAGCGCCACTGAAATCGTTGAGCGCGATTTCGTCTGGTTTAGCCGCAATCAGACAGATCAGCTGATGCGTCTGCCGCAGGTTTGTCGTGTGTCCAGCCGAGGCGTCTGAGCTGCGAATTCGCGTGCCTCACGACTTTGGGATCGAATGGTGGGCTATGCCCGCCACTGCATGTCGCGAGGCCAATGTCAGTTACGATATGGACCTCGGTGCATGATATCATTGAAACCGCCCCGATGCCTGCGGGACAGCGTCAATTCCAGGGAACATAAACGACGTGTCCATCCTTGAGGGGAGCCACCCCTACACGCCTGCCCGATGCACCCTGGGGAAGCTAAGAATGTCGATGCATATCCTCCGCCACGCAGCCCCCCTTGTCGTGTGGCCTCTGGCGATCCTGACCGTCTGCGTGACGATCCTTCCACTGTGGAACACGAACGAATGGTGGGTGCGGGCAATGGGCTTTCCCCGCGTTCAGATCCTTGTCGCCAGCCTCTTCCTGATGATCGGCGCCCTGTTCCTAAACCGACCCGCACGTTGGGTAATCCTGTTGGCGATGGTCGGAGTCTGCAGCTATCAGGCATGGCGGGTCTATCCCTATACGCCGCTGGCATCTCCGGAGATGGCCTTTGCAGAGCCGGCGCCAGACGCTGTCAGGGTCATCACAGCCAACGTCCAGATGGGCAACACGCGGTATCAGGACGTCATCGAGATGATCAACCGCTATGATCCGGACATCCTGCTGCTCCTGGAAACAGACGCGACTTGGCTCGCCGAACTCCAGCCGATGCTGTCGCGGTATCCGACCGTCGTGCGCCAGCCGCAGAGCAACTACTACGGCCTGGTGTTTGCCACCCGGCTACCGGTCGATGAGGCCCGGGTCATCCAACTGACGAACGACAGAACGCCATCTCTATTCGCGCGCCTGAGAAGCCCCGGCGGACAGCCGTTTCATTTCCTGGGTCTGCATCCACGACCGCCGATCCCCGGGGAAGACACAAACGACCGCGACCGCCAGATCTATGCCGCAGCAAAGTTTGCGGAGAGCGACGACATGCCCGTGGTGGCGATGGGCGATTTCAACGACGTGGCCTGGTCCGAGACCTCGCAGACGTTCAGACGGGTCGGTGGTTACCTCGATCCCCGCATTGGTCGCGGCTTCTATGCCAGCTTCGATGCGAACAGCTGGTTTCTTCGGTTTCCGCTGGATCAATTCTACGCAACGCCCGACATTGCCGTCGTCTCGATCGAGCGTCTGGATCATGTCGGCTCGGACCATTTCCCGATGGCCGCCACGTTTCGCGTGGATCCTGGCCTTGCCGCCAGGCTCAATATCCAGCCCCGTCCCCTTACCGAGGAAGATCGGGACCTGATCGACGATCTGGACCTCGAGAGTGCAGAAACGCTGGTCAGGGAGAGGTAGGTGCCGCTCAGCGCCGGCGGCAGGTCCAACGGCAAAGCGGCACGAGTGTACTCTGCTTGATATCCGGGTCGCCCCGTCCGCGCCGGCGCCGATCGCGGAACTCAGAGCGTTAACAGATCGAGTTCAACGACAAGCAGGTCAATCACCCGAACCACGTGATCCTCGCCAACCCCGACCTGGAGACGATCTGGAAAAAACCGCCTGTTCCCGGGCGGTGCCCTTCACGAAACCCGACCTGCCGACCTCTCGCCACCATGTTTAAGTCTACCATAAGGCTGACCTTCCACACAGCCTCGGCTCAAAGCGCCTATGCTACGCGGACCGAGGACGGTGCGCATTGATGAGGATAGCCAATTGAAAGGTATCCGCTTGACTGGAGAGGCGAAACAGCCTGCCGACAAGCAAGGGGGGCTAATTCCGTGCGATACGTAAAATGCTAGCTCCCAGATTGCTGCGTGCTTTGATGATCTTTTACAATTTCGGTCGCCTCAGCAGCAGATTGTTTGTGCTGCTTACCAGAGTTTCCTGATTGCTCTGGCGGCACGAATGCCGTGATCCAATCCTGCGGCTGTGCCGAGAACGGCACATCCTTCCCGACAAAGCACAACTCGCCTTTGCTGATGGTCAGGATGGGAACGGCATTCGGCCGGTCAGCGCGCCAGTCATCTGCATCGTACTCCTCCGTAAGGCGGGTGCTGCGAATGGCCCATCCTTCGGCAATGCGCTGGTTGACAGTCTCGAATGTCGGCCTTCCTTCCAGACGCTGACCACCCAGTTGGGCGGGCAGGGCGTGGCGTGAGTCTTCGCGAACCCTGCTCAATTGCCAAACATGCTCTCGGCCAAGATCAGGGCCCATATCCGTCGCGACCAACGTATTGTAGGCGTCGTTATCGGATGCAACGAGAACGGTAGAGTAGGCAACGAATTCTACCTTGTGTTCGGCGACTTCGCCCAAGATATCACCGTGATAGGTTGGGATGCCCGCCTGCCGCGCGTGGTTCAGATGTTGCCGATTGGTGTCGGCAATCAATGTGCCGACATCCGCGCGCTGCAATGCCTGTGCCAGTGATAAGGCAAAGGGTGACCCGCCGACGATCAACAAACCCGGTCGTTCCGGACCGGACAGGCCCAGCTTGCGGGCAAGCGGTGCGAGCGTGAACCCGTGAATGATGACCGTCGCGAGGACGATGATGAAGGCAAGCGGTGCAAGGGCTGCCCCATCGGGAATCCCTGCCTCGACCAATTTCTCCCCGAAAAGTCCGGAAACGGCCACCATGACCACGCCGCGCGGTCCTGTCAGGGCAATCAACCAGCGCTCGTTCATCGGCAGGGCGGTTCCGATCAAAGGCAAAAGCACCTGCAAGGGGCGTGCCAAGGCAACGGTGAACAGAACAAACAGCGCTGCGCGCCATGTCAGCCCTCCTAGGGTCGAAAAATCGAGGGAGGCGGCCATCAGGACGAATACTCCTGACACGAGGAGGATCGTCGCATGTTCTTTGAAGCGATGAATTTCCGTGTAGGACGACAGTTTGGCGTTTGCCAAAACCATTCCCATGATGGTCACAGCCAGCAGGCCTGTCTCATGCAGGATGGTGTCGGTGACGGCAAAAACGGCCAAGACCGCTACGAACAGAACGGGTACTTTCATATACTCGGGGACGAATGCTTTGCGGAACGCCACTGCCATTCCGGCCCCTACGGCCCATCCTGCAAAGGCTGCGAAGCCGATGCCCGAGCCTATCGTCCAGATAGCTGCGCCCGCCGACAATCCTGTCTCAAGAACAAGCACGACCTCAAGCAGCAATACCGCGATCAGGACGCCGATGGGATCATTCAGGATGGCTTCCCATTGCAGGATCCTGGCGGGCCGAGCACGCAGCTTTGCCTGGCGCAGCATGGGCGCGATGACGGTCGGTCCCGTGACAACCATAACGCCCCCGAACACTGCCGACGCTTGCCACGAAAGGCCCACTGCCAGCCATAGCACGCCGGCTGACAGGGCCCAGCCCAAGGGTGCGCCAAGATATACCAATCTTTGGACAGGGCCCCGTGCATCACCCAAATGATGGTGTGTCAGGGTCAATCCGCCTTCAAAAAGGATGATCGCGACTGCAACGGAGATCAGTGGGCGATATATCGGCCCCAGATCACGTTCGGGCAGAAACCAGCCCATGACCGGCCCCACCAGCAGACCGACGCCCAGCATCAAAACGATCGCCGGCAAGCGAAGCCTCCACGCAAGCCATTGCGCGCCGACGCCAAGCACGCCAACCAAGGCCACGACCTGTACAGGTGTCAGCCCTTGCATGATTTCGCCTTCCATGATGTCCCTTTACGCTGCCGCAATGGTAAGCCGCTGCACAGAAGGCAGTTCCTTGAGGCGAAGATCCTTTGGATGATCATGTTGAACCGGCAGCAATAAGACCGTGACAGCGCGCTACATCGTCGAACAATGTCCTAGCCAAGTCAGGCTCAGACGAGCCACGTCCCGTAGTCACTGCGCAACTCTAGTGTTTGGGTAGGCGTGGCGTTGTTGCAGAACTCAGTCGGTGAAGGATTCACATCGGGAATCCATGCGGTTAGACGATCTGCATGAGCA
>NZ_VDDD01000293.1 GCF_006151785.1 Paracoccus marcusii
AGGCCCGCGCGGCCGGGCAGCCGCAGGGCCAGCGTGCGGTCGAGCCTGCCGGGACGGCGCAGGGCCGGGTCGATGGCGCCCGGGTCGTTCGTCGCGGCCAGCACCAGCACCCCCTCGTGACCCAGCACCCCGCCGAGCTGTTCCAGGAGCCCGGCGATGACCTGCGCGCGGTAGGTCGAGGCGTGCCGGTCATCCGAGCTGCGGCTGCCGGCGGCGTCCAGCTCGTCCAGGAACAGCACGCAGGGCGCCGCAGTCCGGGCGCGCGCGAAGGTGGCGCGCATCTCGCGCAGCAGATCGCCCAGATGCCCCGCCGCCTGCCAGTCTCCGAGCGAGGCCGCGATCAGCGGCAGCCCCGCCGATCCGGCGATGGCGCGCGCCAGCCAGGTCTTGCCGGTCCCCGGCGCACCATGGATCAGGAGCGAGCGGGTCATCTCGGACCAGGCCACCCGGCCCGCGCGCCAGCCGGCCATGTCGGCGATGAGCCGCGCGGCCGCGTCGCGGACCGGTCCGTCCTCGAGGGACAGATCGTCGAGCGTCAGGGTCGCGTTGCCGCGCGCGGGCGCGCTGGC
>NZ_VDDD01000294.1 GCF_006151785.1 Paracoccus marcusii
CACGGGCGGAACGCGACGCGGCCGCACCCGCCGAAGACGTCGCACCGACGCTGTCCGACCGCCTGCGCGCCCTGGACCCGGCGCGTCTGCCCGTCCTGGTGGGCGGGCTGGCCCTGCTGCTGGTCGTGGCGCTGCTGTTCCTTGGCCGCCCCGCGCCGCAGGAGGAGCTGGCCCAAGCCCCCGTTCCGCAAGCCCCCGTTCCGCAGGCACCTGTCCAGCAGGCCCCCGTCGCGGCACAGCCGCAGCAGACGGCACCCGCCCCGCAAGCGGCCATCCCGGTCGCGCCCGCGCCCACGACGCCGGTCGACCCCGCCCCTGTGGCACAGGAACCGCAGACAACGCAGACGACGCCCGAACAGCCCGACGCCTTGGATCAGGCCCTGGCCGAGGCGCTGGCCCAGGCCCGTACGCCTGCCCCCGCATCGACACCGGTCGCCGTGCCGCCCGCGGCATCGATGATCGCCGATCTGACGGCCGCCCCAGCTGCCACCGCGACCGCCGAAGTTGCGCCCGCCGCGGAGCCGACGCCCGCCGAACCCGCACCCACAGCGACCACGGCGACCGCC
>NZ_VDDD01000295.1 GCF_006151785.1 Paracoccus marcusii
CGCGCGCCGATGTAATCGCTGACCTGTCCGGCGGTGACGAACAAGTCGATCGGTCGCCCCTGACTGTCGCAGATGGCGTGCAGCTTGGTGTTCATGCCGCCTTTGGTTCGACCGATCAGACGACCACGCCCCCCTTTTTGGCGGCCATGCTGGTCGCCGTTCGATGGGCCTTGAGATATGTCGCGTCGATCATCACGGTCTTCTCTTCGCCGTGCTCAGCGGCCAGACCTGCCATCATCCGCGCGAAGATGCCTTTCTCGCTCCACCGCTTCCACCGGCTGTAAAGCGTCTTGTGCGGACCATACTCCTTCGGCGCATCGCGCCAACGCAAGCCATTGCGATTGATGAAGATAATCCCGCTCAAAACCCGCTTGTCATCGACCCGAGGCTTACCATGAGGCTTGGGGAAGAAAGGGGCCAGGCGTGCCATCTGCGCGTCGGTCAGCCAGAAGAGATCGCTCATGTCACCGCTCCGTTTTCAAAGCCGTGAATCATGCTGTTCCCGCGAAATCAATGCATCCTGACCCTA
>NZ_VDDD01000296.1 GCF_006151785.1 Paracoccus marcusii
GAACAGGCCGCGCGGGCCCAGCACCTCGGCCGGGGTCCAGACCGACAGGCCCGCGGGCGCGATCGCCGCGGCCAGCCCGCAGGCCCAGGCCGCCGCAAAGCCGGTCTCTTGGCGCGGATCGTCATCGGTCATGCAGACGCGCCCGCGCCCCGGATTGGGGATGGTCCGGCTGCCATAGGGGTTGTGGCGCATGGCGATGGTCGACGGCCCCAGCCAATACTCCGCATCCCCCGCAAGGGCGCGCGCGGAGGCCAGAATATGCGGCACCGCCTCCAGCGCCTCGACCACCGACAGGTCGTCGGCGGCATGCACGATGGGGCACAGCCCATGCGTCACGACCGCCAGCCCCGGCGGCGGCGGCTTGCGGTTCAGTTCGGGAAAGAAGCCGGCCACGCCCCCGCCCACCGGATGCCCGGCAAAGGCCGCGCGCGCCGCCGCATGGACCTGCGCCAGGGGCGCGCAGGGCGGCCAGTCCGAGCCCGGCGGCGTCGATTGCCAATCGGGCCGGGC
>NZ_VDDD01000297.1 GCF_006151785.1 Paracoccus marcusii
CGCGACCGGGCTCCGACGCGGCGGCGGCGCGGGCGCAATGGCCTGGGCCGGTCCTGCCGCTAACCCGCGCGGCGCTGCGCGCCCTGCCCGATGCCGATGTCTATGTCGACGCGATCTTCGGCACCGGCCTAACCCGCCCGCCCGAGGGCGAGATCGCGGCCCTGCTGCGCCATCTGGGCGGCGAGGGCGGCGACGGCGCCTTCTATCGCCCGCGCCTGGTCGCGGTGGATGCGCCAAGCGGACTGTGCCTGGACAGCGGCGTGATCCTGGGCTCTGGGCGCGGCGCCCTGCCCTGGCACGCGCTGCGCGTCGCGATGACGGTGACCTTCGACAGCCCCAAGCCCGGTCACCTGCTGGAGCATGGCCCCCTGACCTGCGGGCAACTGGTCGTGGCCGATATCGGGTTGGAGCCGTTCCGCGTCCAGGGCGGGCGCGGCCTGCGCCCGGCGCTGATGACCGCGCTCTGGCCGCGCTTCGAGCTGGCCGACCGGCGCCGCGCGCAGGGGCCG
>NZ_VDDD01000029.1 GCF_006151785.1 Paracoccus marcusii
CCGCGTCTGTCGCCGGGGCGTCCGTCGCGGGGGCTTGGGTCGCCGGGGCGTCGGTCGCCGCATCGGGGCTGGGCGGGGTCAGCGGGTTGCCCGCGGTCGAGGGCGGCGGGGTATAGGCCGGCAGACCCGGCAGTCCGGTCGCCGGTGCCTCGGTCGGGGCCTGGCCGCCGAACTGGTCCATGATCGAGCTGTTGTTGGCCTGGCGCGCCGCCAGGATCGTCAGCGCGATCGAGGTCGCGAAGATCGCCACGCCCAGGATCCACGTCACCCGGGTCAGCACGTTGGCCGCCTGGCGGCCCGACATGACGCCGCCACCAGCACCGCCACCGCCGCCCATGCCCAGCCCGCCCCCTTCGGAACGCTGCAGCAGGACGACCCCGGCCAGCATCACTGCCAGGATCAGATGGACGGTCAGGATGACGTTTTCCACGGCTTTCGGCCTTTCATTTGCGGACGCGCCTATCTAGTCACCTGTCAGGGTGATGGCAAGCAAGAGTGTCCGATGGTTGCGGTGATGATCCAGGGCACCGGCTCGAATGTCGGCAAGTCGATGCTGGTGGCGGGCCTGTGCCGCGCCGCGACCCGCCGCGGCCTGTCCGTGGCGCCCTTCAAGCCGCAGAACATGTCCAACAATGCCGCCGTCACCGCCGACGGCGGAGAGATCGGCCGCGCGCAGGCCCTGCAGGCCCGCGCCTGCGGGCTGGAGCCGCATACCGACATGAACCCGGTCCTGCTGAAGCCCGAGACCGACCGCGGCGCGCAGGTGATCCTGCAGGGCCGCGCCATCGGCCGGGCCGAGGCGCGCGATTACCAGGGGCTGAAGCCTCGCCTGCTGGGCGGGGTTCTTGACAGCTTTGCCCGCCTGTCGGCCGCCCATGACCTGGTGATCGTCGAGGGGGCGGGCAGCCCCGCCGAGGTCAACCTGCGCCCCCGCGACATCGCCAACATGGGCTTTGCCCGCGCGGCGGGGGTGCCCGTCGTGCTGGCGGGCGACATCGACCGGGGCGGGGTCATCGCCCAGATCGTCGGCACTCAGGCCGTGATCGACGCTGGCGACGCCGCGATGATCCGGGGCTTCCTGGTCAACAAGTTCCGCGGCGATCCGCGCCTGTTCGACGACGGTTACCGGATGATCGAGGCGCGCACTGGCTGGCGCGGCTTCGGCGTCGTGCCGTGGTTCGCGGACGCGCACCGCCTGCCGGCGGAGGATGCGGTCGACCTGCGCACCAGTGGCGGGTCGGGGCTGCATGTCGTCTGCCTGACCCTGTCGCGCATCGCCAATTTCGACGATCTGGACCCGCTGGCGGCGGAACCTGGCCTGCGCCTGACCATGCTGGCGCCGGGACAGGCGATCCCGGGCGACGCCGGTCTGGTGATCGTGCCGGGCACGAAATCGACGCTTGGCGATCTGGCCTTCCTGCGGGCGCAGGGCTGGGACATCGACCTGGCCGCGCATCACCGGCGCGGCGGGCATGTGCTGGGCATCTGCGGTGGCTATCAGATGCTGGGCCGGATGATCGACGATCCGTCGGGCGCGGACGGGGTGGCAGGGCAGGTGGCGGGGCTGGGCCTTTTGGACGTGACCACCGTCATGGCCCCCGACAAGCGGCTGACCCGCGTGACCGGCACCGCCCTGGGCCAGCCCGTGTCGGGATACGAGATCCACATGGGCCGCACCGACGGCCCGGACTGCGCGCGCCCCTTTGCCCATGTCCCCGACCCCGACGGGGCCAACAGCGCGGATGGCCGCGTGACGGGCAGCTATCTGCACGGGCTGTTTTCCGACGACGCGTTCCGCGCGGCCTTCCTGGCACGGCTTGGTGCCGCCTCGCGGCCGGGGTTCGAGGCCGGGGTGGATGCCGCGCTGGACGATCTGGCGGATCACCTGGAGGCGCATCTGGACGTGGCGGCCCTGCTGGCCGTCGCGCGCTGATCCCCGATGCGGGCGCCCCCGCCATGCGCGCAGGGTGCAGCAGATGTGACCGCGTGGCGCTGGACGAAACCGGGTCGGCGCGCTACCTGAGGGGCATGGAACAGATCAAAGCCCCCCTGACCCTGTATCTGGCCGCCCCGCGCGGCTTCTGCGCAGGCGTCGACCGCGCCATCAAGATCGTGGAACTCGCGCTGGAAAAGTGGGGCGCCCCCGTCTTTGTCCGCCACGAGATCGTGCACAACAAGTATGTCGTCGACACGCTGCGCGACAAGGGCGCGGTCTTCGTCGAGGAACTGGACGAATGCCCGGCCGACCGGCCCGTGATCTTTTCCGCCCATGGCGTTCCCAAGGCCGTCCCGGCCGAGGCGCAGCGCCGCGAGATGGTCTATGTCGACGCGACCTGCCCGCTGGTCAGCAAGGTCCATATCGAGGCCGAGCGGCACAACGCCGCGGGCCTGCAGATGATCATGATCGGCCACAGGGGCCACCCCGAGGTCCTTGGCACCATGGGCCAGCTGCCCGAGGGCGAGGTGATCCTGGTCGAGGACGTGGCCGACGTCGCCCGAGTCGATGTCCGCGACCCCGCGCGCCTGGCCTTCATCACCCAGACCACCCTGTCGGTCGACGACACCGCCGCCGTGGTCGCGGCCCTGCAGGCGCGGTTCCCCGCGATCATTGGGCCCGCCAAGGAGGACATCTGCTATGCCACCACCAACCGCCAGGCGGCGGTCAAGGCGGTGGCGCCGCATGTCGATGCGCTGCTGGTGATCGGGGCCGAGAATTCCAGCAACTCCAAGCGTCTGGTCGAGGTCGGGCGTGCCGCGGGCTGCGGCTATGCCCAGCTGGTGATGCGCGCGGCCGAGATCGACTGGCGGGCGCTGGACGGTATCCGCAGCATCGGCGTGACCGCCGGCGCCAGCGCCCCCGAGGTGCTGATCAACGAGGTCATCGACGCCTTCCACGCCCGCTATGACGTGACCGTCGAGGTGGTCGAGACCGCGGTGGAACGGGTCGAGTTCAAGGTCCCCCGCGTCCTGCGCGAGACGGCCTGACCGAACCGGCCCCTTGCCGGATCGCCCGCCCCGGTCCTATCCTCCGGCGACAGGTTGGAGGATCCCACATGACCGTCTATCTGATTGCCGAAGTCACCGTCACCGACGACGCCTGGATCGCCCCCTATGCGGCGGCGGTCCATGACATCGCCGCCCGCCACAACGGCCGCTACCTGTCCCGGTCCGGCCATATCGAGACGCTGGAAGGCGAGGCCCGTGACGTCACCCTGATCGCGTTGATTGAGTTCCCGACCCGCGAGGATGCGATGGGCTTTGTCAACGATCCCGACTATGCGCCCCATGCGAATGCCCGCAAGGGCGGGTCCATCAGCCATTTCCGGCTGATCGACGACAGCGACGCGGCCGGCAGCATCCCCTATCTTCCCGCGCCCGCCTGAGGCCCGCTGGCCTGCCGCGCCGATCGCGGCTATAGCGGCGCGGACAAGGCGGAAAGGGACAGCATGCGGCTCTATTCGATGCCCTCATCGGGCAACAGCTACAAGGTCAGGCTGCTGGCGGCGCTGACCGGCCAGTCGCTGGACCGGGTCGATTGCGAATACGGATCGGCCGCCCTGCAGCAGGCCAAGGACCAGGGCGCGCTGCCCTTCGGCAAGCTGCCGGCGCTGCGTCTGGACGACGGGACCACGCTGGCGGAATCGAACGCCATCCTGTGCTATCTGGGCGAGGGCACGGCCTATTGGCCCGCCAGCCGGACCCTGCGGGCGCAGATGTTGGGCTGGATGTTCTGGGAACAGTACAACCACGAACCGGTCATCGCGGTGCGTCAGGCGCTGGTCAGCTATCCCCATCGCGCGGCGGATGCCACGCCCGACCGGCTGGCTGACCTGCTGGATCGCGGCCACGCGCTGCTGTCCGTGATGGAGGATCACCTGGCGACCCAAGACTGGCTGGTGGGCGACGCGGCCAGCCTGGCCGACATCTGCCTCTATGCCTATACGCACAGTGCGGGTGCGCGCGGCGGGTTCGACATGAACCGCTTTCCGGCCGTGCGCGGCTGGCTGGCGCGGGTGGTGGCCCTGCCGGGGCACGTGACCATCGATGGCTGAGCTGTTCGCCTGGACCGACGGCGCCTGCAGCGGCAATCCCGGCCCCGGCGGCTGGGGCGTGCTGATGCGCGCGCTGGACGGCGCGAACGTGGTCAAGCAGCGCGAGTTGCAGGGAGGAGAGCCTGCCACGACCAACAATCGGATGGAGCTGATGGCCGCCATCAGCGCGCTGGAGGCCCTGACCCGGCCCAGCACCATCGTGATCGTGACCGACAGCAATTATGTCAAGAACGGCGTGACCCAGTGGATCCACGGCTGGAAGCGCAACGGCTGGAAGACGGCCGACAAGAAGCCCGTCAAGAATGTCGAATTGTGGCAGCGGCTTGATGCGGCGCAGGCCACCCACAGCGTCGAATGGCGCTGGATCAAGGGCCATGCCGGCCATGCCGAGAACGAACGTGCGGACGAACTGGCCCGCGCGGGCATGGCGCCGTTCAAATGACGCTGGATACGCTGGTCACGGCTCTGGACTACGGCTCGGTGCTGATCTTTGCGCTGACCGGGGCGCTGGTTGCCAGCCGGGCGCAGCTGGACCCGGTGGGCTTCGTCTTCATGGCGGCGCTGACGGCGGTGGGGGGCGGCACGTTGCGCGACCTCATCCTGAACCGCGAGGCGGTGTTCTGGGTCGCCAACCCCTCCTATGTACTGCTGGCGGCGGGGGCAGCGCTGACCGTCTTCTGGACGGCGCATCTGCTGGAGAGCCGCCAGCGCTGGCTGGTCTGGCTGGACAGCATCGCGCTGGCCGTTGCCGTTGCCGCCGGGGCAGGCGTCGCGATGGAGATGGGGTCGCCCCCGGTCATCGTGGTCATCATGGGTATCGCCACCGGCACCTTCGGCGGGCTGATGCGCGATGTCGTAGGCAACGAGGTGCCGCTGGTCTTCAAGCAAGGCGAGCTGTATTTGACCGCTGCCTTTGGCGGTGCGGTCGCGGCGGTCATGCTGGATTGGGTGGGCATTGCGCGTGCCGAGGCGCTGATCGCAGGGGCGGTCGTGGTCTGGGTGCTGCGGGCGGGCAGTCTGGCATTCGGCTGGCGGCTGCCGCTGTATCGCCCGCGCCCGCCGCGGCGCTAGCGCAGCACCGGGGGCCCGGCGCGGCCCGCGTCGATGTTCTGCACGCCCGCGCGCAGCCCCTGGCCGATGCGATGCGCCATCTGCGACCAGGCGCGGGCCGACCAGGGCGGCAGGGTGCGGCGCAGCGCCTCGTCGAACAGCGCCAGCCAGATCTCGAAATGCTCGGGGCGGACGTTGCCCGCGGACAGGTGCGCGCGCATCGGGCTGCCGTTGTAGCCGGCCTTGTGCAGGATCGCACCCTTCCAGAAGGCGGCGATGCGATCCTCATGCGCGGCCCAGTCGCCGACATGTTCGGCAAAGATCGGGGCCAGCACCTCGTGCCGCCGCACGGCGCCGTAGAAGACGGCGACGGTGCGGGCAATCTCTGCCTCGGTGATGTCGAAACGCGGGTCCATGCGCCGCATCTGGGGCAGGGGTGGCGCGGTTGCAAGGGGCCGCGTGCCGCCGTAAGGGGGGCCACCCGGTCGCAGCCCACCCGGACAAAACAGGAGCGAGCCATGAGCCACTATACCGACGCGCTGACCCAGCTGGGCAGCGACACCCCCCTGCCGCAGCACCCCGACCAGGCCGTGCTGGAACGTGTGCCCAACCCCCAGCCCGGCCAGACCTATGCCGTGCGCTTCACCCAGCCCGAATTCACCAGCCTGTGCCCGCTGACCGGCCAGCCCGATTTCGCGCATCTGGTGATCGACTATGTCCCCGGCGACTGGCTGGTCGAATCGAAATCGCTGAAGCTGTTCCTGGGCAGCTTCCGCAACCACGGCGCCTTCCACGAGGATTGCACCGTGGGCATCGGCCGCCGCATCGCCGACCTGCTGGAGCCGGCTTGGCTGCGCATCGGCGGATACTGGTATCCGCGCGGCGGCATGCCGATCGACGTGTTCTGGCAGACGGGCGCGGCGCCTGCGGGCCTGTGGCTGCCCGATCAGGGCGTGCCGACCTATCGCGGGCGCGGCTAGGCGGCGTTCAGCCGCGCCAGGATCGCAGCGCGATCAGCGCCGTGTCGATCACGTCGCCAAGGCGGGCCAGCAGGTGTTCGGGTTCTGGCGCGCCGCTGTCGGTCTCGGCATCCAGCCGTGCCATCAGGCGCGACAGGCGCCGCCGATGGACGCCGGTCCACAGTTGGACCGGGTCCGCGATCAGCCCCGCGAAGGTGGTCACCAGCGACCCCGCCACGGCTAGCGCCACCCCGGTCGCGACGACCGTCAGCGGCGCGGTCTCCACCGGAAAGGCCCAGTACCACGCCCGCCCCAACGTGTCGCCCAGGGCGAAGTCGCGCACCGCGGCACCATGCGCGCGCATCTGCGCCATGGGCCCGGCAAGCGAGATCATGCCCGGTGTCGCGCGGTGAAACAGCGCGATCCCCACGGTCAGCACGATTAGCGAGGTCGTGATCTCGGCTACGGCATTGCGGGTGTCGGCATGGCTGCGGATGGCGCGGGCGATGCGGTCGGGGGACGTGTCCGGACCCAGGCCCTGCCGCTGCAGATCGGCGATCAGCGCGACCAGATCACGCTGGATCACCGCCGAGACGTCGGACCGCAGGAACACCCGCCGGCTGCGCAGCCAGCCGCCCGCCCGCGTGGCCCCCATTCGCGTCAGGACCCAGCCCGCGCCCAGCATCAGCAGGGCCACCGGCGCCAGCATCACGTTCACCGGTGCGCGCAGCAGGTCCGCGCCGATCGCGTGGCGGTGCAGTGCCAGCGTGCCGCGCGGTCCGTAGCGCAGCCGTGTGAACCGGCGCAGCGCCGCATCGCGACGGGTCAGGCGGCTGCGCAGGGGGGCGGGGGGCATCGGGCTCTCCGAAGGCGGTGGCCGCAGTCTAGCGGGACGGGGGCCCATGCGCTAGGTTCGGCGCTTGCAGCGCCAAGCGGCGCTTTCTATAGAGGGCGGATGAAATTTCCGGCGTTCGGATCTCGAATTAGCAGCCCGGTGGCGTGAGGTTTCACGCCGCCGGGTCAGTCTTGTCCGAACATCTCTCAAAGGAACGCCCCGATGGCCGACGCCACGCAGCCCGATTACCGCGATACCGTCTTTCTGCCCCAGACCGAGTTTCCGATGCGTGCGGGCCTACCTGCGCGCGAACCCGAATGGCTGGAGCGGTGGGCGCGCATCGGCGTCTATGACCGCCTGCGGTCCACCGCGGCGGGGCGCAAGCCGTTCGTGCTGCATGATGGCCCGCCTTATGCCAACGGGCATCTGCATATCGGCCACGCGCTGAACAAGACCATCAAGGACATCGTCGTGCGGTCGCACCAGATGATGGGTTTCGATGCGCGCTATGTGCCGGGCTGGGACTGTCACGGCCTGCCGATCGAATGGAAGATCGAGGAGAAGTACCGCAAGGAAGGCCGCGACAAGGACGCGGTCGACATGGTCGAGTTCCGCCAGGAATGCCGCCGCTTTGCGGATGAATGGGTCGACATCCAGCGCGAGGAGTTCAAGCGCCTGGGCGTGACTGGGGCCTGGGACCGGCCCTATCTGACGATGGACTACCACGCCGAGGCCGTCATCGCGGCCGAGTTCATGAAGCTGGTGATGAACGGGTCCCTCTATCAGGGGTCCAAGCCGGTGATGTGGTCGCCCGTGGAAAAGACCGCCCTGGCAGAGGCCGAGGTCGAGTATCACGACCATACCAGCCACACGATCTGGGTGCGGTTCGGGGTGCAGGGGCAGGGCGCCCTGTCGGACGCCAAGGTCGTCATCTGGACCACCACCCCCTGGACCATCCCGCAGAACCGCGCCGTCGCGTTCAACCCTCAGATCGCCTATGGCCTCTATCAGGTCGCTGCCGTGGCCGAAGGCTCGACCGCCGTCGCCGGAGAGCGTCTGGTGCTGGCCGATGCGCTGGCCGGGGGGGTGATGGCGCAGGCCAAGGTCACAGGCTTCACCCGCGCGGCGGACGTGACCGCGGCCGATCTGGACGGGCTGATCCTGTCCCACCCCCTGCGCGGAGTCGAGGGAGGCGCGGGCGAGTGGGATTACGACGTCCCCATGCTGCCCGGCGATCATGTCACCGACGAGGCGGGGACGGGCTTCGTCCACACCGCGCCCAGCCATGGCGACGACGACTATCAGCTGGGCCTGCGCTTCAAGCTGCCGATGACCTACAATGTCGAGCCGGACGGCAGCTATCGCAAGGACCTGCCGATCTTCGGCGGCGAGGCGATCGTGGCGCCCGACGGCAAGGACGGCCCGGCCAATGTCAGCGTCATCAAGCAGCTGGCCTGGGCCGGGGCGCTGCTGGCCAAGGGCAAGATCAAGCACTCCTATCCGCACAGCTGGCGGTCCAAGGCGCCGCTGATCTATCGCAACACGCCCCAGTGGTTCGCGGCCATCGACAAGCCCTTGGACGACGGGCTGGGCCAGCATGGCGACACGATCCGGGCGCGGGCGCTGACCTCGATCGACCAGCTGGTCAAGTGGTGGCCCAAGACCGGGCGCAACCGCATCCATTCCATGGTCGAGAACCGCCCCGACTGGGTGCTGTCGCGCCAGCGGGCCTGGGGCGTGCCGCTGACCTGCTTCGTCAAGAAGGGCGCCAAGCCCACCGACGACGACTTCCTGCTGCGCGATGCGCGCCTGAACGACCGGATCGTCGCGGCCTTCGAGGCGGATGGCGCGGATGTCTGGTACAGCGCGGGCTTCAAGGCGCGGATGCTGGACGGGATCGCAGACCCCGAGGCCTATGACCAGGTCATGGACGTGCTGGACGTGTGGTTCGACAGCGGCTCGACCCACAGCTTCGTGCTGCGCGATCGCGAGGATGGCGCACCGGACGGGATCGCCGACGTCTATCTGGAAGGCACCGACCAGCATCGCGGCTGGTTCCAGTCGTCACTGCTGCAGGCGTCAGCCACCAAGGGCCGCGCGCCCTATCGCAACGTGGTCACGCATGGCTTCACGCTGGACGAGAAGGGCATGAAGATGTCCAAGTCGCTTGGCAACACCATCGTGCCCGCCAAGGTGATCGAACAGTACGGCGCCGACATCCTGCGCCTGTGGGTGGCGCAGGCCGATTATACCGCCGACCAGCGGATCGGCCCCGAGATCCTGAAGGGCACCGCCGACAGCTATCGCCGCCTGCGCAACACGCTGCGCTTCCTGCTGGGCGCGCTGGCCGGGTTCGACGATGCCGAACGCATCGAGCCCGCCCAGATGCCCGAGCTGGAGCAGTGGATGCTGCACCGGCTGGCGCAGCTGGACCACCAGGTCCGCCAGGGCTATGCGGCGTTCGATTTCCAGGGCGTGTTCCAGACGCTGTTCCAGTTCTGCACCGTCGATCTGTCGGCCTTCTATTTCGACGTGCGCAAGGACGCGCTGTACTGCGACGCGGCGGACAGCGACCGCAGGCGGGCAGCGCGGGCGGTGCTGGACCTGCTGTTCCATCGGCTGGTGACCTGGCTGGCGCCGATCCTGCCCTTCACGATGGAGGACGTCTGGCTGTCGCGCTTCCCGTCCGAAGATGACAGCGTGCATCTGCATGATTTCGCGCAGACCCCCGCCGATTGGCTCAACGAACCGCTGGCCGCGAAATGGGAGCATGTCCGCCGCGCCCGCCGCGTGGTGACCGCCGCGCTGGAGGTCAAGCGGACCGACAAGACCATCGGCGCCAGCCTGGAGGCCGCGCCCGTCGTCCATGTCGAGGATGCCCAGATGCTGGCCGCGCTGAAGTCGGTGGCCTTCGCGGATGTGTGCATCACGTCGGACCTGTCGCTGACCGCGGACCCCGCGCCCACCGAGGCGTTCCGCATGGCCGAGACCCCGGGCATCGGCGTCGTCTTCGAGACCGCCGAGGGCGAGAAATGCCAGCGCTGCTGGAAGATCCTGCCCGATGTCGGCACGCATGCCCATCCGGGCGTCTGCGCGCGCTGCGACGCGGCCCTGGGATGACCGATGACGACCTGCGCGGGGCGATCCTTGCGCAGGTCGCCCGGTTGCGGCCGGGCACGACCTGCTGCCCCAGCCGGATCGCCCGCGATCTGGCCGATGACTGGCGCCCGCTGATGGACCCGCTGCGGCGGCTGGCGCTGCAGATGGCGGCGGAGGGGAACATCGCCGTCCTGCAGAAGGGGCGCCCCGTGGGGCCCGATCCGCGCGGCCCGATCCGATTGGCGCGGCGCTAGACCAGCCACCACCCCCGTGCCTTCAACTGGTTGCGAATCGTCTTTTCCGGGGCAGGGGTCGGCCTGTCGGCAAAGATCGGGCGCACCTTCTGGCGTCCCTTGTCCTGATAGATCAGCTTGCGCGCAGGCTCCCACTCCCGCAGCACGCGCTTGACCTTCTTGGCGGCGACGGCGCCCTCCAGCGCGGTGATCGCGGCCTCGGGGTCGCGGGCATAGAGGAGCGGCAGCCGGCGGTAATGGCAGGTCACGTCGCCGTCCAGACCGTCCAGCGCAGGGCCGGGCCGCCCGCCGCCCAGGCTGTGGATGACCAGCGGCAGCACCGCCTGGTCCAGCCACGGGTCCATCACCTGGCAGGCCAATGCGTCATGCGGGCTGTCGCGCAAGGCCAGCGCCCAGGCCAGGAACCGCTGGCCGAACTCTGCCGGGTCGGACCCGAAGAACCAGCCTGCGTTGAAGTAAAGATAGCGTTCCCAGTGTTCGTCAGGCTGCGACAGGTCCAGCGTGGGGGCGAAGGACAACCCGAACCGGTCGTAAAGCGATTGCCAGATGCCGTGATATCCCGGGCCGTAAAGCGGCGGCTTGGGCCAGGTCCCCTCGCGCCGCATCGAGGCGGATGGCCGGGCGAAGTCGAAGCGGACCCGGTCCAGTTGCCCGGTGATTAGCGTGTCGGTGTCCAGAAACAGGAACGGTTTGCCCGCAGGCAGGACCGACAGGGCCTCGATCTTGTTGCCCTGGGGATAGGAGGCGCCGAAATGGCGCGCGGTGAACGGCACGATCATGGCGCCGAAATCGGTCAGCAGTTGGCGGCACGGGTCGGATATGGCCGTATCATGCCCGCTCCAGGCGCCGTCGGGGGTGGGTTCGGCGATGAACACCGTGCCCGTGAAGTCCGGGGCATGCGCGCGCAGGCTGGCCATGAAGATCACGGCCTCGAACTCCAGCCGTCCGGCCTGGGCGACGATCAGCAGATTGGGCTGCTTAAGTTTCCTGGGGGGCACCCGACATCCTTTGCGGAACGTGATCGGGTTCAGCCTAGCGATTGTGCGGGGACAGCAAAAGCCCCACCGCAAGGATGGTCCCTGCCACCACTTGATCATCCGGAATGCCGGGAAAGTGGTGGGCGACCCTGGAATCGAACCAGGCGTGGGTCTCCCCGGCGGAGTTACAGTCCGCTGCCGCACCTTGCAGCACGTCGCCCGCCGATCGCTTTCGGCGTGCGGGGTGATTAGCCGCCCCGTCGGGGGGCGTCAAGCGGATTTCCGGGGCTTGCGCGATGCGCGCCCTGCGCGCAGAGAAGGGTCCACAAGGAAAGGAGGCCGCGCATGTCCGACAAGAGCGGAAACGCCAAGAAGCCCACATGGGTCATCGACAAGGAACGCGCCCGGCGCGCGGCCGCCGCCGAGACGGTCTGGCTGTTCGGCCTGCACGCGGTCCGCGACGCACTGGCCAACCCTGTGCGCCAGAAGCTGCGCCTGGTGGTCACCCAGAATGCGCTGGCCCGGCTTGGCGATCTGCACGGGATGGAGCCCGAGATCACCGATCCGCGCATCTTCGACAAGGCCGTGGGGCTGGCCGCCGAAAGCGTCCACCAGGGCGCTGCGCTGGAGGTCAAGCCGCTGAAATGGGGCAGCCTGTCCGAGGTCGCGCTGCGCGAGGCTCCCGGAGAGACGCGGCCGCTGCTGGTCGCGCTGGACCGGGTGACCGACCCGCACAACGTCGGTGCGATCCTGCGGTCGGCCGAGGTGTTCGGCGCGCGCGCGGTCATCGCCCCGCACCGCCATTCCGCCCCCGAGACTGGCGCCCTGGCCAAGACGGCGTCGGGCGCGCTGGAGCGTCAGCCCTATCTGCGCGTGCCGAACCTGGCCGAGGCGCTGACTCAGCTGAAGAACATGGGCTTCATCCTGGTGGGTCTGGACGGCACCGGCACCGAATCATTGCCCGACCTGATGTCGGACCTGTCGGGCAGGGCGGTCTGCCTGGTGATGGGCGCCGAAGGGCCGGGCATGCGGGAGCTGACGATGAAGACCTGCGACCATGTCGCGCGGATTCCCTTTGCTGCCGATTTCGGGTCGCTGAACGTATCGAATGCCGCCGCCGTGGCCCTGTATGCCGCGGGGCGTGCCTGAATATCACATCCCTGCGACGATTATGTCACGCGCGTTGAGATTTGGTCCGGCTGCTGTCAAGTAGACCGGACCGCAACCGTCGAGTCGTCATGAAAGCCTCTGTCCTGTGCCTGCTGATCAGCCTTGCGGCCGCGCTTCCCGCGGCGGCGCAGGACTGGGCCGTGGGCGGGTTCGACCCGGTGGGCTATGCGCAGGCCGGTCGCCCGACCCCGGGGCGCAGCGACATCGCGACGATGTGGAAGGGCCAGTTGTGGCATTTCGCATCCGAGGAGAATCGCGCCCGGTTCGAGGCCAACCCGCGATCCTTTGCCCCGGCGCTGGACGGGATGTGCCCTGTGTCCATCGTGGACGGACGTCCGCAGATGGGTGATCCGCGCCACTTCGCGGTGGTGGCGGGCAGGCTGTACCTGCTGGAATCAGGTGCCGCGGAACGGCGCCTGTCCAGTGACCCCGCCGGGATCGTGGCAGAGGCTCAGCGCCTGTGGCGCTGACGCTGGCGACACAAGAATCACAAATGCGTGAGCGGGGTGGAACTTTTCTGCCTGATGCCCATTTACACCGCATGGCATGACCCCGGAACGGTCATGTCCAGATCACTGTCCCTCGTTCCGCGACTTGCGCCCGGCCATCGTATGGACCGGGCGCTTTTTCTATGAGAGGCTGCAACCTGCGGCTGCGGCCCGGAGGAGGGACGATCATGGACATCCACACGGACGAGGATCACGACATCGCGCGCATCGCCCGCGACACCAAGGTCGTGGCGATGGTGGGCCTGTCCCCCAACGAGGCGCGGCCAAGCTGGGGCGTCGCCCGCTATCTGCAGTCCCAAGGCATCCGCGTCATCCCGATCAATCCCGGTCACGACGGCCAGACCATCCTGGGAGAGCGCGTCTATGCGACGCTGGCCGACATTCCGGCCGCCGAAGGGGTGCAGCTTGTCGACATCTTCCGCCGCTCGGACGCGGTGGGGCAGGTGGTCGACGAGGCGCTGGCCCATCTGCCCGACCTGCAGGTGATCTGGACCCAGCTTGGCGTGCGCGACGACGCGGCCGCCGAACGTGCCCGCGCACGCGGCATCACCGTGGTTCAGGACCGCTGCCCCAAGATCGAGTTTCCGCGCCATCTGTAGCGGTCCGATATCTGCTTGACGGGCGGACAGGGTGGCACTAATCAGGCCCGACCTCAGGGGTATAGCTCAGTTGGTAGAGCATCGGTCTCCAAAACCGAGGGTCGTGGGTTCGAGTCCCCCTGCCCCTGCCAGGTCCTTCCGCCAGACCTGCGTCCTGACCGCGATCAGGGTTGAAAAGCCGGGCGTGCCCGGCTAGACCCGCGGTCGCATTTGCCCAAGGAGCCGCCCGTGGCCAATCCCGTCCAGTTCATCAACCAGGTCCGCGCCGAAGCCGCCAAGATTTCCTGGCCGACGCGCCGCGAGGTGATCACCACGACCATCATGGTCCTGATCTTCGCCTCGATCACCAGCCTGTTCTTCTTCCTGGTCGACCTGACGATCCGCACCGGTCTGACGCAGGGGCTGCGCCTGATCAGCGGCTGATCGGGGCTTGCAATTGCGGGCGGGGGGCGGTATTTCCCCCCGACTGTCCGGGACACGGCGTGCATCGAATGCGCATGCGCGCCGATTTGCATATTTCCGGACGACATGGAATTCAAAGGGTTGGCGCGCTGTCCGCGTGATTCCCGAAAGATGAGCAGGGGTCGATCGAGACATGGCAAAACGTTGGTATTCGGTCAGCGTCCTGTCGAACTTCGAAAAGAAGGTCGCCGAGGCGATTCGCCAGTCCGTCGCCGAGAAGGGCCTGGACGACCAGATCGACGAGGTCCTGGTCCCGACCGAGGAAGTGATCGAGATCCGTCGCGGCAAGAAGGTGACGTCCGAGCGCCGCTTCATGCCCGGCTATGTGCTGGTGCACATGGAGATGTCGGACCGGACCTATCACCTGGTCAACTCGATCAACCGCGTCACCGGCTTTCTGGGCGCGCAGGGCAAACCGATGCCGATGCGCGACGACGAAGTGAACATGATGCTGCACCGCTCGGACGACGGCGCACCCGCCGCGCCGCGCAACTTGATCCGCTTTGACGTGGGCGAAAAGGTCAGCGTGACCGACGGCCCGTTCGAGGGGTTCTCCGGGATGGTCGAGGAGATCGACGAGATTTCCTCGCGCATCAAGGTGACGGTGTCGATCTTTGGCCGGCCGACGCCGGTCGAACTGGAATTCACGCAGGTTTCGAAATCTTCGTGATCGGCTGCGGGAGGCCGTGAGGCCGCACCGCTAAATCGGCCCCCGCGCGGGGCTTGATGACAAAGGAGAAGGCCAGATGGCCAAGAAAGTTGTTGGCAGCCTGAAGCTGCAGATCAAGGCGGGCCAAGCGAACCCGTCGCCCCCCGTCGGCCCGGCCCTGGGTCAGCGCGGCATCAATATCATGGCGTTCTGCAAAGAGTTCAACGCCAAGACCCAGGAGATGGAGCAGGGTTCGCCCGTGCCCGTCGTCATCACCTATTATGCCGACAAGTCGTTCACCTTCGAGACGAAGACGCCGCCCGCGTCCTTCCTGCTCAAAAAGGCAGCCGGCCTGAAGCCGGTCGGCAAGCGCAACCGCGCCAAGGGTTCGGACAAGCCGGGCCGTGCCACCGCAGGCACCGTGACGGTCAAGCAGATCCGCGAGATCGCCGAGACCAAGATGAAGGACCTGTCGGCGAACGACGTGGATGCCGCGATGAAGATCATCGTCGGTTCCGCCCGGTCGATCGGCATCGAGGTGAGGGGCTGATCATGGCAAACGTTTCCAAGAAGAAGACCGCCGCCCGCGCCGCCTTCGAAGGCAAGGCCAACCTGACCGTCGAGGACGCCGTCAAGCTGGTCAAGGCACAGGCCTCGGCCAAGTTCGACGAGACCGTCGAGATCGCGCTGAACCTGGGCGTCGACCCGCGTCACGCCGACCAGATGGTCCGCGGCGTGGTGACCCTGCCCGCAGGCACCGGCAAGGACGTCCGCGTCGCCGTGTTCGCCCGTGGCCCCAAGGCTGACGAAGCCAAGGCCGCCGGTGCGGACATCGTCGGCGCCGAGGACCTGATGGAGACCATCCAGTCCGGCAAGATCGAGTTCGACCGTTGCATCGCGACGCCGGACATGATGCCGCTGGTCGGCCGTCTGGGCAAGATCCTGGGACCGCGCAACCTGATGCCGAACCCCAAGGTCGGCACCGTGACGATGGACGTGAAATCGGCCGTCGAAGCAGCCAAGGGCGGCGAAGTCCAGTTCAAGGCCGAGAAGGCGGGCGTCGTCCATGCCGGCATCGGCAAGGTCTCGTTCGACGAGGACAAGCTGGCCCAGAACCTGCGCGCCTTCGTGGACGCAGTCAGCCGCGCCAAGCCGACGGGTGCCAAGGGCACCTACATGAAAAAGGTCTCGATCAGCTCGACCATGGGTCCGGGCGTGTCGATCGACGTGGTCTCTGCGACCGCGAACTGACCACAGGAATTTCCCCGCCGGACAAGGGCGGGGAATGGCGGGGCCGCACGCGGCCCTGTCCTGTCCGAGACGGAGGGTGCGGGGGAAACCTTGCTTAATTGCCTTCCTGAGATGGGGAAGCGTTTTTCCGAAGGCCCAGTCCTTCGGGTGATCTTGCCCTAACGGACCCGACCCGGTCCCGTTCGAGACCGGGAAAAGTGAGAGCCGGGGGGAAACCCCCAACTTGGAGTGAAACCGTGGATAGAGCACAGAAAGAACAGCTGGTCGAGGAACTCGGCCAGATCTTCGAAAGCTCTGGCGTCGTGGTGGTTGCCCACTACGAGGGGATGACGGTTGCACATATGCAGGACCTCCGCGCGCGCATGCGCGAAGCGGGTGGTTCGGTTCGCGTTGCCAAGAACAAGCTCGCCAAGATCGCCCTGGAAGGAAAG
Source organism: Paracoccus marcusii (assembly GCF_006151785.1). Lineage (GTDB taxonomy): Bacteria > Pseudomonadota > Alphaproteobacteria > Rhodobacterales > Rhodobacteraceae > Paracoccus > Paracoccus marcusii. The sequence continues at coordinate 16,298 of NZ_VDDD01000029.1, forward strand.
CCTTGCGCAAGCATCGCCGACTACCTGACGGGCATGACCGTGATCACCTATTCGGAGGATCCGACCGCTGCTGCGCGGATCGCCGACAAGTACGCCAAGGATAACGATCGTTTCGTGATCCTGGGCGGTGCGATGGGTGGTTCGGCCCTGGATCCGGCCGGTGTGAAAGCCGTCGCCTCGATGCCGTCGCGTGATGAGCTGATCGCTCAGATCGTGTCGTGCCTCGGTGCGCCCGCTTCGAACATCGCCGGTGCCATTGGCGCGCCTGCTTCGAACATCGCGAGCATCCTCACGACCCTCGAGGAACGTGAGGCTGCGTAAGCAACCTATTCCCGACTGGTGGTTGAAGACCCGACGTTGGAACATTAACTGGAAAGAACGGAAAAATGGCTGATCTGAAGAAACTCGCCGAAGAAATCGTGGGCCTGACCCTGCTGGAAGCCCAGGAACTGAAGACCATCCTGAAGGATGAGTACGGCATCGAGCCGGCTGCCGGTGGCGCCGTCATGATGGCTGGCCCCGCTGCTTCGGCAGAAGCCGCCGAAGAGAAGACCGAATTCGACGTCGTCCTGGTCGAAGCCGGCGCCAACAAGATCAACGTGATCAAGGAAGTTCGCGGCATCACCGGTCTGGGCCTGAAAGAAGCCAAGGACCTGGTCGAAGCTGGCGGCAAGGTCAAAGAAGGCGCTTCCAAGGCCGACGCCGAAGAAGTGAAGAAGAAGCTGGAAGCAGCCGGCGCCAAGGTCGAGCTGAAGTAATCGATCCTTTGATCGGTTGAAGACAGGCAGGGTCCGGGGTTTCCCGGTCCCTGCCGAACCTGTCTTGAAGGGCGGTCCGGCTGGCGGACATTCCTTCAGGGCATGTTCGAGGTTCGGGAGCCGCGCGGTGGGACGCGTGGCACGAATGGAACCTCACCCCTGCATTCGTAGGTGCGTTCCGGGGGCCCCGACCCGGACGCGCGCGAAGACGAAAGGTGACAAGACCCCATGGCGCAAGCTTATGTCGGCCAAAAGCGGATCCGCCGCTATTATGGCAACATCCGTGAAGTTCTGGAGATGCCGAACCTGATCGAGGTTCAGAAATCCTCCTATGACCTGTTCCTGAACTCGGGCGAGGGCAGCGGTCATAACGATGGTGACGGCATCCAGGGCGTGTTCCAGTCGGTGTTCCCGATCAAGGACTTCAACGAGACGGCCACGCTGGAGTTCGTCAAGTACGAGCTGGAGAAGCCGAAATACGACGTGGACGAGTGCCAGCAGCGCGACATGACCTATGCCGCGCCGCTTAAGGTCACCCTGCGTCTGATCGTGTTCGATGTCGACGAGAACACCGGGGCGAAATCCGTCAAGGACATCAAGGAGCAGGACGTCTTCATGGGCGACATGCCCCTGATGACGACGAACGGCACGTTCATCGTGAACGGCACCGAGCGCGTGGTCGTCAGCCAGATGCACCGCAGCCCGGGCGTGTTCTTCGACCATGACCGCGGCAAGACCCATTCCTCGGGCAAGCTGCTGTTCGCCTGCCGCATCATTCCCTATCGCGGCTCGTGGCTGGACTTCGAATTTGACGCCAAGGACCTGGTGTTCGCTCGGATCGACCGCCGCCGCAAGCTGCCGGTGACGACGCTGCTCTATGCCCTGGGCATGGATCAGGAGGCGATCATGGACGCGTTCTACGAGACCGTGACCTACTCCCTGCGCCGCGAGGGGCGCGAGCAGGGCTGGGTGACGCGGTTCTTCCCGGAGCGCGTGCGCGGCACCCGGCCTGCCTATGACCTGGTGAACGCCGATACCGGCGAGGTCATCACGAAGGCCGGCGAGAAGGTCACCCCGCGCCTTGTGAAGAAGCTGCTGGAATCCGAAGAGCAGCTGAACCTGTTCGTCCCGTTCGAGCGCATCGTCGGCCGCTTCGTCGCCAAGGACATCGTCAACGACCAGACCGGCTTCATCTATGCCGAGGCCGGCGACGAGATCACCGCGGAATACGACAAGCAGGGCGAGATGACCGGCGGCCTGCTGAAGGTGCTGCTGGACAACGACATCACCGACGTGCCGGTTCTGGACATCGACCACGTCAACGTGGGTCCCTACATCCGCAATACGATGGCGGCCGACAAGAACATGGGCCGCGAAGGCGCGCTGATGGACATCTATCGCGTCATGCGCCCGGGCGAGCCGCCCACCGTCGAGGCCGCGTCGAACCTGTTCAACTCGCTGTTCTTCGACAGCGAGCGTTACGACCTGTCCGCCGTGGGCCGGGTCAAGATGAACATGCGCCTTGATCTGGACGCCCCTGACACGCAGCGCACGCTGCGCCACGAGGACATCGTGTCCTGCATCAGCGGCCTGGTCGAACTGCGCGACGGCAAGGGCGAGATCGACGACATCGACCACCTGGGCAACCGCCGGGTGCGTTCGGTCGGCGAGCTGATGGAGAACCAGTACCGTGTCGGCCTGCTGCGCATGGAGCGTGCCATCCGCGAGCGCATGTCCGGCGTCGAGATCGACACCGTCATGCCGCAGGACCTGATCAACGCGAAACCCGCAGCGGCGGCGGTGCGTGAATTCTTCGGCTCCAGCCAGCTGTCGCAGTTCATGGACCAGACGAACCCGCTGTCCGAAGTGACGCACAAGCGTCGCCTGTCGGCCCTTGGGCCGGGCGGTCTGACACGCGAACGCGCAGGCTTCGAGGTTCGCGACGTCCACCCGACCCATTACGGCCGGATGTGCCCGATCGAGACGCCGGAAGGCCAGAACATTGGCCTGATCAACAGCCTTGCCACCTTTGCACGGGTGAACAAGTACGGCTTCATCGAGACGCCCTATCGCAAGGTGGTCGACGGTCACGTGACCGACGACGTCGTCTATATGTCCGCGACCGAGGAGATGCGTCACACCGTGGCGCAGGCCAACGCGACCCTGGACGAGAACGGCAACTTCACCGACGAGCTGATCTCGACCCGCCAGTCGGGCGACTTCATGCTGAACCCGGTAGATGCGGTCGACCTGATCGACGTGTCGCCCAAGCAACTGGTTTCGGTCGCGGCCGCGCTCATCCCGTTCCTTGAGAATGACGACGCCAACCGCGCGCTGATGGGCTCGAACATGCAGCGTCAGGCCGTGCCTCTGCTGCGTGCCGAGGCGCCGTTCGTGGGCACCGGCATGGAAGCCACCGTGGCGCGCGATTCGGGCGCCGCGATCATGGCGCGCCGCGGCGGCATCATCGACCAGGTCGATGCGCAGCGGATCGTGGTCCGGGCGACCGAGGACATGGGCGCGGGCGACGCGGGCGTGGACATCTATCGTCTGCGCAAGTTCAAGCGTTCGAACCAGTCCTCGACCATCAACCAGCGCCCGCTGGTGAAGGTCGGAGAGAAAGTCGTGGCCAACCAGGTCATCGCGGACGGTCCCTCGACCGACCAGGGCGAACTGGCGATCGGCCGGAACGTGGTCGTCGCCTTCATGCCGTGGAACGGCTACAACTACGAGGACTCGATCCTGATCTCCGAGCGGATCCACCGCGATGATGTGTTCACCTCGATCCATATCGATGAATACGAGGTTGCGGCCCGCGACACCAAGCTGGGGCCGGAAGAGATCACCCGTGACATCCCGAACGTGGGCGAAGAAGCCCTGCGCAACCTGGATGAAGCCGGCATCGTCTATATCGGCGCCGAATGCGGTCCGGGTGACATCCTGGTGGGCAAGATCACCCCCAAGGGCGAAAGCCCGATGACGCCGGAAGAAAAGCTGCTGCGTGCCATCTTCGGTGAGAAGGCGTCCGACGTCCGCGACACCTCGCTGCGTCTGCCGCCGGGTGCCTATGGCACGATCGTCGAGGTCCGGGTGTTCAACCGCCACGGCGTCGACAAGGACGAGCGTGCCCTGCAGATCGAGCGCGAGGAAGTCGAGCGTCTGGCGCGCGACCGCGACGACGAACAGGGCATCCTGGACCGCAACATCTATGCGCGTCTGAAGACCCTGATCCTGGGCAAGACCGCCCTGAAGGGGCCGAAAGGCATCAAGTCGGGGACGGAGATCACCGAGGAGCTGCTGGGCACCATGTCCCGCGGCCAGTGGTGGCAGCTGGCCGTCAGCGAAGAGGACATCGCCAAGGATGTCGAGGCGCTGAACGGTCAGTACGACACCCAGAAGAAGCTGCTGGAGGCCCGCTTCGAGGACAAGGTCGAGAAGGTCCGTCAGGGCGACGACCTGCCGCCGGGCGTGATGAAGATGGTCAAGGTGTTCGTCGCCGTGAAGCGCAAGCTTCAGGCGGGGGACAAGATGGCCGGTCGTCACGGCAACAAGGGCGTCGTGTCCAAGGTCGTCCCGATGGAGGACATGCCGTTCCTGGCGGACGGCACTCCCGTCGACCTGGTTCTGAACCCCCTGGGCGTGCCGTCGCGCATGAACGTGGGTCAGATCCTGGAGACCCACATGGGTTGGGCCAGCCGCGCCCTGGGCCTCAAGATCGACGAGGCGCTGGAAGAGTATCGCCGCAACGGCGACATGACTCCGGTCCGCGAGGCGATGCGCATCGGTTACGGCGACGAGCTGTATTCCGAGATGTTCGACGGCCTGGACGACGAGACCCTGCGCGAGCATGCGGGCACCGTCCGCACGGGCGTGCCGATCGCGACGCCGGTCTTCGACGGCGCCAAGGAGGCCGACGTCAACGACGCGCTGACCCGTGCCGGGTTCGACACGTCGGGCCAGTCGGTGGTGTTCGATGGCCGTTCGGGCGAACAGTTCGCCCGCAAGGTCACCGTGGGCATGAAGTACGTCCTGAAGCTGCACCACCTGGTCGACGACAAGATGCACGCGCGTTCCACGGGTCCGTACTCGCTGGTCACGCAGCAGCCCCTGGGCGGCAAGGCCCAGTTCGGCGGCCAGCGTCTTGGCGAGATGGAGGTCTGGGCCCTGGAAGCCTATGGCGCGGCCTACACGCTGCAGGAAATGCTGACGGTCAAGTCGGACGACGTCGCCGGCCGCACGAAGGTCTATGAGTCCATCGTCAAGGGCGAGGACAACTTCGAGGCGGGCGTGCCGGAATCGTTCAACGTGCTGGTCAAGGAGGTCCGGGGTCTGGGCCTCAACATGGAACTCCTGGATGCGGACGAGGAGGAGTGAGGGCCCGCGCCCTCACCACCCCTTCCTCCGTGCCCTTCATTAGGAATTGAGAATGAACCAGGAACTCGCCACCAACCCCCTGAACCCGCTGGCCCCGCCGCGGCAGTTCAATGAAATCAAGATCTCGCTGGCCTCGCCCGAAGAAATTCTGGCCTGGTCCTTCGGCGAGGTGAAGAAGCCCGAGACCATCAACTACCGCACGTTCAAGCCCGAGCGTGACGGCCTGTTCTGCGCGCGCATATTTGGTCCGATCAAGGACTATGAGTGCCTGTGCGGCAAGTACAAGCGCATGAAGTATCGCGGCCTGGTCTGCGAGAAATGCGGCGTCGAGGTGACCCTGCAGAAGGTCCGCCGCGAGCGGATGGGCCATATCGAACTGGCCGCGCCGGTCGCGCATATCTGGTTCCTGAAGTCGCTGCCGTCGCGCATCGGCCTGATGCTGGACATGACGCTGCGCGATCTGGAGCGGATCCTCTACTTCGAGAACTATGTCGTTATCGAGCCGGGTCTGACCGACCTGACCTATGGCCAGCTGCTGTCCGAGGAAGAGTTCCTGGACGCGCAGGACAACTTCGGTGCCGACGCCTTCCAGGCGGATATCGGTGCCGAGGCCATCCGTGCGATGCTGTCGAACATCGACCTGGCGGCGACCGCCGACCAGCTGCGCGAGGACCTGAAGGCCGCCACCGGCGAGCTGAAGCCGAAGAAGATCATCAAGCGCCTGAAGATCGTCGAGAGCTTCCTGGAATCGGGCAACCGTCCGGAATGGATGGTCCTGACCGTGATCCCGGTCATTCCGCCGGAACTGCGCCCGCTGGTCCCGCTGGACGGCGGCCGGTTCGCCACGTCGGACCTGAACGACCTGTATCGGCGCGTCATCAACCGCAACAACCGCCTCAAGCGGCTGATCGAGCTGCGTGCGCCCGACATCATCGTGCGCAACGAAAAGCGCATGCTGCAGGAATCGGTCGACGCGCTGTTCGACAACGGCCGTCGCGGCCGCGTCATCACCGGGAACAACCGTCGCCCGCTGAAGTCGCTGTCCGACATGCTGAAGGGCAAACAGGGCCGCTTCCGCCAGAACCTTCTGGGCAAGCGCGTCGACTTTTCGGGTCGTTCGGTCATCGTGACCGGTCCCGAGCTGAAGCTGCATCAGTGCGGCCTGCCGAAGAAGATGGCCCTGGAGCTGTTCAAGCCGTTCATTTATTCGCGGCTTGAGGCGAAGGGTCTGTCCAGCACCGTCAAGCAGGCCAAGAAGCTGGTCGAGAAGGAGCGCCCCGAAGTCTGGGACATCCTGGACGAGGTCATCCGCGAGCACCCGGTCCTGCTGAACCGTGCGCCCACGCTGCACCGTCTTGGCATCCAGGCATTCGAGCCGATCCTGATCGAGGGCAAGGCGATCCAGCTGCACCCGCTGGTCTGTTCGGCCTTCAACGCCGACTTCGACGGCGACCAGATGGCCGTGCACGTGCCCCTGTCGCTGGAGGCGCAGCTGGAAGCGCGCGTCCTGATGATGTCGACGAACAACGTGCTGTCGCCCGCCAACGGCGCGCCGATCATCGTGCCGTCGCAGGACATGATCCTGGGCCTGTACTACGTCTCGATGCAGCGTGACGGCATGAAGGGCGAGGGCATGGCCTTTGCCAACATCGACGAGGTCGAGCATGCCCTGGCCGCCGGCGAGGTGCATCTGCACGCCAAGATCCAGGCGCGCCTGAAGCAGATCGACCAGAACGGCAACGAGGTCTGGAAGCGTTTCGAGACCACCCCGGGCCGCCTGCGGCTTGGCGGTCTGCTGCCGCTGAACGCCAAGGCGCCGTTCGAGCTGGTCAACCGCCTGCTGCGCAAGAAGGACGTGCAGGTCGTCATCGACACCGTCTACCGCTACTGCGGCCAGAAGGAATCGGTGATCTTCTGCGACCAGATCATGGGTCTGGGCTTCCGCGAGGCCTTCCGTGCCGGCATCAGCTTCGGCAAGGACGACATGGTCGTGCCCGACACCAAGTGGACCATCGTCGGCGAGGTCCAGGAGCAGGTGAAGGAGTTCGAACAGCAGTATCTGGACGGCCTGATCACCCAGGGCGAGAAGTACAACAAGGTCGTGGACGCCTGGTCGAAGTGCAACGACCGCGTGACCGAGGCCATGATGTCCACCATCTCGGCCAACAAGCGCGACGAGAACGGCGCCGAGATGGAGCCGAACTCTGTCTACATGATGGCGCATTCCGGTGCGCGGGGTTCGGTCAACCAGATGAAGCAGCTGGGCGGCATGCGGGGCCTGATGGCCAAGCCGTCGGGCGAGATCATCGAGACGCCGATCATCTCGAACTTCAAGGAAGGTCTGACCGTTCTTGAATACTTCAACTCGACCCACGGCGCCCGGAAGGGTCTGTCGGACACCGCGTTGAAGACCGCGAACTCGGGCTATCTGACGCGTCGTCTGGTCGACGTCGCCCAGGACTGCATCATCCGCGAGCATGACTGCGGAACCGAGCGCGCGATCACCGCATCCGCCGCCGTGAACGACGGCGAGGTCATCAGCCCGCTGGCCGAGCGCGTGCTAGGCCGGACCGCGGCCGAGGACGTGCTGGTGCCGGGCGAGGACGAGATCATCGTCCGCGCCAACGAGGTGATCGACGAACGCAAGGCCGACGCCATCGAGGCGGCGGGCGTGCAGTCCGTGCGCATCCGTTCGGCGCTGACCTGCGAATCCGAGGACGGGATCTGCGCGCTGTGCTATGGCCGCGATCTGGCCCGCGGCACGCTGGTCAACATCGGCGAGGCTGTCGGCATCATCGCCGCGCAGTCGATCGGCGAACCGGGCACCCAGCTGACGATGCGGACCTTCCACATCGGCGGCATCGCGCAGGGTGGCCAGCAGTCGTTCCAGGCCGCCTCGCACGAGGGTACGATCGCCTTCCGCAACGAGAGCATCCTGGAAAACGCCAATGGCGAGCAGGTCGTGATGTCGCGCAACATGCAGATTCTGGTCATGGACGATCAGGGGCAGGAGCGCGCCAGCCACAAGCTGTTCTACGGCTCCAAGCTGTTCGTGAAGGAAGGCGAGCGGGTCATCCGCGGCGCGAAGCTGTTCGAATGGGACCCCTATACCCTGCCGATCATCGCGGAGAAGGGCGGCATCGCCAAGTTCGTCGACCTGCTGTCGGGGATCTCGGTCCGCGACGAGACCGACGATGCGACGGGCATGACCCAGAAGATCGTCACCGACTGGCGGTCGGCCCCCAAGGGCAACGACCTCAAGCCCGAGATCATCATCATGGACGCCAACGGCGAACCGGTGCGCAACGACCAGGGCAACCCGGTCAGCTATCCGATGTCGGTGGATGCCGTGCTGTCGATCGAGGACGGCCAGGAGATCAAGCCCGGCGACGTGGTGGCCCGCATCCCGCGCGAAGGCGCGCGGACCAAGGACATCACCGGTGGTCTGCCGCGCGTGGCGGAACTGTTCGAGGCGCGTCGTCCCAAGGATCACGCGATCATCGCCGAGATCGACGGCTATGTCCGCTTCGGCAAGGACTACAAGAACAAGCGCCGCATCACGCTGGAGCCGTCCGAGGAGGGTCTGACCCCCGTCGAGTACATGGTGCCGAAAGGCAAGCACATCCCGGTGCAGGAAGGCGACTTCGTGCAGAAGGGTGACTACATCATGGACGGCAATCCTGCGCCGCATGACATCCTGCGCATCATGGGGATCGAGGCCTTGGCCGACTATCTCATCGACGAGGTGCAGGACGTCTATCGACTGCAGGGCGTGAAGATCAACGACAAGCACATCGAGGTGATCGTTCGCCAGATGCTGCAGAAGATCGAGATCCTGGACGGCGGCGACACCACGCTGCTGAAGGGCGAGAACGTCGAGCGTGACGAGTTCGTCGAGGAGAACGCCAAGATCGAGGCACGCGGCGGACGTCCCGCCACGGGCGAGCCTGTCCTGCTGGGCATCACCAAGGCCAGCCTGCAGACCCGCAGCTTCATCTCGGCCGCCTCCTTCCAGGAGACGACCCGCGTGCTGACCGAGGCTGCCGTCCAAGGCAAGCGCGACAAGCTGGTCGGTCTCAAGGAGAACGTCATCGTGGGCCGCCTGATCCCGGCGGGCACCGGTGGTGCGACCACGCGCGTTCGCCGCATCGCGACCGAACGCGACGCCGAGGTGATCGAGGCACGCCGCGCCGAGGCCGAGGCTGCCGCAGCCCTGGCCGCGCCCGAGCCGTCCTTCGCCACCCCGGCGGCCGATCCGGTGGATCTGCCGCAGGACGGCAGCGACGATTGATCGCGACGCCTGACTGATGATGCAAAGGCCCGGCACCCAGTGCCGGGCCTTTGTCTTTTGGGTTGACCGCCCTTGCGGGCTGCACATACTGCATCTGCCGTTCAAGGAACCGTGATGCGCATGCAAGCCCTGGGTCTGTGCCGTTTCCCCCTGCCGGTGCAGGGCGGGTTGCAGATCGTGGCACGAGACGCCCAGGCCCGCATGGGCCGCCATTCCGAACCCCTCACGATGCGGAAGGGCCAGCGTCGTCCGATTGTCGGCATGGTCCAGCCTTCCGTGTGTGACACCGATGGCGGAGTCGGCAATCAGGCCGATCGGGGCCTGTTGCGTCAGCATCCTGTCACTGTCGGCAATGCCGATGCGCGAGTGTCGATCGACCGGTCCAAGGCGCAGCCGACATCCGTGCCCGCACCGCGTCCCGCACGGGCAGGGCGGTTGCGGCACCCCGCGCAGGATGCCGACAGCGGGGATCCTCCGGCGGCCTGACCCGTCGCCGCAAGCCCCCTGCCATCCTGTTCCGGAAAGCCGCCATGTCCACGCCCCTGATGTCCCCGCTGCGCCGCACGCGGCCCGCCTCGATCCGGCCAGAACCGCTACAACCGGGCGACAACCTGCGCGGGGCAGGGCTGATGACGCTGTCGATGATGGGGTTCACCTGCAACGATGCGATCATCAAGTTCGTGGTCCAGGACATTCCGCTGTACCAGGCGATCACGCTGCGGGGGGTGTTCGTGCTGCTGGCCCTGATGATCCTCGCGCAGCGTGCGGGGGGCCTGCGGCTGCGCATTCCGGCCCCCGCCCGCGCGCCGATGGTCCTGCGGCTGGTCGGAGAGATCGGCTCGACCCTGCTGTTCCTGAACGCGCTGCAGCGCATGGCCATCGGCGACCTGACGGCGGTGATGCAGTCGCTGCCGCTGGTGGTGATGCTGGGGGCGGCGCTGTTCTTCAAGGAGACCCTGGGCTGGCGGCGCATCCTGGCGGTGGGGGTGGGCATGCTGGGTGTGCTGATCATCCTGCGTCCGGGCAGCGGCACGTTCGGCATCTGGTCGCTGGTCGCGCTTGGGGCGATGCTGCTGGTCGCGGTGCGCGACCTGTCGACGCGCCAGTTCGGGCGCGACATCAGTTCGAACACCATCGCGTTCTATGGCGCGGTGCTGGTCACGCTGACCGGGTTCGTCCTCAGCCTGGGGCAGGGCTGGGTGATGCCGCAGCTGTGGCACCTTGCCCTGCTGGCCCTGGGCAGCGCCTTCCTGACCGTCGGTTACCTGTGCGCCGTGGCCGCCATGCGCGTCGGAGAGATCGCGGCCGTATCGCCCTTCCGCTATACCTCGCTGCTGATGGCCATCTTTCTGGGACTGGTGATCTTCGGCGACTGGCCGGACCTCTGGACCTGGGTCGGATCGGCCCTTGTCGTGGGGGCGGGCATCTATACCATCTGGCGCGAGGCTCAACTGGGACGGCGGCGCTGATGCGGGTGCAGATGCTGGGACTGTGCCGCTTTTCTTATCTGGGACTGCGCGGCTATCAGGTCGAACATGACAGCATCGCGGCGCGCCGTGCCTATCTGTACGATCCCGACCGGCTGGCCCGGCGCTGGCTGTGGTTCCAGACCGTGGCCCTGCCGGGTTGGCTGGCGCAGACTGATCCAGACTTCACGCTGGTGATCATGACCGGGCCGGACCTGCCCGAACCCTGGCTGGGCCAGCTGCGCGACCTGTGCGACCGGGTGCCGCAGCTGCGCCTGTCGCTGGTGCCGGCGATGGACTATCACCTGGAGGCCTGTCACGCGGCGGTGGCGCCGCATCTGGACCCGGATGCGCAGGTGATCGGTCATTTCCGCCATGACGACGACGATGCGGTGGCTGTCGATTACATCGCCCGCGCGCGCGCCGATTTTGCGCGCGTCAGCCCGCTGTGGCAGGTCGAGGGCAAGCTGTCGCTGGACTATGGGCGCGGCCTGATCATCGCGGCGCGCGACGGTCAGCTGAAGATCACCCCGCGGATCTGTCACAACATGGGGGTTGCGCTGACAATCTTCCTGGCGCCCGACGCACCGCGGACGGCGCTGCATTTCAACCACACCAAGCTGGCGCAGTGGATGCCGGGGGTTCAGGTGACGCGACCCCTGATGTTCATCCGCTCGATTCATGCCGACAGCGATTCCGGCGACATGGGGCCGGGCCTGCCCTGGCAGCCCGAGGAGGGCACGATGAACAGGCTGCTGCGCAGCCGTTTCGGCCTGCGCCGGGCGGATCTGGCCGCGCTGGCGCGCAGCCTGGGCTAGGCCGCAGGGCCATGGGGGCTTGTTGACAGGGGCGGGGATTCCCCCTATGACCACGCGACCCGGCGGGAAACCGCATCGGGTGCCAGAACCTGTGAGGTCAGGGTCCGGGCAGAACAGCCTCGATCCTCTGGAATTATGCCCGTCAGCCCTTTATGGGCGGGACGGGCTTGGCATTTTGCGATTCGCGCAGGATGCCGTCGAGAAGCGGCGCAACCGGTGGGTTGCGAGTATTGACAGAGCAAGACGGGGAACCGAATGCCGACGATCCAACAGCTGATCCGCAAGCCGCGGCAGCCGAGAGTGCAGCGGTCTAAATCCATGCACCTTCAGGGCTGCCCGCAGAAACGCGGTGTCTGCACGCGCGTCTACACCACGACGCCGAAGAAGCCGAACTCCGCTATGCGTAAGGTGGCCAAGGTCCGCCTGACGAATGGCTTCGAGGTCATCTCCTACATCCCGGGCGAAAAGCACAACCTGCAGGAACACAGCGTCGTGCTGATCCGCGGCGGCCGCGTCAAGGACCTTCCGGGTGTCCGTTACCACATCCTGCGCGGTGTGCTGGATACCCAGGGCGTCAAAGACCGTCGTCAGCGTCGTTCGAAATACGGCGCGAAGCGTCCGAAGTAAGGAGAGGCATCCATGTCACGTCGTCACGCCGCTGAGAAGCGCGATGTCCTGCCCGACGCCAAGTATGGCGATCGCGTGCTGACCAAATTCATGAACAACCTGATGGTTGACGGCAAGAAGTCGATTGCCGAGCGGATCGTCTACAACGCGCTGGAGCGCGTCGAGACCCGCCTCAAGCGCGAGCCCATCGAGGTCTTCCACGAGGCGCTGGAAAACGTGAAGCCGTCCGTCGAGGTGCGTTCGCGCCGCGTCGGTGGTGCCACGTACCAGGTCCCGGTCGAAGTCCGTCCGATCCGCCGCGAGGCGCTGGCCATCCGCTGGCTGATCACGGCCGCGGCCAAGCGCAACGAGAACACGATGGAAGAGCGCCTTGCGGGCGAGCTGTCCGATGCCGTCAACGGCCGCGGAACCGCCGTCAAGAAGCGCGAAGACACGCACAAGATGGCCGACGCCAACAAGGCGTTCAGCCACTACCGCTGGTAAGGCGAAAGGATCCACTTCATGGCACGCGAATATCAGCTTCCGCGTTATCGCAACTTCGGCATCATGGCCCACATCGATGCCGGCAAGACGACGACGACCGAGCGCATCCTTTACTACACCGGCAAGTCGCACAAGATCGGCGAAGTGCATGACGGCGCTGCGACCATGGACTGGATGGAGCAAGAGCAGGAGCGCGGCATCACGATCACGTCTGCCGCGACCACCACGTTCTGGCAGCGTCAGGAAGACCCCACCACCGAGGGGACTTCGGACACGAAGTACCGCTTCAACATCATCGACACCCCCGGCCACGTGGACTTCACCATCGAGGTCGAGCGTTCGCTGGCGGTTCTGGACGGCGCGATCTGTCTGTTGGACGCCAACGCCGGCGTCGAACCGCAGACCGAGACCGTCTGGCGTCAGGCCGACCGCTACAAGGTTCCGCGGATCGTGTTCGTCAACAAGATGGACAAGATCGGCGCGGACTTCTTCAACTGCGTCCGTATGATCAAGGACCGCACCGGCGGCATCCCTTGCCCGATCGCCCTGCCGATCGGCGCCGAGGACAAGCTGGAAGGCATCGTCGACCTGATCAAGATGGAAGAGTGGGTGTGGGAAGGCGAAGATCTGGGCGCGTCCTGGGTCCGCAAGCCCATCCGTGACGAGCTGAAGGACCTGGCCGACGAGTGGCGCTCGAACATGATCGAGCTGGCCGTCGAGATGGACGACGCCGCCATGGAAGCCTACCTGGAGGGCAACGAGCCCGACGAGGAGACGCTGCGCGCGCTGATCCGCAAGGGCACGCTGTCGCTGTCGTTCTTCCCCGTCACCGCAGGTTCGGCGTTCAAGAACAAGGGCGTGCAGCCCCTGCTGAACGCGGTCATCGACTTCCTGCCGAACCCGCTGGACGTGCCGGCCTACATGGGCTTCACCCCGGGCGACGAGACCGAGACGCGCAACATCGAACGCCGTGCGGACGATGCGATGCCCTTCTCGGGCCTGGCGTTCAAGATCATGAACGACCCGTTCGTCGGCTCGCTGACCTTCACGCGCATCTATTCGGGCGTGATGAAGAAGGGCGATCAGCTGCTGAACGCCACCAAGGGCAAGCGCGAGCGCGTCGGCCGCATGATGATGATGCACTCGATCAACCGCGAGGAGATCGAGGAGGCCTTTGCAGGCGACATCATCGCGCTGGCCGGTCTGAAGGACACCACCACGGGCGACACCCTGTGCGATCCGGCCAAGCCGGTGGTCCTGGAGACCATGACCTTCCCCGAGCCGGTGATCGAGATCGCCGTCGAGCCCAAGTCGAAGGCCGACCAGGAGAAGATGGGCCTGGCCCTTCAGCGCCTGTCGGCGGAAGACCCGTCCTTCCGTGTGGAAACCGATCTTGAATCGGGCCAGACGATCATGAAGGGCATGGGCGAGCTTCACCTCGACATCCTGGTCGACCGCATGAAGCGCGAGTTCAAGGTCGAGGCGAACATCGGTGCGCCGCAGGTGGCCTATCGCGAGACCATCTCGCAGTCGGCCGACATCGACTACACGCACAAGAAGCAGACCGGTGGTACGGGCCAGTTCGCCCGCATCAAGCTGACCATCACCCCGACCGAGCCGGGCGAAGGCTATTCGTTCGAATCGAAGATCGTGGGCGGTGCGGTGCCGAAGGAATACATCCCCGGCGTCGAGAAGGGCATCAAGTCCGTCATGGACTCGGGCCCGCTGGCAGGCTTCCCGGTCATCGACTTCAAGGTCGCGCTGACGGACGGTGCGTTCCACGACGTCGACTCCTCGGTCCTGGCGTTCGAGATCGCGGCCCGTGCCGCGATGCGCGAAGGCCTGCGCAAGGCCGGCGCCAAGCTGCTGGAGCCGATCATGAAGGTCGAGGTCGTCACGCCGGAAGAGTATACCGGTTCGATCATCGGCGACCTGACCAGCCGTCGTGGCATGGTCCGGGGGCAGGACAGCCGCGGCAACGCGAACGTCATCGACGCCTTCGTGCCGCTGGCCAACATGTTCGGCTACATCAACAACCTGCGTTCGATGTCGTCCGGCCGTGCTGTGTTCTCGATGCAGTTCGACCACTACGAGGCCGTTCCGCAGAACATCTCGGACGAGATCCAGAAGAAATACGCCTGATCTTGCGGCGGGGCGTCACGCCCCGCCACTTTACAAGCATTGAAGAACAAGGAGCCATTCCATGGCAAAGGCAAAGTTTGAACGGAACAAACCGCACGTCAACATCGGCACGATCGGCCACGTTGACCACGGCAAGACGACGCTGACGGCGGCCATCACGAAGTACTTCGGCGAATTCCGCGCCTATGACCAGA
>NZ_VDDD01000002.1 GCF_006151785.1 Paracoccus marcusii
GCCCGAAGGTCTTCCTTTCGGCCGTCGCCCTAGCCGCCCTCGTCATCTACTGGTTATGAATCCTGACCCTAGGCCAAAGCCTAGATGAACCAAGAGTCAAACGAGGCCTACAGCCGTGATACGTTTTCCGCCAAGTTCTGTCAAAAGCTAAGGCCTTCCCAGAGCAAATGGGGGAATTTTCGGGGGAAGAAAACCAACCCCGGTGCGTAAATGCAATTAATAACAATAGGTTACGAAAGAAATATGGCGGAGGGGATGGGCCTGATATCCAACCTTCTCCACCCTAAGTCATTGTTTCCGTTATAGCGATCTTGGGATCGTTACCACACTGCAGCTCGCATCAGTCCGCATCCTCCTTTCCTCCATGTCCATAGAGGCTAGCATTCTGGTGGGCCCGATCTTGTCGCTCGAACTCGAGCGTCGAGTGCGTGATGCCAAATTCGCTCTCAAGCGCCCGCTTTATCGCGTGCTTGATGTCCTCGAGGCGATCCCATGCATTCACCTCGACCACCACATGTGTGTCGAGCGCAGCAGCATGCTCTTCCATCTGCCAGAAATGGGCGTGGTGGATGTCAGCCACCCCGTCGATGCCACGCATCGCGGCGACAACCGCGTCGTTGTCGATGTCCGGCGGGCTGCCGAGCATCAGGGTCCGGATCGGCCCACCGATCTCGGTCAAAGCCAAGTAGAGGATATAGAGCGCGATGCCGATGGTGATCGCCGGATCGACCCACCGCATGTCGTAAAGGATGATCAGCGCGCCACCCACGATCACGGCGACCGATGCCAGGGCGTCCGACAGGTTGTGCAGGAAAAGGGCACGGATGTTCACGCTGCCCTTCTGCATCGAATAGGTGAGCAGCGCCGTCAGCGTGTCCACCACCAGCGCGACACCGCCGAGGATGACCACAGTCCAGCCAGCGACCTGGGGCGGGTCGATCATCCGCATGCCGCCCTCGTAGATGAGATAGAAGCCAACGAGGATCAGCGTGGTGTAGTTGATCAGAGCGGCGACGATTTCGATGCGGCCGTAACCGAAGGTCATCCTCTCGTCAGCGGGCCGCCGCGCGATCTTGCGCGCAGCGAAGGCGATCACGAGGGACGCCATGTCGGAGAAGTTGTGCAGCGCATCGGCGATCAGGGCGAGGCTGCCGGACAGGATGCCACCGACGATCTGGGCGACCGTCAAAAGCGCGTTCGCCCAGATCGCAATGGAAACCCGTCGGTCGCCGGACTTGGGGTCGATATGTGCGTGGCCATGGTCGTGAGACATCGTGTTCTCGCTTAAGTCTTGCCGTCATCTTGATGGACCGCCTTGTGGTGCTCGCCATGCGCGTCGCGCAGGATTTCGATACCGCCCCAGGCGGCGACGCCGGCGACCGCGATACCGACCACCAGATCGGGCCAATTGCTGCCCAGCAACCAGACCAGACCGCCTGCGACGAGAATCCCGCCGTTCGAAATGAAGTCATTGAGACTAAATGTGTTAGCCGCTCGGACGTTCACGTCGGGATCCTCGAGCCGACCAAGGAGCCAGATGCAGATGCCATTAACGACCGCGGCAATGAGCGCCATGGAGATCATGAGCGGGCCGAGTGGTTCGGAACCGGTGTAGAAACGGCGGACGGCATCAATCAGGATACCGGCCGCGAAGATCAGCAGCAGCCCCCCCGACACGTTAGCGGCCGCACGCTTCCATTTGTCCGAACGAGACAGGGCGAAAAGGCTGATGGCGTACACGAAGCTGTCGGAGGTGTTGTCCAGACCGTTGGCGATCAGCGCACTGGAGTCGCCCAATGCACCTGTCGCAAAAAAGCCGATGGCGATGGCCGCATTCAGCAGCAGAACCGTCCAGAGCGTACGGCGCTGACGTTCATCCGGATCCTTTGGCAGTTCTTTGGTCATCAGGTTCGCCTCCGTTCGTGCTGGCCGTCGGATCAAGGCGGCCTCATTTGCCCTGCATGCGCAAGCCACTCGATCCCCGCCAGAAAAGAGGCAGCTTGCTGCCCAAGAATCGGCCGAGAGGCAGTTCTAGTTCCTCTAGTCAGAGAGATTCAAGGGCTGCGCGTGGATTTATGTCTAGACGCCGCGCGGGGCGAGCAGGATCAGGGCCGCGCCCGCAAGGCAAACGACGCCGCCTGTGAGATCCCAGCGGTCGGGTCGCTCGCCTTCGGCCAGCCACATCCAGAGCACGGACGCCACGATGTAGACGCCCCCGTAGGCTGCGTAGGCGCGCCCGGCGAAGGCCGAGTCGATCTGCGCCAGGAGCCAGCCAAAGGCGATCAGGCTCGCAACGCCTGGAACCAGCCAAACCGCTGAGGCGCCGAGGCGCCACCAAGCCCAGATCGCGAAACAGCCCGCAATTTCCGCCAGAGCCGCGGCGGCATAGATCGCCAGGGTCGGCAGCGCCGTCATTCGGCGGCCCCGGACGTCCTGTGGTCTTGCGCGCAATGTGAATGATCGCTCAGCACCTCGATCACGCGGCAGTCGGCCACGGTGCCCTGTGCGCACTGCGCGATCATGCGCTCGAGCTCTGCCTTCAGCGCCGTGAGCCGCGCGATCCGGGCCTTGACGGCGGTGAGCTGTTTCTTCGCGATGACGTCGGCGGCTGCGCAGGATTGATCGGGCTCATCGGAGAGGCTCAGAAGGTCCCCGATAGCGTCCAGCGGAAACCCAAGCTCGCGCGCGTGGCGGATGAACGCCAGCCGATCCAGCGCCGAATCCCCATAGAGCCGCTGGTTTCCGGCGCTGCGCTCCGGCTCCGGCAGGAGCCCGATCTGCTCGTAGTAGCGGATCGTCGGAACCTTTACGCCGGCCGCCTCACCCAATTTTCCGATGGTGAGCATCAGATTGCCTCTTGAAGCTATAGCTACTAGAGACCTTACATTCCCGACTCAGTAAATACAACGTCGCCCGCTGGGCGGGTGGAAGGGCGTGATGACAGCGAGCGACAGTGCAACCTACGAGTGGACGGTTTCCGGGATGGACTGTGCGTCCTGCGCCAACAAGGTCCGGGGTGCGGTCGAACGCTTGCCGGGCGTGAGGGACGTCGACGTGGCGCTTATGACTGAGCGGCTTCGGCTAACCCTCGACGACGGGCAGACGCCGCGCGATCAGATCGAGGCGACCGTCAAGCGGCTCGGCTACGGGATCGCAGCGAAAGGATCGAGCCCCGACCGAAAACGCTTCGTGCTGCCGGAGGGCGAGCAAGCGTCCCGTGCGGACCGCTCGCGGGATGGCGCAGGACTCGAGCCCGACACTGCATCGACAGAGCCCGAGACCGGCCCTGCGCCCGGTTCGCGTTGGTATCGAACTGCGAAGGGCAGACTGGTGATCGGCACCGGGCTCCTCCTCGCGGCGGCATGGGCCGTGAAACTGCTCGCTTCCCAGGACGTGGCGACCTGGGCATTCGTCCTCGCCACGCTCATCGGGGTTGCGCCAATCGCGCGCCGCGCCGTGGCGTCCGCCCGAGCGGGTATGCCGTTCACGATCGAGATGCTGATGACCATCGCCGCCACCGGCGCGCTCGTCATCAATGCAGCAGAAGAAGCGGCGCTGGTCGTCTTCCTCTTCGCTGTTGGGGAGGTTCTCGAAGGCGTGGCGGCGAACAAGGCGCGCGACGGGATCCGGGCGCTCGCTCGCCTGGTGCCGAAGACTGCGCTCCTCGAGATCGGCGGCAGGACACGGGTGATACCGGCCGACCAGTTGCAAGTGGACCAGATCGTTCTGGTGCGCCCGGGGGACCGGGTCCCGGCAGACGGCGAGGTGATCGAGGGCACTTCGGGCGTCGACGAGAGCGCCGTCACGGGGGAGAGTGTGCCGAAGCTGAAGGAGCCGGGGTCCCCGGTTTTTGCAGGCTCGATCAATTCCGAGGCGGCGCTGCGTGTCCGGGTCACCAAGTCGGCCGAGGACAACACCATTGCCCGTATCATTCGGCTGGTCGAGGAAGCGGAAAGCGCCCGGGCGCCGGTCGAGCGCTTCATCGATCGTTTCAGCCGTATCTACATGCCCGCAGTCGTCGGGGTTGCGGTGCTGGTGGCGATCACTCCGCCCCTCGCGTTCGCGCAAGCCTGGGATACCTGGATCTACCGCGCGCTCGCGTTGCTCTTGATCGGATGTCCCTGCGCGCTGGTGATTTCGGTGCCGGCTTCCATCGCCTCTGCGCTTTCTTCCGGCGCGCGGCGCGGACTCCTGATGAAGGGAGGCGCCGTGATCGAGGCCGCGGCGGCCACCACGCATGTCGCATTCGACAAGACGGGGACCCTGACCTACGGGCGGCCGCGCGTCACGGACGTGGTGCCGATCTCGGGATCGGGAACGGAGGTGCTGGCGCTGGCTGCCGCCGTCGAAGCGGGGTCGAGCCATCCTCTGGCGGAAGCGATCTTGACCCGCGCGGAAGCTGCGGGAGCGCCGTCCCTGGCCGCGACCGCCGCCAGAGCACTCCCGGGCAAAGGGGCAGAGGCAGTCGTTGAGGGTGAACCCGCCTGGGTAGGCTCTCCACGGTTCGCCGAGGAGCGCGGTGTGTTGGACGACAGCACGCGTGGGGCGGTGGTCGGCATGGAGGATGAAGGCAAGACCGTCGTCGCGGTCTTCCGCCGGAGCCAGCTTGTCGGACTCGTCGCGCTCCGGGACGAACCCCGAGAGGATGCCGCCCGCGCGGTGCAGCAACTCAAGGCGCTTGGCATCGCGTCGGTGATGCTGACCGGCGACAACCGGCGCACGGCAGCAGCCATTTCCGCTGGGCTGGGCATTGAGCATCGCGCCGAACTGATGCCTGAAGACAAGGTCGCGGCGGTCCGCGAGATGACGGCCACGGGCCATGTCATGATGGTGGGCGACGGCATCAATGATGCCCCTGCGCTCGCCACCGCCCACATCGGCGTGGCCATGGGCTCGGGAACGGATGTCGCGCTCGAAACCGCGGACGCCGCGATCCTGCGCAATCGGGTGACCGACGTGGCCGGCAAGATACGCCTTGCTCGCGCAGCCATGGCGAACATCAGGCAGAACGTGGCGATCGCGCTCGGCCTCAAGGCGGTGTTTCTGGTGACCACCATCCTTGGCATTACCGGGCTCTGGATCGCCATCCTCGCCGATACCGGGGCGACGGTGCTCGTCACGCTGAACGCGCTGCGGCTTCTCGCTTTCGATCCGGAGGAGACCTGAGATGCTGTCTCCGTTCGGCTGGTCGGCGCTCGCCGTCTTTGCGCTCTACCTCGCGCTCTTCTTCTGGGGCGGCGTATCGGCGGCCCGGGCCGCGGGGCGGCCGATATGGCTGTTCGGGCGGGCGACCGGCCGCGACCGGCTAGCCGCTGCGGGCTTCCGCGCCGCCTTCGCTATCGCCTTTCTCGGGCCACTGATCTGGCTGGCATCTCCGCAAGTCCAGAACGCCGACCCGTTCTGGGCCGACGGTGGGCTGCCTCTTCTGAGCTTCGCCGGACACCTTCTCGCCATTCTGGGCGCGATGGTCGCCTTTGCCGCTCAGATGTCGATGGGGGCGTCCTGGCGTGTGGGTGTCGATCCGGCCGCAATCGGTGAACTTGTTTCCGGTGGCCTCTATCGGATCAGCCGCAACCCGACGTTTCTGGGCCAATTGCTGCTGCTCGTCGGAATCGCCCTTGCCATTCCTTCTGTCCCGACGGTGTTGGCAGCTCTCCTGTTCTGGGCATCGGCGAGCACTCAAATACGGAGTGAGGAACGTCTGCTCTCCCAGGAGCTCGGCAGGCCATACGACGAATTCAGGGAGCGCGTCCCTCGGTGGGCCGCTTTTCGGCACTGGGGCGAAGGATCAAAATCAGCATCCACTCGCAATTCCCATATCGCCGAGATCAACGGGTAGTGAGCCGGCAGAACTTGAATCCCGACAGGCCGAAGCCTCTAAGGCTTCCGATGGCATCGAGGCGAAGGAATAGATGACGTTGAGAAAACTGCAGATCGCACTTTGGGCAGCGGTAGCGCTGGTCCTGATCGGCACTGCCGGCTTCATGCTCGGCGCGCGAAACGAAGAGCCTGTCGCAGCGGCGACCTTTCAGCCGAGCTTTGCCTTGGCCGATGCTGCGGGACGGGAGCGCACGGGCGAGGAATTCAGGGGCAAGTATCTTCTCGTCTTCTTCGGCTTTACCAACTGCCCGGATGTCTGCCCGACGACGCTGGCCGAGGTGGCGCAGGTGATGGACGGGCTCGGCGAGGACGCGGCGCAGGTGCAGCCGCTGTTCATTTCGATCGATCCCGAGCGCGATCGGCAGATGGGGCTTTCCGAATTCACGGAGGCGTTCCATCCCTCGATCCTCGGGCTTGCCGGCACTGCGGATGAAACGCGGGCCGCCGCCGAGAGCTTCAAGATTTTCTACGAGCGTCAGGAGGCCGAGGCCTCCCCCGACGGCTACAGCATGTCGCACAGTTCGGCCCTTTACCTGATCGGGCCAGAAGGCCACTGGATCAGGCAGTATAGCTACGGGACGCCAGCATCGGAAATTCTGGCCGATCTCCAGACGAGATTGTGAGGCAAACAATGAAAAGATTGGCGATCATCCTGGCCCTTCTCATCGCCGCACCCCCTGCCATAGCATGCGAGACCTTCACGATAGGCGATATCACGGTGGAGCAAGTCTGGTCGCGTGCCTCTATCGGGACGCAGCGGCCGGGTGTGCTGTACGTGATGATCCGCAATGAGGGGGCAGCCGACGACGCATTGGTCTCGATCTCAACGCCGATCGCGGAACAACCGATGCTGCACGAGACAACGGTCGAGGATGGCGTCGCTTCGATGCCGCACGCCATGCGAGTCCCCGTGCCTGCCGGGCAGACGGTCGAGCTCCGCCCCGGCGGCTATCACGGCATGCTGATGGGCCTGACCCGGACGCTGGAAGAAGGCGCGTCCTTTCCTGTCACCCTGACATTCGAGCAGGCCGGAGAGCTGACGGTTTCGGCCGAGGTGCTGTCGATGCGGGCGGAGGCGCCGGCATGCGACGCCGCACAGTGATCGCCGGCCTCGGTGCCGTGGCCGGAGGCCTCGCGTTCACGCTCGGGCTCGGCGCGTGGCGAACCCGTGATCGGGAGATCGTTCAACAAGATCCACGTCTGCCGCTGCCGCTCTCGTCGATGGACTGGCGTCTGGTCGATCACCGCGGCGAGCCCGTTGTGCCGGCCGACTGGGTCGGGCGACCGGCGCTGGTGTTCTTTGGCTTTACCTGGTGCCCCGATGTCTGCCCGATGACCTTGGTCGATATATCGGGCTGGCTCGAGGATCTCGGTCCCGACGCCGACCGCCTGACGGTCGCGCTCATCACCGTCGATCCGGAGCGCGATACGCCGGAAGTGCTGGCGGAGTATCTCGGCAACTTCGATCCCCGCATCACCGGACTGACCGGCGACCCAGAGCAGATCAGGGCGGCCGCGGAGGATTTTCGCGTGCGCTATGAGAAGATCCCGCGAGAGGATGCAGACTACACGATGAATCACACGGCCGGCGTGTTCCTGTTCCATCCCGAAGGACGCTTTGCGAGCATCATCGACTTTCACGAGGACAGGCGGCACGCCGTTCCCAAAATCCGGCGCGCCCTGAGCTGAGAACCAGAGCGAATGCCGTACGCCGAAGGAGAACCAATGACGTTCAATCTATCTCGACGTGACCTGGTGTTGGGCGCCTGCGCTGCATCTCTGGTGGCTCCCTTCGCTGCGCGGGCTGAAGCCGCGCTGGCCGTGCACGTGGTCAAGGGCACTGGCTGCGCCTGCTGCACCGCGTGGGCCGAGTACCTGCAGGCGGAAGGATTCGATGTCACCGAGGAGGAACTTTACGGAACCCTGCTCATCCGCCACAAGCTCGACCATGGCGTCCCCCAGAAGATGATGTCCTGCCACACCGGACACGCTGGGGGGTATGTCCTTGAAGGCCATGTGCCGGCTGCCGACATCCGCCGCCTCATTGAGGAGCGGCCTGACGCCGTGGGTCTGGCAGTTCCCGGCATGCCCTACGGTTCACCGGGCATGGGTCCGGAGGATAAGCGCGAGGCCTATGACGTCTTTCTGATCCGCCGCGACGGATCGACAGAGGTGTTCTCCAGCTACGAGGCAGCCTGACCAGAAATTTACCCGGCCAGAGAACGATTCCGCTGCAGTCCAAGGAGCCCGCTAGCCTTCCATAGCCCACGCGGTCAGATCGAGCGCTGGTTGACGCGCTTCGACAGCTCTGCAGCGCTTTCCACCCGCTCCGAGTATCGATCGGTCAGATAGGCCGAGCGGTCGCGCGTGAGATGGGTGAACTTCACGAGTTCCTCCATCACGTCGACGATGCGGTTGTAGTAGGGCGAGGGGCGCATCCGGCCGGCCTCGTCGAACTCGCCCCAGGACTTCGCCACCGAGGACTGGTTCGGGATCGTCACCATGCGCATCCAGCGGCCGAGGATGCGCATCTGGTTGACCGCGTTGAAGCTCTGCGAGCCGCCTGAGACCTGCATGACGGCGAGCGTCTTACCCTGCGTCGGCCGCACACCGCCGAGCGACAGCGGCAGCCAGTCGATCTGCGCCTTCATGACGCCTGTCATCGCGCCATGCCGCTCCGGCGAGCACCAGACCATGCCCTCAGCCCAAATCGCGAGGTCGCGGAGCTCCTTGACCCTCGGGTGGTCGGGACCTTCCGCGTCCGGCAGTGGCAGGCCCGAAGGGTTGAAGGTGCGGGTCTCGGCGCCGAACCAGCGCAGCAGGCGCGCCGCCTCCTCCGAGGCGAAGCGCGAGTAGGAGCGTTCCCGCAGCGAGCCATAAAGCATCAGGATGCGCGGCGGATGCGTGGGCGCGCCCGGCCCGGCGAGCGCGGCCACGTCGATCGGCCTGAGCGACGCGGGATCGACGTTCGGCAGATCCTCGATCGGGAAAGGATGATCAGCCATGACGTGCGCCTCCGTCATCGCCAGGAAAATGGTGCCGCGTCCGGTTGGCGAAGGCGACGAGCGATAGCATCACCGGAACCTCGACGAGAACGCCAACCACCGTGGCGAGCGCAGCACCGGATTGAAGTCCGAAGAGGCTGATCGCGACGGCGACCGCCAGCTCGAAGAAGTTCGACGTGCCGATCAGCGCGCAGGGCGCCGCGACGGTGAAGGGCACGCGCCAGGCCCATGCCGCAGCATAGGCGAGCGCGAAGATGCCGTAGGATTGGATGAGCAGCGGCACCGCGATCAGCGCGATCAGCAGCGGCTGGTCGAGGATGATCTGCCCCTGAAAGCCGAAGAGGAGCACGACCGTCGCCAGAAGGCCGACCACCGAAAAGGGTTTCACCGCTGCCGTGAAGCGCGCGACCGCCGCCTCGGCGCCCGCGCCCCGCCGTCCCCGCGCGAGCCACTGGCGCGTGGCGGCGCCGGCAGCGAGCGGGATCAGGATGTAGAGTCCGACCGAAAGGATCAGCGTCTCCCACGGCACGACGATGTCGGTGACGCCGAGGAGCAGCGCCACGATCGGCGCGAAGGCAAAGATCATGATGACGTCATTCACCGACACCTGCACCAGCGTGTAGGTGGCGTCGCCCCGAGTGAGCTGCGACCACACGAATACCATCGCCGTGCAGGGAGCGGCCCCCAGCAGGATCAGACCGGCGATGTATTGCTGGGCATCGGCCGGTGCAATCAGATCCGCGAACAGGACCTCGAAGAACAGAACGGCGAGCCCTGCCATGGTGAAGGGCTTGATCAGCCAGTTCACCGCGATCGTCAGCACAAGCCCTTTCGGCCGATCGCCGATATGGCGCAGGCTCGCGAAATCGACCGCCACCATCATCGGATAGACCATCGCCCAGATCAGGACGGCGACGACGAGGTTGACGGAAGCGATCTCCAGCCCGGCCAGCACCTCGAACAGCCCTGGAAACACGTTGCCGAGCAGCAGGCCAGTGGCGATGCAGAGCGCCACCCAGACCGAGAGCCACTTTTCGAAGAAGCCGATCCCGGCAGGCGGCGCCGCGATGGCCTCGGCCGTGGGCGCATAGGTGTCGTTGCTCATCGGGCGGCGCTCTCGTTTACGCGACGTCCGTTGGCGTCCACCACGAGCTCGCCATCCTCCTTGCGGAATTCGCCCTGCTGCGGATTCGGCAGGATCTCCAGCACGGCCTCGGACGGACGGCAGAGCCGGGTCCCGAGCGATGTCTCGACGATCGGTCGGTTGATCAGGATTGGATGCGCCAACATCAGATCTATCAACTCGTCGTTGGAGAACTTCGGGTCGTCGAGCCCGAGCTCGTCGAAGGGCGTGCCCTTCCGGCGCAGGAGATCGCGCACGGAAATGCCCATTGCGGCGATCAGGGCCACGAGCCGCTCGCGGCCCGGCGGCGTCTTCAGGTATTCGATGACCTCCGGCTCCTCGCCGGAGTTACGGATCAGCGCCAGCACGTTGCGCGACGTGCCGCAGTTTGGATTGTGATAGATCGTGGTGGTCATGCGGTCTCCTTCCGGGCGGCGGCAGTCGGGGGAGCGATCCCGCAGGCTGCCGGATCGCCAGCGCAGCAGTGACGGGTCAGGTAATCGATCAGGCCTGTCATGGTGTCGAAGCTGGCCGCGTAGATGAGCGAGCGCCCTTCGCGCCGGACGGTCACCAGCCCGGCATGCTTCAGCTCCTTGAGGTGGAACGACAGGGTCGCCGAGGGAAGATCGAGCGCCTCGCCAATCCGGCCCACTGCTCGGCCCTCCGGGCCGGCCTCCACCAGCAGGCGGAAGATGTCGAGACGCGTCTCCTGCGAGAGCGCGGCCAGCGCCGCTAAGGTATTTTTCTTCTCCATATCTCCACAATATTGGAGATGTAAGGGACAATCAATCCCCCGAGTGCGGCAGCTCAGCGCCGATCGTCGCTGGCCCTGCACGCCCATGCCTGCTCGCGCAGTACGACGTAGTCGCTCATCATCTCCGCCAGCACCGAGCGCTCCGGCAGCAGCAAGAGCTCGTCGGCCGCACGCGCCTGGAGACCGCGACTGTACTCCACGACCGGCGGGCATGCAGAGATGCCGCCCGTCTCAGAACCGGCCGTCGCGCAGCCGCTTAGCAAGCTCGTCGCGATCACGAGGGCGGCGCGCCGCCGCTTCCAGCATCTGGCGTTGGACATCATTGGCTTTCTCCGCGGTCGCAAGGCGTTCGGCGAGGCGTCCCGCTCGCTCGCCGGACCGCCGAAGCGCAAGCAGGAACAGGAGCACGGCGAGGACGATGGCGCCGTAGCGCGGCGCTGCCCGCATCCACGGGCCGGCGGCGAACCCGCTCAGGAGCGCGGCGATCACCGCCGCCCCCGCTTCCAGTCGTCGAGCCGGGCGTAGATCGTGACCGCGATCCCGAAAAGCGCCACGGCAATGAACACCCAGCGCAGCGTGTCGAGATACGGGACCAGCGGCAGGATTGCGGATTGGGTCTCGGCCAACACGGTCTTCGCCACCTCGACCCCGGCCGCGCCCAGCGTCGCGACACCAGCAGCGCCGCCACCCTTCATGGTGCGGCTGTCGGCCAGCACTTCGCGGGCGGGCGGCGTCTCGGCGGCGAAGACCGTCTCCCGGACCGGGAACCTCTCACCCCACTGGCGCGCGGGGCCGAGGTCGACATGCATGAACCCCGAGCGGGGGTAGAAGCCGAAGCCGAGGAACCCGACCTCTCGCGCCGCCGCCTCGAAGGCCACGGGATCGTGGTTCGCCATGGCGATGTCGAAGGCGGCGCCGTCCATGTGCTTTGACCGGGTCGCGCCGCCGACGGCACGGTTGTGCTCGGGGCTGCGATAGGCCGAGCGGACGATCAGCGGCTTGCCCAGCCGGTCACGCAGCGCCTGCAGCTTGTCGAGCGCAGCTTCGTTGACCAGCAGCTTGCCCGTCCCTCGGCAGGCGATCTCGGCGGGTGAGAAATTCGGCCAGCGCCAGGCGCTCTCCGGCACGTCGCGCCAATGATTGTGGAATGTCGTCGTCATGGGGTCCTCCGAAAACGAGTTTCCGGCCCCTCGCAGGGCTCGGTGCGTTCGCCGCTCGGGAAGGTCCACTGGACCTTCCCGTCTGCCTGTCAGGCAGACCACGGCTCACCCCGCCACGAGGGCGGGTCATTGCGGGCCGATGAATGGGGATGGTGCGCGGCTACGGGCTGCCGCCGAAGATCTTCAGCTTGATGGCGATGCCGGCGAGCAGCGCCAGCATGACGCCAGTGGTGATCATGCGAACGGCGGTCTGCATGGCGGTGCGGCGCACCAGCCGGATGCAGTCGACCAGCGAGCGCAGATCGCGGATGTCGAGGGCCGCCTCGTCGCCGTCGAGGCCGACATCGGCCAGCGCGCGCTTCGCGCCTTCCTCGGCCGCCCGGGTCAGGATCGCCTCGAACTCGGCGTCAGGCATACGCACGAAGCCCTCGGATCGGGGTGGTGTCATCGGATCCTCCTTCCGCGGCTCAGCCGATCTTGCAGCCCCAGAAGGACGTGTGGTCGGCGGCGAAGTAGCCGTCCGCGACCCGGAAATACCCCTGCAACTCGACGGTATCGCCCGCGATGAGCGGCACCATGGTCTGCAGCCAGATCGCGGTGGCGAGCGAGACATGGGTGGCGGAGATTTCGCCGAGGGAGCCGCGGATTTCCGTCGTGCCGTTCAGCACGAGCCGCCCGCGCATGCGCGCCGTGGCACTGGCGTTGATCTTGTAGAGGAGCGTCGCGCCGAAGAGGTAGGTGCCGTCCACCGGCGCCACGAAGTGGTTGTTCGCGGCGTCAAAGGCGCCCTGGTCGTTGTAGTCGGTGTTGTTCAGGCCGATCTTCGTCCAGGTCCCGACGCCGACATAGTTGTCGTAGTTGGTGTACGCCTTGAACCGCGGCAGGCGCGGCTGGTCGACGATGCCGGTCGCGTTGTCGACGCTCAGCCCATCGAAAAATGTGCTGCCGTCTGCCGAGACCGCGAGGCGGAAGCGGTCGGAGCCGAACAGCCCCACCAGCGCCTTGGTCACGAAGCCGGTCTGCAGCGTCAGGCCGAGATCGTCGCCCGCAGCCTCCTTGTTCATGGTGTAGAACAGATCGCCGGTGCCACCCTCGGCCACGGTCTTCGCGGTCCAGAGCGCGGCGTTGAGCTTGGCCGAGAACGGGTTCGACGCGTCGGCCGTTGTACCCAGCCCCAACAGTGCGAGGTTCTGCAGCGTCGCAGGCGTGGTCCCGATCCAACCCGCGCCATCATAGACCAGCAGCAGTCCTTCGTCCTCGACCCATGCCCGCCAGCCGGTCCGCGGCGGCAGGCGCAGCCAGGCGCCGTCCGTCCAGAGCGCGACATTCAGATCCCAGCCGGCCCAATCGCCGGTGGCGCTGGAGGCGACGATGTAGCGGTCGCCGTCGGCGGGGCTGCCGGGCGGCGCAGTCAGATCCCGGTCGAGCACCGAGAGCTGGACGAGCCCGTCGAGGATCCGCAGCGCCTCGTTGTGGGTGACGTGCTTCTGGGCCTGCGCCGCCAGAATGTAGGGCAGCAGAAGATGGGTCGTGGCGTCGGACATGGAATGGCCTTCAGAACGTGAGGGTGACGGTCTTGGGCGCGCCCCGCCCGACGAGGGCGGAGAGCTGGTGGATGCGGATGGCGAGCGTGTTGCCCGGCCCAAGCGGCGCGCCCCAGTCAGCGATCTGGTCGGCGGCCGCGTAGATCGCGCTCGTCGAAGTCGCGCTCAACACCCGCTTCACGGTCGCACCTCCGAGGATCTCGACCTCATAGGCTTCGAGCTCTTCTCCGAGCGGCACCTCAACCGCGCCCCAGCTGTCGGCCGCGAGCGCGCGGGTCCTGCGCGTCCAGCGGATGGTCAGATCGCCGGGGCTGCGCGGCGTGCGCCATGGCTGCTCGACATGAGCGACCGAGAACGGCCGCAGTCCCACGCCCTTGGGCGCGAAGGGCTGCGCGACGTAGGTCTCGTCGCTGACGGGGCGGCTCGCCGGGCCAATGCGCCAGTTCCACGGGATACCGAGATCGGCCTCAGCGATCGGCAGCGATGCGAGGCTGTCGTCGAGTACCACGACGCGGGCGCCAGCAGGCGCATGATTGCCCATCGTACTCTCGGTCCCGCGCTGGCCACGCAGGAGCCGGGTGAGCCGGTACCGGCCCGGCGCCAGCAGCTCGGCCGCACCCGCCTGCACGATTTCCCAGACGCCGGGCGCGCTCTCGATGGCCAGCGCGTTCGCCCCGCCGAACAGGGTCAGGTCCGTGACGCTTTCCAGCGTGCCGGTCAGCAGATCGACCACCAGCGCATTGCCGAGATCGAAGCGCGACGTCGGCCCCGCGAAGAAGTCGGAGACCAGCGCCCCGATCCGGGCGCGGCTGCCAAGCGTCGTCAGCAGCTCGAAGCCATCGGTCGAAGGGCTGCGGAACACCGCCATCTCGCCGGGCCAGGGAACCGCGTGCGCGGCTACCAGCGGCCGATGCGCGGGCTGATCTTCGGTCAGCTGCGGCAGGTCCATCAGCACGGCATCCGGCGCGCCGAACACGACGGCCCGCGTCAGCGACGCCGCGCGGGGATCGCCGGGCGGCAGATCGTAGGTCGCGCGGTCCTGGCGGACCGCCTCAATGCCGCGCGCCTCGGCGTCGGCGATGGCGACGAGTCGCAGATCGTCCAGTCGCCCGTCATGGGCGAGCCGGATCGCGTCGGCCGGATCGAGCGCGAGGCGCGAGGGCGGCAATCGGAACGCCGCCGTCTCGCGCCCCACCCACGCCTCCATCAGCGCGCGGCGGCAGCGCCGCTCGGCCTCCTCGGGCGGCACCGCCATCGGGAAGGACTCGGAGGCGATGCGCGTCGTGTCCACGGTGATGCGCCGCGCCTCGACGAGGGCCGCATCGTAATCCTCGTCGGCGCGGGCGACTTGCCACTTCAGTGCCTGCGGCAGTTCGGTTTCTTGGCCGCGCGTCAGCTCCAGCACATCGCCCTCGCGGGCGGCCACCAGGTCGTCGGGCGCGAGGGTGGCGACGGAGGCTCGGCCGCGCATCACGAAGCGGATCACGCCCTCGGTCTCCACCGCGTCGAAGCCGAAGTGACGCGACAGCGTGGTGATCGAGGCGCGCGGGCTTTCCAGCGCGGTGATGGCGTAGCCCTCGACCGCGCCCCAAAGCCCGGTGACGTCGATCCGGGACTCTTGCAGCCCGGCGCGTAGGCAGAGGTGGCGGACGAGCGCCGCGAGCGACACCGCGCCGAGACGGCCCGTCAGCCAGTGACCCAGCCGCCAGTTCGCCCCGTCCGTCCAGACGTCGGTCAGCGCCGGGAAGAACGGATAGGGCCGCGCGTCCCAGGTCCAGGCGGCGCATTCCGGCACATGCACCATGCGTGCGCCATAGACCGATGACACCGGGTTGTTCGCAGCCTCGCCCCACCAGAGGTACGTCGCCTCGAGATAGGCGCGCTGGATGGCGTCATCGCGCCAGCCCCGCGAGAAATGCGGCGTGAAGCTCTCGGACGATTTCGGGTCGAAGAAGACGTTGGGCTGGTTGGTGCCCCGGTCGATGGCCGGGCAGCCGAGTTCGGTGAACCAGATCGGCTTGGACTGCGGCGCCCATGCCGTCGCCGCTGCGCTCTCGACCCCGCCCGAGCGGTCGTAGTGCGGGTTCGACCACCAGGCGCGCAGATCCTTGTAGCGGAACACCCACGGCTTGGCCGCCGCACCGTCTGTGATCGGCGTGCGGACCTGCGCCAAGCGATCCGCCGCGCTGGCATAGAACCAGTCGAAGCCTTCCCCGCCCGCGATGTTGCCCTGCAGGTAGGCCCGGTCGTAGATCGCGGGCCAGCCCTCCTGTGCATCGGCATGCTCGAAGCCGTCCCGCCAGTCGGATAGCGTCATGTAGTTGTCGATGCCGACGAAATCGATCTCGGGATCGGCCCAGAGGGGGTCGAGGTGGAAGAACACGTCACCGCTGCCGTCGCCCGGCTGGTGCCCGAAATACTCCGACCAGTCCGCCGCATATCCGATCTTCGTCCCCGACCCGAGGATCGAGCGGACATCCGCAAGGAGGTCCCGATAGGCCTGCACCGCCGGATAGGTGCTGTCGCCCGAGCGGATGGTGGTCAGCCCCGGCATCTCGGTGCCGATCAGGAAGGCGTCGACCCCGCCCGCCGCGGCACAGAGATGGGCGTAGTGCAGCACCATGCGCCGCAGGCCCCAGTCGCCGGGCGTGCCGGTCCACGAAACCGACTGACCCGAGACGCTGAAGCTCGCGGGCGTGGCCGCGCCGAACAGCGCCGCGACCTGCGCGGCCGCCGTAGCGGTCTTGTCCACGGTCCCGGCGAAACCGGCGGCCGGGGAATAGGTGATCCTGCCCCGCCAGGGGAACGCGGGCTGGCCGGTCTCGGCGGCGTTGTCGGAATAGGGGTTCGGCAGCGCGTTGTCGGGCGGCACGTCCATCAGGATGAACGGGTAGAAGGTGACGCGCAGCCCGCGCGCCTTCATCTCCTGGATCGCCTGCACCACGGCGAAGTCAGACGGCGTGCCGCCATAGACCGGGCGATCCTCTGCATCCCGGCTGACGAGGAAGGCGCTGGCGCGGCTGACGCCATTGACCGACCAGGTGGCGGGCGTGGTCGATTTGGCCGACACCTCGACTCCCGGCCGCACCTTGCAGGACCCTGCGCGCAGATCGTCGCCGAACCAGGCGACGACGAGACTGACGCTCTCGACTGCCGGCGCCATCGCCTGCAGCCGGTCCAGCGCCTCCACCATGTCGGTGGAGTCGGCCAGCGCGTTCAGGTTCTCTGCCTGCGTCGCGCCGCCATCGGTCTTGCGGATCGCCTGCGTGGCATAGGTGAATTCGCCCGAGGCCGGGATCATGGTGACCGCGCGGGTCAGCCCTTCGGCGGTGTCGGGATCGGCGAGCGGGCGGAACACCTCGAAGGAGAGCTGCGGCAGGCGGCTGCCAAAGGTCGAGAGCGCCAGTTCCTCGAAGACGACATACGCCGTGCCGCGATAGGCGGGCGTGCTGGCCGCGCCCATCTTCGCGGCGATGAACGGATCAGCGATCTGGGTTTCGTCGCCGGGATACCAGCGCCAGGTGACGCCGGAGAGGTCCATCGGCTTGCCGTCGGCCCAGATGCGGCCGATGCCGGTGATCGGACCTTCGCAGAGCGCCACGGCGAAACTTGCGTAGTACAGATACTCGGTGGTCTTGACCTTGCCGCCCCCGCCGCCCTTGCCGCCGCCCTGCGTGGTGGTCTTCGTCTCCTCTCGGAAATCGGTCGCCCAGATGATGTTGCCGCCCATCCGCATCCGACCATAGAGCCGCGGGATCACCGCGCCCTCGGTGGCCGAGGTGATGCGCAAGGTGTCGAGCCGCGCGCCCTCGATGCGCTGGGTGGGCGCCAGCGACGAGATGATCCAGCTGTCGACGACCGACCCGATGGTGGAGCCGATGAAGCCGCCGATCGTCGCGGCGCTGACACCGAGGATCGCGCCGCCGATGCTGCCGCCAATGGCGGCGCCGGCGGCACCGAGAACAAGCGTTGCCATGTCGGGGTCTCAGCGTTGCGGGAAGAGGAAGGCGAAGGCGATGCGCCGCCGCCAGGCATTGGTGAGCGGTTCCTCGATCACGCCGAGCCGCTCATAGGCGTGGAGGAAGGTGGCAGGACCGGTGAGGATCCCGACATGCTTGGCGATGGCGCGGGGCCTCATGCAGAAGAGGACCAGCGCGCCGGGACCGGCCTCGGCAGGCGACACCTCGATCATCATGCGCCGCGCGCCTTCGGCCAGAACCTCGCGCGGGCCGGTCTCGCCCCAGTCGCGGCTGTAAGGCAGAATCGGGAACGGCTCCGGCCCCACCACGTCGCGCCAGACCCCCCGCGCGAGCCCGAGGCAATCGCAACCGACGCCGCGCAGGCTGGCCTGGTCGTGGTACGGCGTGCCGAGCCAGGAGCGTGCGACGGCGACGACACGCGCGGGGTCGGCCGATGCGAGAGGTTGCGTCACAGCACGCCTCCCTCGTGGCCGCCATCCTTGGTGGCGTAGCGCAGCACGGCATCCTGGCCGGGGATGTGCGGGAACCCCCGGAAGTTGGCCGTGTTGGCGAACCTGGCGCCGCAGGTCTCGATCCGCTTATCGCAGCCCGCACGGATGGTGAAGGCATTGCCCTCGGAGATCTCGCGCACCGGCGCCTCGAGAAGGGTCAGCACGGCGATGCCGTCCGTCACATCATGGCCGAGAACCTCGGCCCGACGCCCCGCGTTGGAGCCACTGGTCCATTCGATGGTCCCGAAGGTGAACCAGCCGGAGGCGAAGCCGCCGAGGCCCGAAGCGGTGAAGGCGCGGTCGCGTAGAAGGTCGATCACGACGCTCGTGCCCTTGAACGCCGGGTTCTCCAGATCGACGCCGCAGCGCGCATCGCCGAGCGCGGCATCGCAGGTCGCCTGGAACGTCCGCCCGATCGTCTGGCCAAGCACATGCGCGAGCGAGCGGACTTCGGCGACGAAGGCCAGCCGCCCGCGCCGGATCTGGCCGATGGCCCCGCGCCGCATCAGCACGCGCTGGTTCGTGTCGGCCCAGTTCACCCGCCAGACTTCGACCTCGGCGTTATCCCAGCGGCCGTCGAGGATGTCGGTCTCGGTAATCCGGTCCGAGGTCAGCACGCCCTCGGCGTCCTGCGCATCGACCGAGAGGTCCGAGCCGGAACGGACCTCGGAGGCCGTCAGCCCGCTCTCGGGCTCGAAATCCGTCCCCTCGAAGCTGAGCGTCCGATCGTGGTCGGTGAAGCCGAAACTCGTGCCGTCGGCGCGCACGATCCGCCAGCACCAGGCGAGCGTCGTCGTTCCCTCGTCGAGATGGGCCTGCAGGTCGGGGTCGAGGGACTTCATCGGCGCAGTTCCAGAAGCGGGATGGAGGTGATCGAGCCGAGCCGCTCGAGGTCGAGCGTCACGTCGAGCGCGTCGGTGTCGAAACGGACCGGCACGTCGAACTCGAAGCCCGCGGTGATGGCGGCGCCAGCGCCCGGCGCGGTGCTGAAGGTGACGACGCCGGTGGCGGTGTCGACCGACCAGCCGGAAGGCTGCTCGACCCCGCCGAGCGCGATGCGCGCGGTTCCGGTCACCGGCTTCGCGACGGCGCGCGTCCAGGATTGCGCACCCGAGGCGTAGCGCTTGACCAGCTGGAAGGCGGTCGTCGCGCCGTCGCCCGTGCCGATAGACTGATCGGTGGGCGACGGCGTGCCCGAAGGCAGGCAGGACTTGTGGTCACCCCAGTCCTTGAACCGGAAGCCATGCAGGCGGCCATTGCGCGCCTCGAAGAAGGCGACGACGGCGGCCAGATCGTCGGCGCGGCGGATGCCATAGGCGACATCGTAGCGGCGGCGCGAATTGGCCCAGCTGGCGTTGCGCTCCTCGTCGCCCGAGGCGAGCTCGACGATCTGCGTGCGCCGCTCCGGTCCGCCCCGCGCACCTCGGCTGATGTTGTCGGGAAACCGGACCTCGTGAAACGCCATCACATGCCCCTCCGACCGAGCGACACGGCGCGGGCGATATCCGCGGCGACCTGCGTTCGCGATTGCCGGAAGCTCTCGGCGTCGCGGGCCATGATGGTCACGTTGACCCCGCCGCCCGCGCCGTAGCTCTGTGCCTCCCGCCGCGACAGCACGCGTTCCCCGCGCTGCAGGATCGCGGGCACCTCGTCGTGACGAAGCCCGGCCATGCCGCCACCATGCATCCGCGGCGCGGCGGCGAAGGCCATGGCCGGGACCATCCGCGAGGGTCCAGCCGATCCGACCATCCCGCCCGCATGCAGGACGTTGGCGAAGATGCCGCCCACCCCGGAGAAGACGCCGGAGAGCGCATTGGCGATCGGCCCGAGGATGAACCGCCGCGCCGCCAGTTGGGCGAGATCGGCCAGCAGCGACGTCACCAGATCGCGGAAGTCGAGCTTGCCGGTCTTCACGAACTGGCCCACCGCGTTCTCGGCCGACTGGAAGGCGCCGACGAGGCTCTGGCCGATGTCGCCACCGATCTCGCGGGCCTTGCTGGCGTAGTCGGAGAGCGCGGCGGTGACCGCCCGCCAGCCGGTGACGGCCGCATCGGTCGCGGGCTCCGCTACCGCAGCAGCAGCTCCGGCCGCCACACCTGCATCTGTTGCGGCGCGCCCGGCGTCGCCGAGGGACGTCTCCAGGCGCTCCGCCGCAGCGGTGGTCTCGGCCAGTGCGTCGGCGCCGTCCTCGTCGGTGCCGCGTACGGCATCGCGCAGCGCCTGCCAGCTTTCGAGGGGCGCACGGGCCCCCTCCGCCAGGTCGCGCGCCGCGCCGCGGTAAAGGTTGGCGGACTCGAGCGCCCTGTTCGCCGCCTCGGTCAGACCGAGATCGGGCGCGGAGAGCGGATTGTCCTCGAAGGCCCGATCGAAGGCCGCCTGAGCTGCCGTGGTTGCGGCAGTCGCCGCTCCCTCGAAGCGGTTCTCGATCTCGCCGAGGTCGAGGTCCGGAACCAGCGATATGCGCCGCTCCGACCCGAGCGCTTCGAGCCCCTGGTTGATGCCGCCGATAAAGCCGTTGATCCGCGAGACCACCCCGTTCAGCATCGCCTCGACGCCATCGACCAGGCTGTTGGCCGCCTGGAACGCGAGATCGCCGATGGCGGCGGGCAGCAGGCCCCAGATCGCCTTGATCGCCTCGTAGGCGCCTTCGAAGGTGTTCGCGGCCGTGTTGCCGAAGCCCACCACGCTCTCGATGGCGCTCTGCATGCCCGATGCGGCATCCGCCTTCAGGTCGAAGAACATCGCCGTGGCGGCCGCGCCCGCCGCCGCCGCGCCCATACTGATGCGTTCCCAGACCTCGACCGCGAGGTCCTTCAGGAGCGACATCGCTTCTCCGAAACCGCCGGCGCCGGAGACGAGCCGGGTGAACTGGTAGACGAGCTCGCCCGCGCCGACGATCAGCGCGCCGATGCCGGTGCGGATCAGCGCCCCGCGCAGGACAACGAGCGCCGTGGCGAGGCCCCGGACCGAGAGCGCCGCAGCCGCCATGCCGGCGACCCAACGTCCCGCGAGGAACGCCGCGAAGGTGGCGGCATAGGTGGTCAGGCGGCCGATGTTGTCCAAGAGACCGCGGATCGCGATGCCGAGCGGCCCGGTGCGGCTGGCCACCGCCGCCATGGCATCGGCGACGGCTTCCAGCGCAGGTGCCGCTGCGACCGCCAACTGGTTCGAGAGCCCGCGCCAGACCAACCCGAGCCGCGAGATGGCGTCGTTCGTCCGCTCGATCTGGTCGGCGTCCTGCTCGGAGACGACAACCCCGAAGGCGAGGACGTCCTCTGTCGCCTGGCGCAGCGTCGCGGTGTCGATCCGGCTCATCGCGATGGAGCCTTCCTCGCCGAAGAGCTGGCCCGCGACCGCCGCGCGCTCGGCGGCAGGCACGAAGCTCTCGATCGCCGCGTTGATCGCGCCCACGCGCTGGTCCAGCGGCAAGGCGATCAGCTCATTTGCTGAAAGCCCCAGCCGGTCGAGCGCGTCGGCAGCAGGGCCGGTCCCGGCGGCCGCCTGACTGAGACGGCGCGTCAGATCCTTGGTGGCCTGCTCGATGCCGGACATGGAGACGCCCGCCAGATCGCCCGCGCGCTCCAGCGTCTGGATCGAGGCGACGGTGGTGCCGAGCGACTGCGCCAGCTTCGCCTGCGCATCGACCGTCTGCAGGCTGGACCGGATCATCGCCACGCCAGCAGCGGCTGCGGCGGCCACGGCAGCGGCAGCCGCGACCCGCACCCGCCGCGAGAAGGCCGCGAGCCGGGCGTTCGCGGCTTCCATCTCCCGGCTCAGCCGTCCGAAGCCGCGCGACCCGGCCTCGCCCACGCCTTCGAGTTCGGCGCGCACCTGCCGTCCGCCCACGGCCGCGAGGCGGACGCTGACCCTCTTCTCAGCCATGGGAATGATCCATCTTTTCGTTGAGCTTGGCCACCATCACCGCTTCGATGACGGGCAAGAGTTCACCCGCAGCAGCGGGCGGGACGCCGAGCGCATTTCCCAGAGCGAGGGCCGCGGACAGGTCCCAGCCGACCACCGCGCCGGGCAGCACGCGCAACTGACCGCCGAGGCGGCCGACGAGATCCCAGACCTGCCAGCCCTCATGGGTAAGCGGCCGGTTCAGGCGCGTCGGGCAGTCTTCGCACGCTTGCGCGCAGGCTTCGCAGTAGCGCTCGCCCCCGCCGAAGGACCACTCGGCGAGAGCGCGGAGGCGTTTTTTTCCTGTTCCAGCAGCAGGCCTTTGGACACGTAGGTCAATTGGAAGGCCTCGAAGATCGGCCAGACGTCGAGCAGCGTGTCGATGGCCTCGGGGGTGGGATCGATCGGGTTGCCGTCGGCATCGCCGATGCCCTCCCAGCCGAGCACAGCCCGTCGCGCCAGCGCCTTGGCGAAGGCGACGGCGCGCTCCTCGTCGGAAGCCTCCTCGGGCACCGCCTCGACGGCGGGGTCGCTGCGCGTCGCGACCATCAGGGCGGTCGTCAGCGGGCGCAGTTGCACCCGGACGCCGGGGGCGAGGTCATGCCAGCGCGGCGCGTTGGTCAGGTCGAGCGTCAGCATCAATACGTCTCCACGTCATTCACGAGGGTGGCGGTGCACATCCGGCCGACGACGCTGTCGCGCGCGGCCTGCCAGTCGAATGTCGCCTGGACGCCCTGCGGCCCGGAAATCTCGATCCGTGGACGCGGCAGGTAGACGGCGTGCACGGTGAAGGAGAAGCTTTCGCCTGAAGGCAGGACGTAGGCGAATTCCATCTCGCAGGCCTCGCCGTTGATCGCCTGCGTCACCAGCGTCTGGTCGGCGAAGCGCACCTCGATCCGGCCCGTCAGCGCGGCAATGGATGGATCCGCGCCATCGATGCGGCCGTCCGAGCGGATGGTCTCGATCCGGTCGAGGTTGTTGGCGTAGGTGATCTCGGCCGAGACCACATTGCCGAGGGCGGTGCCGTTCCGGGTGATCGCCCCGTTGAAATGGCCGAAGCGCTTCAACTCCAGTGCGGCGGGCGTTCCGGCACTGGTCGTGGTGCCGACCGTCTCGCCCTGCGCCACCAGCCGCGCGGTCGCGGTGAGCAGGCCCGAGCGCTGCATCTGCCAGGTGATCTGGTCGAGCACGCAGCCCGAGTACATCGCATAGCGGGGCACCTCGGGCATGCCGGTCTCGATCGACATCGAGGGCAACGTCCAGGACCCCGACTGAAATTCGTGGCTGTACGGGGCCTCCGCGCCCGTGGTCGTGGGCGCGCCGAAGGCTGCCTTCAGCCAGAAGCCGAACGCCTCGGCGTCCAGCGGCACGACGACGTCGCCGTCGGCCGTCACGGCGTCCTTGATCGGCGCTAGCGGATCGCGGCCGTAGCCGAGAAGCTCCGAATTCAGCAGCGGCTGCTCCGCGCCGAGCGACGTGCTGGCGAAGGGCATGCGGGTGAAGCCGCTGACGGGCGGCGTTCCATAGGTCGTCTCGAACGCAAGCGCCATCAGCGCTCGCGCCCCTTGGGCTCGTGCCATGTTCGTCTCCTGTGGTCGGTTGGGTCAGGCCAGCGGGTCGGCCGTGGAATAGTGCAGCACGACCGGGATAACGGCGGCCTTCAGACTCGCCGCGCCCTCGACCGGCAGATCGACCGGGCGCGGGGCTTCGGCCTCGACCCAGTCGCAGAACCCGCCCAGCGTCCGGTCGGCGGCGAGCGCTGCGCCGATGCTGGCGGTCAGCGTGTCAAAGGCGGCGTCGCGATCGGCACCCTGAACGACCGCCTCGATCTCGGCTCGGTGCTGGTAGTGATAGCGCAGCGGCGACAGCGTGACTTCGGGCGCACCTGGTTCGCCATCGCGCAGGATCATCAGGCCCTCGACCGGCATGCGCTCGGGCAGCACGTCCCCGCGCAGAGCGGTGGCGGGCAGCGCCGAGAGCCGCGCGTGCAGCGCGACGAGGATGGTTTCGCGAGGTGTCATGGGTCGGCCGAGTTGGAAATCGCGTCGAGCACCGGACAATCGGGGACTTCGGCGCCCGAACACCTGGATGCAGTTGTAGCGAGGACGGATTCGATACGCCGAAGATCCGCGATCCTCGCGCGGACATCGGCAAGGTGCCGCTCCGTCCGTTCCTTGACCTCGGCGCAGGTCGGCGCGGCGCCGTCGCCGAGCCCCATCAGCCCGCGGATGTCCTCCATCGAGAACCCGAGTTCGCGGGCGCGCAGGATGAAGCGGAGGCGTGTGGCGTGTGCGGCGGAATAGACCCGGTAGCCGGCGTCCGTGCGGGGCGGGTCGGGCAGCAGGCCGGTCTTCTCGTAATAGCGGATCGTCTCGATGTTGCAGCCGGTCGCCCGGGCCAGGTCGCCGCGTGTGAAGCCGCTCTCGCGCTCGTGATCGGTCATGGGCAAGTTTCCTCTTGAGCCTGTAGTTGCTACAGACCCTACACCCATCGTCAATCACAGACGAGAGGTGCGCGACATGGCGCTGACAGACGACAGAACGGACAGCACGGGCGCGGATCGCCCCGCCCGAAAGGGCTGGCTCGCGGCGGGCGGTGTGGTGGGCGCCTTTCTCGCCTCGGCCTGCTGCATCGGGCCGCTGGTGCTTCTGACTCTCGGCATCTCGGGCGCCTGGATCGGCAACCTGACGGCTCTGGAGCCTTACAAGCCGATCTTCGCCGTGATCGCGCTCGGCTTCATCGCGGCGGGTTTCTGGCAGGTCTATTTCCGCAAGCCAACCGTCTGCGAACCCGGTTCCTACTGCGCAAGGCCAGCATCGGCGCGCATCACCAAGTCGGCTCTCTGGGCCTCCCTGATCCTCGTTCTCGCAGCCCTCACCATCGACTGGTGGGCCCCGCTTCTCTACTGACCCCGAAAGGACATCCACATGAAGAAGATCCTTGCACTCGCCTTGTTCGGCCTGACCGCCGTTGTGCCGATCACCGCCATCCCTGTTGCCGCGCAGACCGTCGCCGCCGAGCAGACCGTCACCTTCGCGGTGGACAACATGACCTGCGCGCTCTGCCCAGTCACCGTGAAGCGTGCGATGGAGGGCGTCGCGGGCGTGCGCGCCGTCGAGATCGACTTCGATGCCCGCACCGCCACGGTGATCTTCGACACCGCCGCGACGAGCGCCGACGCCATCGCGACCGCGTCGGCCAATGCAGGCTACCCGGCGCGTGTCGCGGGCTGACGAGATGACCGAGCAGTCCGACCGCAAGCTGATCGCGACAGGGATCGTCGGCACCGTCATCGCGGCGCTCTGCTGCTTCACTCCGGTGCTGGTGGTGCTTCTGGGTGCCGTGGGCCTGTCGGCCTGGCTGGGTTGGCTCGACTACGTTCTGCTGCCCGCGCTCGCCTTTTTCGTCGCGCTGACCGTGTACGCGGTCTGGAGACGGCAGCGGCGCCAGACCACTCGAACGGATGGATGACTTGATGAAAGACGATTGCTGCGCGCCCAAGGGCGATTTCGACCTTGCCGTGATCGGCGCCGGATCGGCCGGGTTCTCGGCCGCGATCACCGCCGCCGAGGGAGGCAAGCGCGTCGCGCTGATCGGCCATGGCACCATCGGCGGGACCTGCGTGAACGTGGGCTGTGTGCCCTCCAAGACGATGATCCGGGCCGCGGAAGCCCTGCACGGTGCGCAGACAGCACATCGGTTCCCGGGCCTGAACAGCGAGGCGCAGGTCGCCGACTGGTCGGCGCTGATTGCGGCCAAGGACGATCTTGTCGCGACACTGCGCCAGAAGAAGTACGCCGATCTGCTGCCGGGCTACGGCGGTGTGACCTATCTCGACGAGGGTCCGGCGCGTCTCGTCCTCGGCGGGGTCGAGGTCGGCGGGCGCAGGATCACGGCTCCCAAGGTGATCGTCGCGACCGGTGGCCGACCCGCCGTGCCCGACATCCCTGGGATCCAGGACGCACCAACGCTCGACAGCACGTCGCTGCTGGAGCTGGACCGGTTGCCCGAAAGCCTGATCTTCCTCGGCGGCGGCTACATCGGCGTGGAGCTGGCGCAGATGATGGCGCGGATGGGCACCCGCGTCACCATTGTCTGCCGCTCGCGCCTGCTGCCGCGCACAGAGCCGGAGGTGTCCCGGGCGCTGACGGAGACGCTGCGCGCCGAGGGCGTCGCGGTTGTCGATGGCGCGACCTACGACGCCGCACGGCGCGACGGGGTCCG
Organism: Paracoccus marcusii; assembly: GCF_006151785.1. GTDB lineage: Bacteria > Pseudomonadota > Alphaproteobacteria > Rhodobacterales > Rhodobacteraceae > Paracoccus > Paracoccus marcusii. The sequence continues at coordinate 26,062 of NZ_VDDD01000002.1, forward strand.
TGCGGTCCTGACGGTGACGGTGGACGGCGCAGACCGCGATCTGACGGCCGACCGCCTCGTCCTGACGACGGGACGCGCAGCCAACACCGAGGGGCTGGGCCTCGCGGAGATGGGCGTCGAGACCGACGCGCGTGGCGCGATCCGGGTGGGCGACGACATGCAGACCACGAAGGCCGGCATCTTCGCGGCGGGCGATGTGACCGACCGCGACCAGTTCGTCTACATGGCCGCCTATGGCGCCAAGCTCGCGTCCCGCAACGCCGTTCTGGGCGGGGCGGAGCGCTACGACAACGCCGCGATGCCGTGGGTGGTGTTCACCGATCCGCAGGTCGCCGGCGTCGGGCTGACCGAGGCGCAGGCGCGCGCCGCGGGTCATGACGTCAAAACCAGTGTGCTGACGCTCGACAACGTGCCCCGCGCGCTCGCCGCCCGCGACACGCGCGGCCTGATCAAGCTCGTCGCGGACCGGGCGACCGACCGCCTCCTGGGCGGCGTGATCATGGCGCCGGAGGGAGCCGACAGTGTCCAGACGCTCGCCATGGCGCTCAAGTTCGGCATGACGACAAAGGCGCTCGGCGAGACGATCTTCCCCTATCTGACCACGGTAGAGGGGCTGAAGCTCGCCGCGCAGACCTTCGACAAGGATGTCGCGAAGCTGTCGTGCTGCGCGGGGTAACCCGAGCCGTCGGTTTCGTGGCTGCCGAGCAAGATTGCGCATCGATGCGATCACAACCTACCCCCCACCCAGTTCGCCACGATCAGCCCCGGCACGCTGTCCAACGCCCGGTCTGCATCCCGCGCCAGATCCAGCCGCTTCGGCAGCTTGACCTGTGGCACCAGCAGGAAGATCGGCGCAGTGACCTTTCCGCGCCCGGTCTTCGACCGCGACACCACCGCCTGGCCTTTCGTGTTCAGCCGCCCCTCGGCGACCAGCAGGCTGGGGCCCGTCCGGCGATAGACGAAACGCAGGCGGAGGCCGCGTCGCCGCTCCCATTCACCGGGGGTGATCCGGCCGCCGCGCAGGGATTTGCCCGCCGCGGGCAGCGGGATCGCCAGCCAGAACCCGTTCTTCGATCGGATCAGCGGCCCGGTGTCATGCGCACCGACGATTACCGGCGCCTTCGACCAGACCAGCGCCGCAGCCTCAAGGCTCTCGCCCGACCTCGGGAAGTTCTGGCTCCGGATCGAGTTGGCGAGCCGTGTACCAAGCCCCGCGCCGGTGATCTGCAACCGCCACGCCGTCTTCAGCCCAGTCCCGGCCTCGCGAATGGCGGCGGTGACGGCCCGTTCACCCGCCGCGACCTCGGCCGCCATCATCGCGACGATGTCGGGATCGATGTCGAGCTTCAGTTTCACGCGGGCCTCAGGTCGACGGTCCAGACCAGCCGCTCGCGGTCGCGGACCGGCTCGCCCTGTATGAGGAAGGCGTCGCCGTCGATCTCGATGCGGTCGCCGGGACGCGGGTTCGCCACCTCGGCCACGCGCAGGTCGATCCGGGTGGTTTCGGACCAGAGCCGCGCGTCGCCGAAGTCGGTGACCGCGTCGGCGCGACGGGCGACGGCACGCACCAGCACGGGTGTACCGCCGTCGGCGATGTAGACCGCGTCCCGGCCGATGTTCGGATCGGCGAAGAGCGCGCCGATGGCGGCGGCGAAGGCCGACATCAGAACGTCGCGTTCAGGCGCACCCGGCCGATGGTGTCGCCGGCGCCGCTCGCCACCGCCTCGACGGCCGCGCCGATGAGGGTGTTGTCGGTCGCGACGGTCGTGGTGCGCTTGTTGGTGTCGTCCCAATAGACCTTGGCGCCAACCGTCCACGCCTGGGAGCCGACCTTGGTGATGTCGAACACGCCGACGAGCGCGGTCTCGACGGGCTCGCCAATGGCGGCGGCACCCGCGGCGATGCCGAAGATGGAGCCGACGAGCAGGCCATCGCCGGAGGCGACGGCATAGGGCGCGGTCAGGGTGATGGTGTTGCCGGGCTGGACGTAGGTTTTCATGATGGGGATCCTCGTGGAAAGACGAAGGGCGGCCCGTCAGGACCGCCCGTGTGTCAGGGTTCAGGAAGCGCGCCTTACGCGCCCGGGTTCTTGTAGAGGCCGCGCCAGTCGATGGCCTTGGCTCCGAAGTCGAGGCGGCACTTGATCTCGACCCCGTCGACGTCGAAGCCGTTGCGCGTCTCGATATAGGCGCCCTGCTGGCCCTCGAGATAGGCGTACTCGATGGTGTCGATCTGGTTCGGGCTGGCCGCCAGATACCAGGCGGTCTCGCTGGCGGCGTCGAGCCGGGGCTCGCTGATCGGCGCCAGCGTCCTGATCGACTGCGGCACCACGCTGGACGTCGCGGCGGGCACGAGGTTCTGGGCCACCAGCTGTTCGGCTTTCAGTTCCAGTGAGGCCGGCACGATCAGGAAGGCAGGCCGGACGTTCAGCACCGTCTTCTTGTCGAGGCCGGTCTGCTTGGCCATCGCCGCGCGCGCCGCTCCGACGCTGCTGACATCGAGCGCCGCGCCGGTGCCTGCCAGGTTCTTGTGGGTGGTGTGGAAGAGCGCATTGCCGTCGGCCATCGCCGGGTTGGCGGTGATGATGCCCCAGACCACGTCCGACTCCAGCTGGGCGATGGAGTTGCCGTACATCGCCGGGATGCGGGTGAAGGCGTCGAGATCGTCGTTGATCAGCGTCTGACGGGTGATGGCGACCACCCGGCCATAGGTCTTGACCTTGTAGCTCTCCTTGCTCTCGCCCAGCGTGCCGCGCTTGAACTCGCCGCTTTCGCCGACCTCGAGCAGCTGCGGGGCTTCGCCGAGCTGGACGCGATGCATCGCCTTGAAGTCGGTCGCCAGCACCTGGCGACAGAACAGCATGAAGGTGCGGGGATAGGCCTCGTAGGCCTGCCGCAGCGTCTTGTTGGTGACGGCCGACAGGATCTCGGGGAAGTCCGAGGTCGAGTGCAGCGCGCGCGTCGCCACCTCGTCACGCGACAGGCCGCGCGTGTTGACCCCGGCATTGCCGAGGCTTTCGCGGGCGAGCTCCAGCAGCGTCATGCCGCGATACTGGCGCGCGGCGTCCTCGAGCTGGAACAGCGTTGGGCTGTAGCGGTGCAGCAGTGCGTTCGCCACCGCGTCACGGCGGGTGATGCACTCGTCTCGGCCGCCGAGCGGGACGGAGACATGGGGGAAGTTCCGGGTCTCGTCGGATTTCGCGGCGACCTGGTCGAGGATCAGTCGGCGGGACTCGTCGATGCTGACGCCGCGCTTGACCAGATCCTCGGCGAAGCCGCGCTCGAGGTTCAGCCGCCCGGCCAGATCGTAAATGGTGGAGACGCGGTCGCGCTCGGCCTCGCGGGCGCGGGTGGCGACCACTTCGGTATCGGGCGCGGGAGTTACCTGCGTCTTCTGGCTGCGCGTCTCGCTGGCCGCGACCTTCGGGTCGGGCGCAGCCGGTTTCGGCTCGGTCATGGGGGTGTCCTCGGTATCATTCGGCTCGGTCGGCTGGGTGTTGGCGGGGGTTGCGGCGTCGCTCGCCGGGGTCTGGGTCGTGTCCGTCATCGGGATCGGTCCTTTCGTGGTGGAAGGGGCGTCCCGGCGGTGGAGGACGCAGTCGTGAAGGGGGTGCTGGGCGCGGAAGCCCGCTGCTGGGTCGGCTCCGACCGCGACGGCGGAGACCTCGAAGGGCGTCCAGTCCACCGCGCGCCAGAGCTCGCGGGCGCCATCAGGCTTCGAGATATCAAACCGGTGGACCTGGTAGCCGATGGAGACGGCGCGGATGTGCCCCGCCTGGATGTCGCGCCAGATCGGCTCGACATCGGCACGCTCGCTGATCCGGACCAAGGCGATGCCGCGACCGTTCTCGATCCGGGCCGAGCCCGGCACGACCGAGCCGATCACCGCGTCGAGCGTGTCGAGCTCGTGCACCTTCAGGAACGGCGCGCCCGCGTTCAGCCGGTCGAGCCGGACATGGGCCGGGTCGAGGCTGAGTTCCTCGTCATAAGGCTCGCCGAAGAAGGTGGCACGGCGGACGCGAGCCCCGGCCGACCAGACCACCTCGACGGTGCGGTTGTCGGCATCGGCCGTGTTCGGCGCAAGCTCCGCCGACCGGCGCATGGCCGGCAGTTCGATCATCGTGTCCATGAAGGTCAGTCCTGTTGGTCGGCCTGCGCCGGGTCTGTATCCGCGTCGGCGGAGGGGTCGTCGGCGTCTGGTTCGTCGGCGGCCGGATCGTTCGCCGGATCGCTGGCCCCGTCTTTGGATTGTGCGCTGCCGGTCTTGGTGACGCGGCGAGGGTCGCTGTCGAGGACCAACCCCAGCGCGTCGAGCTTGGCGTTGGTCGCCGCGATCTCGGCCAGCACGGCGTCGGGGTTGCGGCCCTGCCGGGCGATCACCTCGGCCAGCGTCATGGTGCCCGAGCGGATGGACAGCAGGTTCGCCATCGCGTCCTTCTGCGGATCGACCGCCTCGAACTTCGGCGGCGACCATTCCACAGGCACGATCGGCGACGGGATCTGCCCCGCCGCCCATGCGGCTTCCGTGAACCACCGCCACACCGGGGCGCAGAACATCGGGATGAACAGCTGCCATTGGACGGCGTCGATCTGGCGGCGGAACTCCACGAGACCCGCCCGGATCGAGGAGTAGTTCACTTGGGACAGGTCCCCCGTCAGCAGCTCGTAGGGCACGCGGAAGCCTGCCGAGATCGTGTGCAGGCTCGCGCGCTTGTATTCGCCGTAGCCGCCCGTCGCCGAGGGCTGGTTGAAGCGGATGTCCTTGCCGCCGCGGGCATAGGCGATCAGCCCCGGCTCGAACTGTTCCACCCGGTTGCCGTCGGCATCGACCACGGAGGGCGCGATGCCCTGTTGCGCCTCGTCGTCGCCGAAGACGATGGCGGTGACGCAGGCCTCGGTCTTCTTGCGAACCAGTTCGGCCACTTCATAGTCGTCGAGATCACGCAACGACCGGATCACCGGCGCGCCCCAGGGGACGCCGCGCGCTTGCGTGCGCTGCTTCTCGTAGACATGGGCGATCTCGGTCGCGGGGACCGGGCGGCTCTGCAACCCGTTCTGCAAGGCCCCGTAGGCGTCGCCCGGATGCTCGGCATGCAGCCAGTAAGCCCGGCGCTTCCCGACCGGGTCGAACTCGATCCCCTGCACGAGGCGCCCTGCGCCGAGGGCTCCGGACTTGGTGGCGTCGAGGAAGTCGGCTTCCAGCACCTGCAATTGCAGCGGCACCGGCAGGCCGTCGCTCGCGCGCCGCAGGCGGCGGCGCACCAGAACCTCGCCCGCCTCGACCATCTCCCGGCAGATCAGCGTCTGCAGGCCATAGAAGTCAAGCTGGCCATCGGCGTCGCAGTCCGCCGTCCAGCGTTCGAAGAGCGCATCGACCTTCCGGTCCAGCTTGTCGTCGCCGCTAGCGGCGCGGGGCATGATGCCCGCGCCGATGATGTTGTTGACCAGCACCGCCACGGCCTTGGCCGCATGCGGGTTGTTGCGCACCAGATCGCGCATGCGGTCGCGCAGCAGCGCCCCGGCGACGCCGATTTCGGTGTCGGCCGAGGATCCCGGCGCGCGCCAGCCGTCCGTCCGTCGCCCGCGCGCCGCGCCGTCATAGCCACGCGTCAGCGTCTCGAATGCCTGACGCGCCATCACGCGCCGAGCCGCCATGCGCGGCGCCACCGTGGCGATGGCGTGGTCGAACCAGGTCGCCGACATCAGCGATCCCCGCGCGAGAAGCCAGCGAGCCCCGCCACGGGCAGCGGGCGGCTGAAGCCCGCGATGGCGCGCTCGATGGTCCGGATGCGGGCGAGCAGATCCTCGGCCGAGCCGTAATCCACCGACTTGCCATCATAGCTGACGCGCGTCGTGCCGCTGGCATAGGCCCGGCGCAGCGCCGAAAGCTCGGTTTCCGTCCAGTCGATCATGTTCAGAACCATCCCTCCCGCCGCCCGAGCCAGTCGGAGCGGCGCTTGCCCTGCGGGGCCTGTCCCGGCCGGTTGATCTGCCCGGCGGGATCGGTGTCGGTGGGGGCGGCCCCGAGCTGATCCTCGAGGTCGCGCCATTTCTCGTCGGGCCAGCGGTCCGCGCCCGCGATCCAGGCGGCTGCGCGGGCGTAGACCCGGCAATCCAGCGCCTCGTTGCGCTCGCGCAGCTTCTGCCATTCCAGCCGGGCGAAGCCGCGCTTGGTGCGCACCGTCACCAGCTGCTCGGCCACGAACTGCTTCAGCCATTCGTTCTCGACCCAGTGCGGCAGGTGCACCGAGCCGGGCGGGAACGCCGCCCCGTCGGCCATCTCCTCCTCGGTCGGGCGTGCCAGCCGCAGGAAGCGGTAGGTTTCGGCCTTGAAGGTCGAGACCGCCACGGTCCAGAGCCGCGCCCCGCGCCGCAGGCGTTTGCCGCCCTCGGTCGCGTCGACAAAGGTCGGCCCCGACACCGGGCTCGAGCGGTTGAACCCCTCGACGCCCTTGACCGGCGACACCTGCGCGAAGCCTTGCGCCCGCGACCAGGAATAGACCGCCGGGGCCTCGTAGCCGGTGTCGATGGCGAGCCGCGCGATCCTGAGATGCGCGCGGCGTTCATGCGGCCAGGACCTGTCCAGCAGCGCGGTCAGCTCCGACCAGGCGTCGTGCCGGTCGGGCCCGCCCTCGATGACGACGTGATCGACGAGCCAGCTTTCCAAGCCGCGACCCCAGGCCCAGACATCGACCTCGATCCGGTCCTTCTGCACGTCGGCTCCGGCTGTCAGGAACAACCCGCCTGCTGGCACCGTGCCGGATTTCCAGCGTTCGCGCCGGTCGTAGAGCCGCTGCCAGTCGGGCGCTTCCCCGGTCTCGACCCATGTCTCGCCGAGGATCGTGTTGCGGAACGCCTTGATCGCCTCGTCCGACCCTTGGGCTGCTTCCCATGACCGCACGATCCGCTCCCAGCTCAGCCAGCCGATCGGCGAATAGAGCGCCGAAAGGTGATACCCGACCGTGGTCGGATCGGCGGCCGTGGCGGTCGCCCGCCATTCGCCGCCCTCCAGCATCGCCGTCTTGTGGTGTTCCGCGATTGCCGCGTCGCAGCCCTCGCAGTGATACTCGGCCGTCTCCGGGCGGCCCTTTTGCCAGCGCAGCCGGTCGAACTTCAGCCATTGTGCGTGGCCGCATTGTGGGCACGGCACGAAGAACCGACGCTGGTCGCTGGCCTCGTACTCGCGCTCGATGCGCGACAGCCCCCGGATCGTGGGCGTCGAGACCAGCAGCACCTTGCGCCGGTGGGCGAAGGTCAGGGAGCGCGCCTCGGCGAGCGTGACCGGATCGCCTTCCTCGTCGGCCGAGGCGGGATAGGCGTCGACCTCGTCGAGGAAGATGTAGCGCGCCGGGGTGGACCGAAGCCCGACCGCCGAGTTCGCGCCCGTCATGATCAGGATGCCGCCCGCGAACTCCTTCGAGAGCATCGTGTTGCCCGCATCGCGGGATCGCGCGGGCTTCACCCGCTCCCGCAGCTCTGGGCTTTCATCGATCAGCGGGTCGATGCGCTGGCGCGAGTTGCGCTTGGCCAGTTCCACGGTCGGCTGGACCGCCAGCATCGGACCCGGCGCCTGGTGGATCGCGAACCCGATCCAGTTGTTGCCCGCCTCGGTCGCGCCGACCTGCGCCGCCTTCATGAACACGATCCGCTGCGTGGGATCCCCCGGCGACAGCCGGTCCATGATCTCGCGCATGTAGGGCGTGCGCACGGTGCGATACCGCCCCGGTTCGGCTGAAGCCCGCCCCGAGAGCATCCGGTGCCGGTCCGCCCATTCCGAAACGGTCAGGTCCGGGTCGGGCCGCAACCCGTTGCCCCAGGCGCGGAGGATCTCGCCCGCGCCGTCGAAGTCGATCAGGCCATCATCGTCACCGGAAGTCGGGCCGGACCTCGGCGAGTTCGTCGAGGTGGGCGCGTACATGTTTCTCCAGGACCTTCTGCATCGCGGCTGGCTCCACGGTGATCTGCTGGCCGGTCACGTCGGCGCACGAGGCTGACAGTTCGGCCGCCATCAGCGCCGCCGCGCGTGCAGGCCAGTTCACCCACGCGTCCCGTTCCTCCCGCGCCAGCCGGAACACCAGCGCCAGCGCGCGGGCCCGCTCGATCAACTCCCCCTTCAGCTTCTGGAGCCGGATGCGCCGCTCCTGCGCTTTCAGCACCTCGTTCGCGGTCTTCGCCTGCAGGAAGGTCGTGCCGCCGCCGACGGCCGGGACTGCCAGCCCCTGTTCACGCAGCGTGTCGCCAACAGCGGCCACGGCCGCCTCGGGGACGGGCTTCAGCTTCGGCGTGGGCGGCTTGCGGGTCTTGGACGGGTCGGTCGTCTCGGCACGTCTGGCGTCGCTGGCGGCCGCGTTGATGCTGCCGTCGGGATAGAGGACCAGCCGCTCGGCGGCCTTGGCCTTCTGGATCGCGCCCCGCGACAGCCCGACATGCGCGGCGTACTGGCGCTCGCTCATGCCCTGCATCGACGGCTCCGATTATCTATCGAAATCATGTTCTTATCGAGTTGATAAGCAGCGCGACCGGAGCGAACGTCCGTTCAGAAGGACGATGCAACTCACCAAGGAGCCATCACGATGACCACGCGCCTGAACCCGATCACCACCCCGCGCCACGAACTCCGCGCCGAGAAGGCGCGCCGGAATAAGGAAGCCGCGCTCGCGGCCTTCATCGGCAAGAAGGCCGAGATCGACGAGATGCTCGCCCGGCTGCAGACGCTGAGCGACGACCACTTCAACGCCCACCCCGACGAGATCAACTGGGGCCATGTCGGCACCCTCGAACACTACGCCAGCCTCCTGAAGCGCATCACCGACAGCGCCTTCGGCGAGGGCGAGCACGCCCGCTGATCTCCGGCACTGCCGGAACTCCCGCCGCGCGCCCTGCGCGGCTCGGGGTCGTAGGAGGCGCCGCATGACGCGGGCCCGAATACGGAGACGATCCCATGACCAAGCTTTCTGACACCCAAGCCATCATCCTCAGCGCCGCCGCACAGCGCGAGGACCGCATCGCACTGCCGCTGCCCGAGAGCCTGCGCGGCGGCGCCGCTGCCAAGGTGGTCGGCGCGATGCTCGCGAAGAACTTCCTGCAGGAGGTCGACGCCGACACGCGCAAGGGCGAGCTTATGTGGCGCGAGACCGGAGACGGCCACGGCGTCACGCTGGTTGCCACCGACGCGGGCCTTGCCGCCATCGGGATCGAGACCGAGGACGCGAACCCCGCGCCTGCGGGCGCGACGGACGCGCCTACCGAGGAGGCCGCGCCGGACACCCCCACCGTAGCCGAAACCGCGCCCAAGACGCGCACACCGCGCGAGGGCACCAAGCAGGCCACGCTGATCGCCATGCTGCGCGCACCGGACGGCGCGACCATCGAGGAGATCATGGCCGCGACGGGCTGGCAGTCGCACACGGTGCGCGGCGCGATGGCGGGGGCGCTGAAGAAGAAGCTCGGGCTCGAGGTGACCTCGGAGAAGGTCGAGGATCGGGGGCGCGTGTACAAACTCCCCGCCGCCTGACGCGCCGGACCCCGACAAGCTGATGACCGCCGTCCCTACGGGGCGGCGGTCGATCATTTGGCGCTCCGCATCCGGGTCGCCTCGAACACCCGCCGCAAGGCGAAGGAACGGGCGATCGAGACGACGGTGAAAATGGCGCCCATCTTCAGGTTCTGCGCCAGCGTCGTGTGCAGCCCGAAGATCGGGAAGATCAGGATCTGCGTCACGACCGCGACGCCGTAGCCGACGATCACGTTGGCGACGGACTCGACCAGCGACATGAGGCGGGTCTGCTTCATGCCGCTGCCTCATCCATCGGCCAGCAGTTCAGCCGCGAGAGTTCGCAGCGCATGCGCCGCAACCAAGGGGACCACGCCGTTGCCACAGAGGCGAAGCCGGTCCACCCGGTGGGCCAACCCATCAGTGCCTCGACGAACAGCGGGTTCAAGGTCCGGCGCGGCTCGGAGGTATCGCTCCCAGCCATCGGCGTCACCAGGACCTGGCGGCCAAGCAGGCCGTTCACCGGCCTGTTCGCGAGTGTCGTCGCCCCGTCCTTGTGATCCCGCGCCGTCGGCGTCATCCACAATCCCACCGCATGGGTCAGATCGGCCGTCTTGCGGTTGCCCGCGCTCGGCTTGCAGCCGTCGTTCGCCATCGGCGTCGGCCAGTCCCGCGCCATGCGGTCCAGACCCTTCTCGTCTCGTCGTTCGCCGCCCCGGCTGCGGAAACTGTCGGTCTGCGGCGTGGGCCACATCGCAGCCGTGGTCGCCAGGTTCATGCCGTGCTGGCCCGCTTTCTGCGACGGCGTCGGTATTGTCTGCCTGTTCTCGTTGGCGCTGGCCCTTGGCGTCGGCCAGAGCCGCAGCAGTTCCGTCCGGTTCCCGCCACTCGACCGGGTGCCAGAGCAGGCGCGCGGGGTCGGCCAGCTCGTCCCCTTCGCGGATGGCGAGGATGAAGAGCCGCTCGCGCTTGTGGGGCGCGCCGACTTCCGCCGCCGTGAAGAGGCCTGCCGCAAGGCGGTAGCCCATGCCGACCAGTCCTGCGGCGACTTCGGGGAAGCCGAGGCGGAGATGATGGGCGACATTCTCGAGGAAGACGAAGGGCGGTTCGACCTCGCCGATGATGCGGGCGACATGCGGCCAGAGGTGGCGCGGGTCGTCCGTACCCCTGCGTTTGCCCGCGACGGAGAACGGCTGGCACGGATAGCCCGCAGTGACGATGTCCACCGCGCCGCGCCACGGGCGGCCGTCGAAAGTTGCAACATCGTCCCAGACAACAGCCTGATCCAGGGACGCGTCTTCCATCCGCGCCACGAGAGTGGCTGCGGCGAAGGTTTCCCGTTCGACATGGCCCACAGTTCGATATCCGGGGATGGCGATGGTGAGCCCGAGGTCGATACCGCCCGCGCCGGAGCAGAGGGAGAGGCCGAACAGACATGCGTCTCCGGCTCCGGAAGCGTCTCCGGAGGAAGGTAGAGCCAGGTCATGCATGTCACGCGGCGGTCTGGCGCTTTCGCGCGGGTTCGGGTTCGGCGTCCGTGTCCGGCGTATCGGTGACGTCGCCCAGCCGCTCCGCCTTCACCTGCGCGAAGGTCCGGCCGTCGCCGTCGAGGATCGCGTCCTTGTCGGTTTCGGCCTGCCAACGCTCCACGGCGACATCGACATACGCCGCGCTGATCTCCATTGCGAAGACGCGGCGGCCATTGGCCTCGCCCGCCATGATCTGCGACCCGGAGCCGGAGAACGGCTCATAGCAGAGGCCGCCCCGCGCCACATGCTGGCGCATCGGGATCCCGAAGGCGTCGAGCGGCTTCGGCGTCGGATGGTCAGGCCGGTCATCCTTGGCGAAGCTGGGAAGCGCCCATGTCGATGGCAGCGTTTCCTCGGCCACCTTCGGCGGGCGGTTCGGGCGACGCCAGCCCATGAAACAGGGCTCGTGCTTCCAGAGGTAATGCGACCGGGTCAGGACGCCCCGGTCTTTCACCCAGATGATTTGCTGATGCACAAAGGCGCCTGCCTTCTCCCAGCAGGCTTCCAGCATCGCCTGGCGGCGCGAGGCGTGCCAGCAGTACCAGGCAGCATCCTCGGCGATGGCTTCCGCCACGGCTGCAGCGATGAACCCGTCATAGAGTTCCGCGCCCTGCGAACTGTCGTCCCAAGTCGTGCCGTAGGACGCCGACCAGTCCTTGTTGCGGGTCGGATGGTTCGAGCCGTCGTAGTCGACGAGATACGGTGGATCGGTCGCGAAAAGGATCGCGCGCTCACCGTTCATCAGGCGGCGCACATCGGCCGCGCTGGTGCTGTCGCCGCAGAGCAGCCGGTGATCGCCGAGGATCCAGAGATCGCCCGTCCGCGACGCCGGATTGCGTGGGGGTTCGGGGATGGTCACCGGCGGCACGGAGCCCCCGGCGCCCTCTTCCTCGCCGCCACCGTCGAGATCGAAGGCCAGCAGCTTGTCGAGTTCGCCATCGGAAAACCCGACCAGCGACAGGTCGAAGTCTTCGGCCAGCAGGTCGTTCAGTTCCGCCGACAGCAGCGCCTCGTCCCAGGTGCCGAGTTCCGTCAGCTTGTTGTCCGCAATCCGGTACGCCCGGCGCTGCGCTTCGGTCAGGTGCCCGAGCACGATCACCGGCGCCTCGGTCAGCCCGAGCTGCGTCGCGGCCAGCACGCGCCCGTGGCCTGCTATCAGTTCGCCGTCCTCGCCGACGAGGCAGGGCACGGTCCAGCCGAACTCGGCCATGCTGGCGGCGATCTTCGCGACCTGATCCGCGCCATGCGCCTTCGCGTTCTTCGCGTAGGGCTGGAGGCGCGACAGCGGCCACGTCTCGATCGCGTCCGGGGCGAAGCTCAACGTCATGATGGGCACGGTTCCTCGGTCGGGTGGATGCCGGTGGCTTCCGGACTCCGGATGCCGGGCCGGACTCCACACGGGGTCCAGCGGCCACCAGCGGTGTCCGGTCGGAAGGCCAGCGTTCATTGGTGTTTGCGCGGGGCGCGCGTGGCTCCGGCTTCCGGGTGGCTTCCCAAAAATCCGGCCCTGTCGCTGGCGATGTTCCGCGCTTCGCCCGCCAGCATACGAATGTCGCCAGGAAGGAACCAAGAACTCAGTGGGTTAGCCCATCGGACCCTGGCTGGACCCTTCGCTGGACCCCGGAAGCCAGCGGCGCGGCGTCTGCCTGCGCGCTCCTCTCCCGAGCATATTGGTTTTCTAACGGCCTCGACGAAATGTGTAAGGCCCTGCGATGTACACCCGAAAATTTCCTCAGAGGACGATTTTTCTTGACAGCCGATTGGCGTTTTCGATGACGAACTGCTGTGACCGCCGGGGCGACGGCACGCGACCGTTCAGCCGCCAAGTGATCACCGCCAGACCGTATTGCCAGCGCTTGGTCGCCGCCGTGCGCGAGAGGCCGAACTGCCAGCAGATCGGCTTCCACGCCATTCCGTCGGCGCGGGCCCAGACCAGGCGCCCATCCTCGGGCTCGAGCCAGCGCAGCCAGAGCATCGCCTCCTCGGCCTGCGTGATCTGACGCGGGCTGGGCCTCGGGCGACGCATCTGCGGCTCCTGGCCGACCTTGTCGGCGAAGCTGTGGAAATACTCGGGCCATGCGTTGAAGAAGCCCTGCGGCATTACGCCCGGCATTTGCCGCATCACGCCCGCCGCAAGTTCCAGCCGATCCTGCACCTGCGCTGTGGTCCACTCACCCATGACGCGCCTCCCGTTCCCGCTTGCCGTAGAGCCGCTCGCCGAGCTGGCGGACCAGCTCGCGCTCGGGCCAGGTCAGGCGGTCGTCGTCGACGGCGACGGCCAGCAGGCCCTGTTCCTTCCAGCCGTCGCGCTTGACCTCGTCGGGGTTGCGGCGGTGACCGCCGTAGCCCTTGGGCGTGAACCGCATGCCACTCATTGCACACCTCCCCGGGTCTCCAGCGCCCAGAGCAGGATCGCGATGGCGTCGGCCTCGTTGTCGTCGGCGGGCGAGAAGCCGCGCGCCCGCGCGGCCGCCATCATGGCGTCCTTGTTCGCGTTTCCCTTGCCGGTGGCGTGGCGTTTGATGGTGCCGACCGGCACGCCCTCGTAGGGAATGCCGCGCAGTTCGGCCCATGCCGTCAGCGTGGCCATCAGCCCGCCATAGACATGGGCGGCATCGGTCGCGGCATGGCGGCGGACCTCTTCGAACCAGATGGCGGCGACGGGCCCGGACAGCCGGTCGATCTCGGTGAGCCAGTTGGTGAACCGCAGATACCGCATGCCGCCACCATCGAACCGGCCGGGGCGGAACGACGCCGTGCCGGAGGTGATCAGCCCGTCGATGCCGTGCAGCGCCCATCCCGTTGCGGTGCCGAGGTCGAGCGCCAGCATCACCCGGTTGGCGTGGACGACGGGCCGCAGATCGGGGATTGCCGCGCGGCTGGAGGTGGCGAGAGTCAGGTCAGCCATGGGTGGTCTCCTCTTCAGGTTGGCTGCTCGGGGGGAAGACGACGGTGGTCTGGTGCGTGGGCAGGTCGGGGCCGCCGTCGTCGGATCGGAATGTGCAAGGAGCGTCGGAGCCCGCGCGCGGATACCCTCGACGTATGGGAGGGGAGGCCAAACCTGCCGGTTGGCCTCCCCATACGTAGTATGGGGGCTTGCCCACTCGTCTCATGTTTTGGCTGCAAGCCTCTGTTCCCGTTAATTTTTCATGGCTCAGAGGATGAGGCGGGTCGATGAGAAAGGCCTTTCTCATCCTCATCACCAACCCATTGATTTCATTGGGCCATGAGGACGGGATGAGAATGAGGAAGACCGCGCTCATGATGAGGAAGTCAGTCATGGGCCTCCTCCGGATAGACCCAGACGGAGGGGTTCTCGACCTCGCGCGCGCGGCCGGAATGGGGGCATTTGTAGTGCGTCGGCAGCACCGCGACGCCCTCGGCAAGGACCTCTCCGGTGTCCGTGTCGATCACGGGATCGCGGCCGAAGCGCATGTCCCTGATCACGAGATATCCGAAATGCGATTGCGTCCCGGCGTACCCGTGCTTCGTGAAACTTCGGCGGAACTTGATCAGGCCCTTGGTGGCGAGCACCGACAGCCGCTCTCGGATGCTGTAGCGCCCGCCGAGATCGTGCTGGTTCTCGAAGGCCTCCGCGAACTGCGTGGCGGTGTAGAGCCGACCCTCGGCCGCCTCGTCGAAGATCATCCCCAGGACGACCTGGTTTTTCCGATCCCGCTCGGCATCATGCCTGGCGCCGATGTCCTGGCGCACGAGGCGCTCGTTCATCGGGTTGATCTCGACCCATTGGCCGCGCACCTTGTCGATCAGCTTCGAGGCCAGCGCGGGACCGTTGCGCAGCTCGATCTCCAGCTTGCGCTCTGACGCGTCCTCGTCGGGGCGGTGCAGGATCAGCCCGGAAGTGTAGAAGCCCCGCAGGGCGCTGGCGCCCGAAAGCGCGAGGAACGGATCCTCCTTCACTTGGTGCTTGCTGAGCTTCTTGGTGTGATGGACCAGGATGACCCCGCAGTCCGGGTCGATGTGGTCGCGCAGAACCTCGACCCGCTCCTTGAGGAAGAACATCACGGCGGTGTTGTCGTTCTCGCCACCGCCGTCAGGTCCGCCGTCGAAGAGGTTCCGGATCGGGTCGACGCAGAGGATGTCGGGCGGCGCGTCCGGGAATGCCGTCCGGATCGCACGGGCAACCCGCACGCTGCCCTCGTTGTCGAGCAGCATTTTCAGCTTGGGTGTGGCGACGAAGGTGTCGCGCGCGGCGGCAAGCACGTCGGGCGGCAGGGCGATCTGCTTCAGCCGCTCGCGCAGATAGTGATACTGGATCTCGGCCTGCAGGTAGAAGATCCGCAGCGGCCGTGGCGGCGTGAAGCCGAGGAAGGGCACACCGGCGGCCATGTGGACAAGCCAGGAGATCAGCAGGTCGCTCTTGCCGACCTTGGGCGCACCGCCCAGCACCAGCAGTCCGCCCGGCGTCAGCACCCTTGGCGCGATGATGTCCTCCGGCATCGGGCTCTGATCGTCCAGCAGCGCGCCCAGCGTGAAGGCGGGCATCTCGACCGGTCCCGGTGCGCCGGAGTCCAGCCGGATCAGCGGCGGGCCGTATTTCTCGACATGCCGTTCCCAGAGCCGCTCGGACTCCCGCTTCAGCCGCTCGACCGGCCACTGGGGCCGCAGCATCGCGGCGTTGTAGCCGCAGATGCCGATCCAGCCCTCGTCCTTTGTCATCCGGCCCTCGTGGACCATGCGGATGAAGTGCCCGATCGCGGCGGAGGCGCCCTCGAAGCGGGACCAGTCGTCCTGCGCCCCCTCCCGCACCGGCATGACCAGCACCTCGTCCAGGATGGGCTTGTCGGGATGGGTGAACGCGGGCTGCAGGGACACGCCCGCCGCGGGCGGCATGTCGGTGACGGCTTCGATGAATTCGGCCAGATCGCGTTCGCGGTCGGCGTTCAGTTCGACGATCCGCACCTGCGTCTTGAGGTTGTTCTTGTAGTAGACCGAGCCCGCCACGCGGATCGGCTGATGGGCGGAGCGGAAATGCATGTCGCCGCCGACCTTTGCGGCGATGTCGCCGCGCAGACGGCAGACGCGCGCTATGTCGTCACCATCGGCGGGTTCGGTCAGCGCCCACCAGACGTGGCACTTGCGCTGCCCTTCGGCCGTCACGCCGCCGCTTTCCACCACCATGCTGGGACCGCCAAGGTGGCGCTCGAGGTGCGCGCGCTTGGCGGCGATGTCACCTGTGTCGAGATCGACCACCACCGTCTGCATCTGCAGGATATCGGTGGCCTTGGCCTGGCCGGGCGCGGCCACGGTGCCGGGGATCACATAGACCGCCGCTCCCTCGCGTGAGGCCCATGTCGCGAAGGTCGCCATCTTCTCGGGGGCGGAATGATCCGCTTCCAGCCAGATGTTGTGGGGGCGGCCATCGATGCCCTGACCCTTGTCGATGAAGCTGCGGACAGGGATCAGACCGTCGCAATACCCGAAGACGACCTGCATGAATTGCGCGATCTGCGCAGGGTCGGGCTCGTCGCCGAAGACGTCGATCTGCGGCGCGGCATCGTTGAAGTCGCGCCACGGGTTGAAATGGACGATGTTTTCCTTGGGCTCGTCGGGCGTGGTGTCGTCGCGCATGGCTGGCTCCTGGTCGGGATCGGATGGCTCGGTGGGCTCGTCGGTCATGCCGCCAGGCTCCAGCACCGCTCGGCATGGGCGCAGAACCGGCATTCGAAGAAGTCGCGGCTGGCGGCGACGCGCGGCAGCAGTTCGCCCGCGTCGGTGGCCTGCAGGATCCGCACCGCGCGATCGGACATGCGCTGAGCCAGATCGGCATCGAAGGCGACCTGCTCGTGATGCAGTTCGGCCGTGTCCTTGTTGACCGCCGTGAACAGTGCCGGGGCCGAGGAAATGCCCGGCACCGAGGGCTCCATGTAAGCCTGGTAGATCGCGATCTGGGCGGCATAGACGGGCTTGGAAACGGCAACCCCGTCCTTCACGCATGCCCGCCAGTTCTTCGCGTTCATCGTCTTGCATTCCCAGAGCGCCGGAGTGCGAAGACCGAGCGCGGCCGGGGCTGCGGCGATAACCCCGTCGACATGGCCACGAATGCGGCCGCCCGCGACGGAGAAGCCGAACTGATCCCCATCGGGCCGATTGCCCCTGCGGGTGTAGAGGTCGAGCCCCGCCGCCCGCAGCCAGCGGATCGCCAGATTCTCGAGCTGGTGACCGATTTCGAAGATCCGCAGCGTCTGCCCGCCGAAGTCCGCACTCTCGTCCTTGGGCGCGCCTGCGAACTCGAACTGCAGCGCGCGTTCGCAGGCATGTCCCAGACGGGACGCGCCGAGATAGGTCCGGGGCGGTGTGGCCTCCCACTCGGCGATCAGCGCGGCGTCGACCAGCGCGTTGATCCGCTCGGCCATGGAGGGGCGCGGGTTGAAATCCAGCATCAAAACGGCACCTCGCTCCCGGCAGCGATGCGCGACATCTCGGCGCCATAGCCCTCCAGCACCTCCTCAATCAGGGCGGTGACATCGGTTTCGGTGAGATCGCGCAGCCGCTTGTCCCAGCCGATCAGCTCCATCGTCTGGCCCAGCCGCTTCATCACCAGTGCAATGGCGAGGCGTTCTTCATCGGTCGTTCCCTGCATGGTCAGTCCTTTCCGGTGGCGAGCCGCGAAGAACGCCTGGCAGTGCATCGAGCAGAACCAGCGGTGTTCGCGAGGGCGGGGTTTGTAGGGGTTGAAGAAGCCGAAGCCGCGCGCGGGGCGCAGACAGACGGCGCAAGGCTTGAGGCGCGGGTGCCAGAGCCGAATACGCTCCGGGCGATACGCAGGCGCTGCGGGCGGGGATGGGACTTGCGCGACATGATTCACGCCGCCCTCCGCTCGGGCTCGGCCGCCGTGACGAGGCGCCGGATGTCGCGCTTGTTGAACTGGAACGAGATCAGCGCGGAGGCGCGATGGCGCGTCAGGCCGTAATCGCGCCGGATTTCGGGCGGCAGGCAGTTCAGCTGCTTCTCCGTCGCGTCCTGCTTCAGCCAGCCCTTCGACTTGAAGGCGCTCTCGTCAGTCTCATGGGTGTTCAGCCAGTCGTCGGCCTGCGCGAGACAGACGATGCGCTCGCCTACGCTCAGGAGCCGCGTCGCCTTGCCCTTGGCGCCCCCGACCGCGTGCCAGCGGCCCTCGAGGAAGAACACGCCGCCCCAGGCGTGAAAGCCGTTGGCCATCAGCGCCGCGTCGTCGCCGAACAGGTCCACCCACGCGAAACTCGATCGCTCGAGAAGATCGAGCTCGGTCATGACGAAGCTGTCGATTGGCTCCGCGCCTTCGCGCGGCAGCTCGCACCCGCAGATCGGGCATTCGGTGACGGCGATCGGGATCTCGGCCTTGCATTCGGGGCAGAGTTTCGTGGGGGCTTCCCCCGCAGTCGGAACGCGCCCGTCGAGATCGACATCCTGTTCCAGCGTGCCGTGGATCAGGCTCGACGTCCCGAAATCCAGCACGACGCAGTCGGTCTTCACGATGCCGGGGTGTTCCTCGGGATCGACGGTGCGCAGCCCGCGCCCGACCATCTGGATCATGGTGGACTTGTAGGAACTGGGGCGCAGCAGCACGACGCAGGAGGTGGGCGGATGGTCCCAGCCCTCGGTCAGCACCGCGACGTTGACGACGACGCGGATGTCGCCCGCGGCGTAGTCGGCGAGGATCGCCTTGCGGTTCTCGGCCGCCAGATCGCCGTGGATCAGCGCGGCGGAAACGCCCGCTGCCCTGAACGCGTCGGTGACGTGTTCGGCGTGCGCGACGGTGGAGCAGAACACCACGGTCTGCCGGTCGCCCGCCTTTTCCTTCCAGTGGCGGATCACCTCCTCAGTGACGGGGGCGCGGTCCATGATGCCCGCGACCTCCGCCATGTCGAAATCCGACATGGTCTTGCGGACGGACCGCAGTTCGTCCTGCACGCCCACGTCGATGACGAAGGTGCGCGGCGGCACGAGATGGCCCGAGGCGATCAGTTCGCCCAGACGCACCTGGTCGGCGACATTGTCGAAGACCTCGCGCAGGCCCTTCCGGTCGCCGCGGTTCGGCGTCGCCGTGACCCCGAAGATGCGTGCGTCGGGATTGGCCTCGCGCACCCGATCGATGATGCGGCGGTAGCTGTCGGCGACCGCATGGTGCGCCTCGTCCACGACCAGCAGGTCGAGGCGCGGCATGTCCGCGAGGTTCGAGGCCCGCGCCAGCGTCGGCACCATGGCGAAGGCGACCTGGCCGCCCCAGGACTTCTCCGTGGCGTCGATCACCGAGGTAGCGACGCCCGGCACCACGCGCTGGAACTTGGCGCGGTTCTGCGCGGTCAGTTCGTCGCGATGGGCCAGCACGCAGGCCTTGGCCCCCATATTTTTTGACATGGCGCCGATCATCTCGCCGGTAACCGCCGAGAGCATGATGGTCTTGCCCGCACCGGTGGGCGCCACGCCCAGCGTGTTGCCGCGGGAAGCGAGCGCAGCCACGCTGCGCTCGACGAAGGTCTTCTGGCGGGGGCGCAGGCGCATGGCCGGTCTCCCCCTTACTGCGCCCAGCTCGGCCGACCGGCGAACCCGGGGGCGGACGCAGGCTGGCTGGGCTGATGTGCGGGTGCCGCATGGGTGGTCTGCTGCGGGGCATGCCCGGCCAGACCGTGTCCGCCGAACTGCAGCGGCGCCGTCCCCATGACCTGCGCGTAATCACGATGGTCAGGCGTGACCGCGCTGCGGATCTCGTTCTTGTCGTCGCCGCTGGCGTCGGTGCCGATGTCGATGCGGGCGATGAACTCGATCCCGTCGAGATCGGCGAAGCCGTTGATGCGCCGCGCCGCCTGCGCCTCGGCCGACATGTCCTTGTCGGAAATCCCGAGGGCCGAGTTCAGCATGCCGCGCACGAGGCTGCGGCCCATGTTCGCCCAGTCCGGCCCCTTGGGGCTGTAGAGCCCGATCAGGGTGAAGATCTTGCGCCGGGCGTACTGGCCCTCGGTCACCGTGAACTCGCCGTTCAGATAGACAGCACCCGTCGAGCCGCGCGTGGCATAGCCGCCGGTCCAGCCTTGCGAGTCGTCGTCGAAACCGCCCGGTCGGATGGTCAGGCGCACTTTGGCCAGCGTGCCCTTGGGGATCAGGTTGGTGTTGCTCTGCGCGTCGTTGAAATCGTTCCAGGAACCCATGGGGAACCTCCTTTTCTGATCAGGATTGCGGTTGGGATTGGACGTCGGCCGCCGGATCGGCGGGTGGCGGGGTGTAGGTCAGGCGCTTGGGCGCTGGTGCGACGGGAGCGCGGATCTTCGTCATCAGGCGGCCGAGGTGAGGCTCCTCGACCTGATCCAGACGCCCTGAGCGGTCCTTGGCCGGAAAGCCCCAGGGGTTGATCGTCTGGCAGATGAAGGCGCGATAGGGATCGCCGTCGGCTTTCAGCTCCGCCATGGTGATCACCTCGTCGACGATCCCCGGCAGCTCCAACCCGGTCTTCGAGCCGTCGATCTGCGGCTGGAACACCTTGCGGTTGAAGTCGTCGAGCTTCTCGTCGAGGATCCCGACGAACCAGACGTTCTTCGCCCGCGTGTGCTGGAGATGCGTGAGCCAGCCGATCATTTCGCGGCCATGGAGGCCGTAGGCCCCGCGCACATCCGGCTTGCCGGTCTTCTCCGACAGCGCCTCGGGCTGGCCCTTGCACCAGCCGAAGCACAGCCGACCCGCCACGGTGATCGAGTCCACGAAGATCGTGTCGTAGCGGTCGAGTGCGGCCGGATCGCCGAAGCGGTCGCAGACTGCCTTGTAATGTGCTGGGCTGTAGGGCTGCTCGTCGCGCAGCGCAGGGTTGGGCCCGCCGATGAACACCGCGAAATCCCGGCATTCCGTCCAGGTTCGCGGCCGGATGCTGTCGCCCGCCCAGCCCTCGATGGCGAGATCGCCCGCCTCGAGATCCATGAACAGGGTCGTCGACGCGTTCAGGGTCCAGAGGAGCGAGGTCTTCCCGATGCCAGACTTGCCGAAGATGCAGCCCTTGATCCCACGCGGCTCCGCCAGCCGCTGGTCGGCGCTGATGATCGGGAGGCTCATTGATCGCCCCCCTGCGGGACGATCTCGATCTTCAGCGTGCCGGGCCGGACGGTGCGCGCGGACTCGAAACCGGCACGGATCGCATCGGGCCAGGCGGCGTATTTGCGCTCGGGCACCTTGAACGCGATGTCGACATACTGGCCGGGATCGTCCCCGGCGGCGCGGATGCGCTCGACCATGGCGGCGAGGCGATCCTGATCCCAATCGACCCGTTTCGGCAGGTCCGCGACCACGGTGAAATCGCCGTCGTCGAAGCGGATCGTGCCGGTGTCCTTGCCCGCCGCCTGCCGTTCCTCGGCGGCGCGGGTGGCGTAGCGGACCGTCAGCGCGCCATCGAGGCGGGCCTTCGCGGCCTTGTCCCGCTTGATGCGCTCGTCGACGTCGCGCTGCAGGATGGCCAGCAGTTCGACGGGCAGCTGGGCGATGTCCTGCAAGCCGAGGCCCGGCAGGTCGTCGACGGTGGGGGTGTTCGCGGGGAACGGCATGTAAGGGTCTCCATGATCGGCAAAAAGGAATTGGAAGGCGGTCATCACGCGGCCTCCTGCTCGGCGAGCAGAAGCGCGGACAGCGACACGGCTGCGGCCTTCGGTTTGGGGCGGGCGACGGCGATGTAGGCGAACTGGTCGGGGCCCGTGCGCTCCTGCACCAGGTGCACGAGGCCCTGTTCGGCGGCCCAGAAGGCGCGCGACCCGAGCCGGGCCAATTCCGCGCGCTGTTGATCCGGGAGCCGGGCGAACATCGGGAAGATGTCGAGGACCAGAAAGCCGCGATGGTATTCCAGCCGGTCGCCCGGCACGGCCTGCGCCACCCAGGCGCAGAACTCGATCTCGGTAAGCGGTCGGCGGGCGCGGACCGTGATGAAGGGGGTGGTGCCCATGAACATGATCTCCTCCTTTCGCCTCTACTCAGGCCGCCGCGAGATCGTCCCAGGCGGGACCGAGACCGTGGGCGGTGAGGACGTGGCGGAGATCGGCGAGGCGGCGGTAGAGCGCGGACCGGCTGCCGAACCCCTCGGCCGCGAGCGCGGTGACGGGGCGATGCGCCAGCGCCGCACAGAACCGGCGATCCTCGGCCGGCAGCCGCGCGAGGGCGGCCTGCAGGGCGAGGTGAAGTTCGGTGACGGCGGCAGCGCAGCAGGTCTGGCCGTGCCAGGCGGCAAGCCCGTCGTCCTCGGTCAGCGTGTCCCCGACCGGCTCGCGGGTTTCGGCCAGGGGCACTTCGAGCGAGAGGAGCGACCCACCCTGCGCACGGCGCTGGCGGTGATGGCGCATCGCGATCCGCGAGGACTGGTTACGCAGCACGATGTTGGCGAAGGCGCCGATGCTGCCGCGCGAGGGATCGTAGGCGGGCAAGCGGCGCAGCAGATCGACCAGGAGGTCCTGGCCCAGATCCTCGCGCTCGCAGACCGGCAGGCACAGCTTGCGCCGCAGCCGCTGTGCCGCCGCATCGGCCGCGCGAATGATGATTTCAATGTCGGCGGGGTAGAGTTCGATCTGCATCGCTGTGCGCCTCGGTCATCGTTTCTGATGAGCCCAAGATGCCGGATGCGGTCGGCGCGCAGGTGGGAACGGGGTGGGAATGAGGTGGGGGTTTGGTGGGCCTGGCCCTTTGCCCGAGGCGATGAGTTGGGCGCTTCACTCAACCCTTGTGCTTATTGTCGGGCGGGTTTTGCGTTCAGCCTACCCCGGGTGGTAATAAATGGCGTCGAGCATTGCAGCCCGACACTCCCAAAGCTGTCCATCGCGAGTTTCGGGCTTGTCGATGTTGTACCACTCCGATGCGCGGATCACTTCCACGACTCGGTCCCAGTAATTTTCGAGGTTAAGAGTCGACTTGGCGAAGCCCATCCCATTCGCCGCGGCCACAATATTGGGATTGGAGATGCATAGGAATACGTCGGGGCGTTTCATGGCAAGCAGGCGTGACGCCGTCGCGACGCCCCCAACCCTGCTCGAATTGGCAAACGCCTTGACGAAAAGGCGGGCAAATCGGTCGAAATGCTCTCTTGTGACCTCTCCCTTCTGTGGAATGCTGTCAACGGCGCGAGCTAAAAATCGGTCGTTTTCTGCAACGCGATTCTTGAAGTCTCCCGCCCCACGCATTGAACCGAACCAACCCCAATCTCTATCAAGCGACTCGTCACCGGCCTTTTCTTGAACACCTATTGCACCTGCGATTGCTTTCCTTTGTGACGTTGTTAGGTCGTGGAACGAAGGCACGGCCGATAGCCAACCCTGCGCAGTTCGGAGCAGGTCGAGACTTTCATCAACGTCGTGGTGAGCGGAACCTCGCACGGCGCGGACATACTGATCCCAATCCATACCGACCAAGGGGGACGATAGGCTCTTCACGCTTGCAGGCGGCACCCCTGCCAGCGGATCGCGAGGCGGACCTGGCCGCCTTGCGGCGAGTTTGCATCCGAGACGGTATCGCGCCGCCAGTTCTTTTGTCACGCGCTCACCGATTGAGGCACTTCGCGCGGCGAAGGAAAGGGTGTCAGCGAGCACCTTGTCGCTGACGGAACCCTTAACAAGGACGCAGGCTTCATGGTTCTTGCCCAGCCCGCCGCGAGTGAAGTTAGCGCTCCCGATTACAGCAGCAGCCCGTTTCCCAGAACGGAACGCGTAGACCTTTGGGTGGAACGTCCCACCAGGAAATTTCGTGACGACGTAGCATCCGTCGACCCCGATGAAAGAGTCTACAAGGTCTGGATCGGTCTGAGCGAACGCGAGGCCGAATGTCACGGCTCTGATTTTTGCTGAATGGGATAGCACTTTTCGGGCGAGGGAGGTGGATGTGCCCCAAGCAACCGCCCAATGAAGCTCGTCATATTCGGCCAGAAGGCCCTGGATGGCACTCTCTACGTCGTTCCCCGTCAGAAATTCGATTTCCAATTCAATTATCCCCTCACGCGACTTGCAGGTCATCAGTTGATCGAAGCATAGCAGGCGCGGGTCAGCCCACAACTCGTGGTGAGGGGAGAGAGACCGAAGCGCCCCTAGCAGCCGTCGACCAAAATCTCGGTCGCAGGGACGCCAAGCCGATAGCCACGGTTGCGGACCGTCTCGATCATGACCTTGCTCTCGGCATCGCTGAACCCCGCAGCCTTGAACGCGTCGCGCAGCTCGCGGATCAGATCCTTGGCCTCGCGCGCAGTCGTGCCTTCGACATGGGATCCGGAGGCGACCTGGTCGCGCGACTGCGCCTTTTCCAGCAGACGCTCGAACACGGGGAAAATCTGACGCGACAGGATGACGGAGCGACCATCCCATTGAACCTCGGCCGTTGCCCTTCGCACGCGAAGCACGGGCGCCAGCGGGACCGGCGCCAGAGCCGCGACGTCGATTGTGCCGCCGAGGCCATTTGTGGCGGGCGTCAGCACCTCAAGGGTTTCGATGAGATGAAAGCCCGCATCCTGATGTCGCCGGGCAGTCTCCGCTGGCAACTGCGGCGCGAGGATCGTGACGTCCGAGCCCTGCGCCGCCTGGCGCAACGATGCGATGATGCCGTCGCTGGTCAGGGCTGCGGACTCCAGCACAAGAAACACTGCCCGACCCGATGGCGTATCGCCGAGCCGCCAGACCTTCTCTGCCGCCAGCTTCGGGGCCGCGCCAAATCCCGCAGCCGTGCCGATCACGGATGCGAGTGCCGCAGCCCCGATGCGGAACTCGCGCAGATCGTCCTCGGTGAGATCGATGTCATGTCGGCGGTCGAGCGGGCACTCAGCACGATATCCATCGCCCGCTTTCCGGATCGGCCGACAGGGGAGCCCGCATTCACAGGCATCGCAGATGTCCCAATCGGCGAGCGGCGCCTGTTCGACAAGGACACGTTTCGCCAGCAGCCGGTCGAAGACCGGACCGAAGAACGGCGCGGCAAGCTCGCCGGACAGGATCGCGTCGTCGCCAGCCTCACTCAGCCGCGTCAACAACCTCAAAATCGTCTCGGTCATTCATCAGCCCGTTCCGTTCGATCAGCTTCATCACCCGCGCCTCATGCTGGGTGCGGCGGAACTGCACGACGCCCGGTGGCCGCAGCTTGACCGTGACCTGCGGCTGGCGTTTGCCGTCGCCCTTGAACAGGATCCGGAACACGAGCTCGCCCAGCCGCCAAGCACCGCCGAACGAGACCGGCGTGGTGCCGAAATGCTGGAGCGCGTCACCGCCGAGATCTCGCGAGCGCAGCGTGCGCACCACGCGCGGATACCCCTTCTTGCCGGGCGCCATCAGATCCGCCGCCGCCTCGATGATCAGCACCTTGTCGATCAGCGGATCGTAGGCGGCATCGAAGGCGAAGCTCGGTCCGGCCAGTTCGACCGGGCGCAGGGTATAGAGGTCCTGCGCATCGTCGCCGTCGAAGAAGCCGGGTCTGTCGAGGATGATCGAGGCGAAGAGTTCCGCGATCTCGGGCTGATGCGCCTTCCGGATGCGGGCCAGCCGCAACATGCCGGTGTTTTCGGAGTACCGCAGCACCGCGTGGGAAATCTGGCGCACGCTGATGACCCGTTCGACCTGGCCTTCGACGACCGGCATGGTCGAGACCATGGAACCGTGGCTGACCACGAGGTTGATCTCGTCATCGTCGTCGTAGTCACCCACCCGGCAGTAGTCCCCGAGAAACGCATCACGGAAGAGCGCGGCGACGGCCGTCCGGAACGCCTCGACCTTCTCCTCTGTCAGGTCGATCGCGACGCCACGTTCCCGCCCGGCAAATTCATGCAGGCGGTCGGCGGTGAGCATCGCCATGTGATCGGCGGCCGCGTCAAACAGATCGGGATGCTCCAGAAACACCCGGACGGCGATGTGTTTGGGATCATGCGCCTTGTTCGGCGAGTCCTCGTCGCCGGTCTTCATGTCGGGGAACAGATCGACGCCCTGACGGGCAGCCTGCGCCTGGATGATCTCGAGGCCGCGGGCATCGCCCAGTTCCGCGATGCGGTGCAGATCGCCGCGCAGCCCCTCGGGATAGCTGTCCTCGGCGCCGGTCAGCAGTTTCTCCAGCGCCTCGCGGGCGACATCCTCCTCCTGGTCCAGCAGGTCGACGGAGAAACCCTTGTACTTGTCCTCGTGTCGCGCCAGCAGCGGCTTCATCAGGGCGAGATCGATGGTCTTGATGAACCGGGGGTTCACGAACTTCTTCAAATTGCCGGCCACGACGAATCCCCTTTCCTGCAAAACCAGTGTTCTTGCTACGTTCTTTCTGGCGATTCCTCAACCTGCGCGGGATCGCTGGGACAGTTTCCGACAGCGACGAGTAGAGGCCGGAGGAGACGACTGCTCCGAGGCCCGCATGAAACGCCCCAATCCGCTACCTCCCGACCAGATGACCGCCGCCGAACGCCGCACCGAGCTGTGCGGCCTGCTGGCGCTCGGGCTGGTTCGGTTGCGGATGCGGGATGGGGGCGAAGTATCTGACGATACTGGAGGACGTTGCCTACACTATCCGCCCGACCAATGCCGTCATGCAACTCCAACTCGCCGGAGAAATGCATGAACAAGCCCGATCCCATCCCCGCGCGCCTCGCCGCGCTCAAGACCACGCCGACGCCTGACCTGAAGCAACAGTGGCGCGACCTGTTCGACAGCGAGCCGCCGCCGTTCAATCGCCGCTACCTCGAATCCCGGCTGGCGTACCGCATCCAGGAACTTGCCTATGGCGGGCTGAAGCCGGAGACGATCCGGCGCCTTGAGCGGTTGGGCGAGGAACTGGACGGCGGCGACAGCAAGAAGCGCGGCATCCGCGCCGATCGCAAACGCCCGATCACCGGCACGCGGCTGCTGCGCGAATGGCAGGGCGTCGAGCAGATCGTCACCGTCACCGCCGATGGCTTCGAGTGGCAGGGGCGACCCTACAAGTCGCTGTCGGCTATTGCGCGCGCCATCACCGGCACCCGCTGGAACGGATGGACCTTCTTCGGCCTCAAGAACCACAGGGGGCGGACATGACCAAGCCCCCCGAAAAATCGAAGGTTGTCCGCAAGCTGCGGTGTGCCGTCTATACCCGGAAATCCTCCGAGGATGGGCTGGAGCAGGAGTTCAACAGCCTCCACGCCCAGCGTGAGGCCTGTGAGGCTTACATCGCCAGTCAGCGATCCGAAGGCTGGGTGCTGGTCCGCGACCAGTATGACGACGGCGGCATCTCGGGCGGCACGCTGGAGCGCCCCGGACTGAAGCGGCTGCTGGAGGACATCGAGGACGGGCTGGTCGATGTGGTCGTGGTCTACAAGATCGACCGCCTCAGCCGCTCGCTGGCGGATTTCGCCAAGCTGGTGGAGGTGTTCGACCGGAACGGCGTAACCTTCGTGTCGGTCACGCAAAGCTTCAACACGACCACCTCGATGGGGCGGCTGACGCTGAACATCCTGCTGTCGTTCGCCCAGTTCGAGCGCGAAGTGACGGCTGAACGCATCCGCGACAAGGTCGCGGCCTCTCGGCGCAAGGGCATGTGGATGGGCGGCGTGCCGCCCTTCGGCTACCGCGTCGAGAACCGGAAGCTGATGGTCGACGAGGAAAGCGCCACGCATGTGCGCTGGATCTTCGCTCGCTTCCTCGAGATCGGGTCCTGCACTGAACTGGCGCGTGACGTCGGCGCGCGCGGCCTCCGGACGCCGCGCGGCAACCGGATCGACAAGAAATACATCTACCGGATGCTCAGCAACCGCGCCTACATCGGCGAGGCGGTCCACAAGGGCGACAGCTACCCCGGCGAGCACGACGCGATCATCGACCGCGAGATGTGGGACCGTGTCCATGCGATCCTGCAGGAGAGCCCGCGCAAGCGTGCCGCGCGCACCCGTGCCGACACGCCCGCGCTGCTGAAGGGGCTGCTGTTCGGCCCCGATGGCGCGGCGTTCTCGCCGACGCATACGCGCAAGGGCGACAGGCTCTACCGCTACTACGTCAGCCAGACAGTGCTGAAGCATGGTGCCGGGTCATGCCCGGTGGGCCGCGTGCCCGCGGGCGAGATCGAGGCCGCCGTCATCGATCAACTCCGCGCCGTGTTCCGCCAGCCCGAAATCGTAGTGGGCACTTGGAAAGCGGCTCGGGCGCAGGACGAGGAGATCACCGAGGCCGACGCACGGGCAGCGCTTCAGCAGCTCGACCCGCTGTGGGACGAATTGTTCCCCGCCGAGCAGGCCCGCATCGTGGCGCTGCTGGTCGAGCGGGTGGACATCGGCACGGATGGGCTCAACGTCCGGCTCCGGATCGATGGCCTTAGCGACCTCGCGCGCGAAATGCTGGCCAGCGGTATCGGAGAAGCTGCATGACCCGCGCGACGTCGATCCCAGAGGCCGTGACGATCCACGTCCCGCTCCGCATCGTGAAGCGCGGCGGGCGGAAGGAGATGCAGCTGCCGGAAGGCGCCAGCCAGACGCGTCGGACGAATAGTGCGCTGGTCAAGGCGCTGGCGCGCGCGTTCCGTTGGAAGCGCATGCTGGAGTCGGGCGAGTTCATGTCAATCTCCGAACTGGCCGAGCGCGAGGGCATCGCCTTTACATACATGGCACGGGTCCTGCGCCTGACACTGCTCGCTCCCGACATCGTCGAGGCGATCGTGGATGGCACGCAGGGACAGGAAGTGACGTTGGCGTACGTTCTGGAACCACTCTCGATCATCTGGTCGGAACAGCGCGCTTACCTCCTGTAATCCCCCGCTTTCTGCTTGTGCGAGCGCAGCTAGCTCCCGTACGGTGAAGCTGAAAATGAGGTGGACGTTGGGATTGCACCGTCACAGGACGAGGCGCTATTGGGACGAATCTGGCTCCCTTGTATTTTGTTCAATTCAACCTTCTAAGGAGCGGTTTCCATGATTCCAGCCGACAAGAAGAGGGCGGACGCCAATCCAACCAAAGCATTCTTTGTTCGCATGATCACCCGAGATATCACGCTGGAAGACTGCATTTTCGACTTAGTAGACAACAGTATCGACGGGGCCTGGGAACTAGCAGGCGGTCATCCGCTAAGCCTAGATGATAAAACGGATCTCTCCGCCTACAAGATCAGCATCAAGATCGAGGCGGACCGCTTCGAAATCTCGGACAACTGCGGAGGCATCACACTGGATGACGCAGTCGACTATGCCTTTACTTTTGGGCGTAAGGACGATGCCGAGACCGAGAACTTTAGTATTGGAGTTTACGGCATTGGTATGAAGAGAGCGGTTTTCAAGCTCGGCACAGAGATCGACATCCGGAGCACGTACGAGGACAACGGCAATCTTGCATCCTTTCGGGTACCAATAAACGTTGAGAATTGGCTAGCTTCGGGCGACGAAAATTGGGACTTCGACATTGAGGAAGCCGACAATTTGGACCAAAAAGGAGTTCGAATAACCGTCTCTGAGCTCACTGAAGCCGCAAAGAGGTCATTCGAAAGCCCCAGGTTCATCCGAAACCTGAGGCGGGCGATAGCTCGTGACTATGCGCTCCATTTGCACCGCGGGCTCGTAATTGAGGTTCAAGGCACGCCGATCACTGGATGGACAATAGAGCTGCGGCAAGGTGGAGAGTTCAGCCCTATGCGGGCTCAGTTCGAAGAAGTGATGGACGGGGAGAAGGTTTTCGTCGAACTCTTGGCCGGCATGGCCGCTCCACCGCCGAACGATAGCGAGCCCAGCGATGACTTCGATGAAGGACAAAATACCTCCGGGTGGTATGTGATCTGTAATGGACGGATCGTCTTGGCCGCTGACAAGACGACATTAACAGGTTGGGGAACCGAGGGCTGGCCTCAATGGCACCCGCAGTATGCAGGGTTCATGGGGATAATAATATTTTCGTCTCGACGCGCTGACCTCCTGCCTTTGACGACGACAAAGCGCAGTGTCGACGAAACGTCAGCCATCTACAGGCAGTTTCGTCCAAAGATGCGTGAGACGACAAAGGAATGGATTTCCTACACGAATACACGGAAGCAGATTAGGGAAGAGGCAGTTCAGCGAGAGGAAGCCGCCAAGGCCGTTCCCATATTCGAAGTCGCCATCCGGCAGGAGGTTGAGCTTCCAAAGATCGCACAGAAACCGAAGATCCCCGAAGCAAATGTGCTGTACACCGTCCCGAGGCCACGACTGAGGAGTCTCGCTTCGGCATTTGGCAATATCAACATGGCCTACAAAGATGTTGGCTTGCGTTCGTTCGAGTATGCCTTCAACGATCTTGTGGGCGACGAGTGATGGCTTCTTTCGATTCAATCAACTATAGCATTCGACCAAGCAAAAGCGTTCAAAGAGGAATAGTCTTCGAGGGGTTGCGTCGGATTGCAAACAAAATTGACCTCGATAACGCCGTATATATCGGCTTCGGTTCAATTTGGTTCACTGACTTTGTTCAGGCGCACAAAATCCTACATATCGATGACATGGTGTCGATCGAAGCAAATGATATTGGGTTTCGTCGCGCGACGTTTAACAAGGAATATCGAACGATCTCTGTTATGGAGGGGCGTGCAAGTGCTCGGCTTCCCGATGTGCTAGCAATCGATGGATACAATGCTCGTCCTTGGGTCGTCTGGCTAGATTACGACTGCGCACTAAACGAGGAGATCGTCGAGGACATGCAATGGGTGCTCGCGAATGCTCCGCCAAGCAGCGTAGTCTTGTTCACCTTCAGTGCCAATGCGACCCAAACCGCGTATGGCAAGCCGCGAAACAGGCCAGATCGCGTAAGAGCGCTTCTGGGCGATGTTGTTCCCGATGAGCTTTCCAAAGATGCCTGCGAGAAGGAGACGCTGCCTACTACGCTTGCAGGCTTGGTATCGGATTTCTTGAAGTCCGAGGCCGCCGATGCGGCGCGACCTGGTGGCTTCATAGATGCCTTTAGGCTGCCTTATCTCGACAGCGTTGCAATGGTTACAGTCGGCGGAATACTTCCGGCAAGGGAGGATACTGCTAGTGTTCGGGCAATGGTAGCGGACGCGTCCTGGGGTGGCATTGTTGACGAAATCATTGAAGCTCCTCCGATGACCCTTCGCGAAATTGCTACGCTGCAAGCGGAACTACCGGCGGTGGCGGAGTTGACGCGCGCGCGTATCCAAGAACTCGGATTCGACTTACACGAGCGGCAAATCAGATCCTTTCAAAATTACTACAAGTATCTGCCGAGTTTCGCGGAGATCGTTGCCTAGGCTCGATGGGATGGCGTCGACCCAGAACAGTAGCAGCGGTCAGTTCCTCTCGAACCCATAGAGAAGACATTCATGGCCGACCACGTGACGCCAGAACGCCGCTCGTACATAATGTCGAAGGTCGGCCAGAAGGACACAAAGCCTGAACTCGCCCTGCGCCGGGCCCTGCACCGGCTCGGATACCGGTTCAGGCTTCATCGTCGCGATCTGCCGGGCAGCCCCGACATCGTGTTCCCGTCGCGGAAGAAGGTCGTGTTCGTGCACGGCTGCTTCTGGCATGGCCACGGCTGCAGGTGGGGCCGACTGCCGAAGTCCAGGCCGGAGTACTGGAAGCCGAAGATTGAAACAAACAGGGAACGTGATACGAGAGCCTTGACCGAGCTGAGGGAAGCTGGCTGGGAGCCGCTCATTGTCTGGCAATGCGAACTGAGGGACCTCGAAGAAGCCGTCGGCCGCGTCGAGGCCTTCCTGAGAGGCTAGGTTTCGCTGGTCAATCCGGCACCACACCGATATGTTGAGTGAAAACGACAGGAGCAAGGCATGGCAAGACCGATAGGAGTCGACCTGTTCGCAGGGGCCGGGGGCATGAGCCTCGGCTTTGAGCAAGCCGGCTTCGATGTGGTCGCGGCCGTCGAACTCGACCCTGTGCACGCTGCGGTGCACAAGTACAACTTCCCGCGGTGCGCCGTTCTCCCACGATCTGTCACGGACGTCTCAGGCGACGATATCAGGGCGGCAGCCGGGATCGGCAACCGTCGTGTGGATGTCGTGTTCGGTGGCGCTCCGTGCCAAGGCTTCTCGCTGATTGGCCAGCGGGCCTTGGACGATCCCAGGAACGGACTCGTCAAGGATTTTGTGCGCATCGTCAGAGAACTGGATGCCGCCTATTTCGTCTTCGAGAACGTGAAGGGGCTAACGGTCGGAAAGCACCGGAAATTCCTGTTCGAACTGATCGAAGAGTTCGAGGCTGCCGGTTACGAGGTGCAGAAGGATTGGCGTGTGCTGAATGCGGCCGACTATGGCGTGCCGCAGGATCGCCAGAGGTTGATCCTTATGGGCGCCAAGAGAGGCGAAGAGGTGCCGACCTACCCGACGACGATTGCTGAGAGACCGACGTGCCAAGCCGCGCTCGCCGATTTGCCCGACGCCGAATTCTTCGAGGAGCTTAGATCGTCGGATTCCGTAGAGACGTCTGCCTTCGGGAATCCGAGCAAATACGCCGAGCCGCTGCGAGGGATTGGAAACGATGCTTGGGCCTTCGGGCACCCTAGAAAATGGGATCCGAGCCTGTTCACTTCGAGCGCCCGCACCGAGCATACCGAGATCTCGCGGCGCCGTTTTCGAGAAACCGATCAGGGACGGGTCGAGCCGATTTCCCGTTTCTTCAAGCTCCCGGCGGACGGCGTGTCCAATACTCTCCGAGCTGGGACCGACTCGGCACGAGGCGCGTTCACCAGTCCGAGACCGATCCACTTTGCCTACGCGCGCTGCGTAACAGTCCGCGAGATGGCGCGTCTCCACGGCTTCCCCGACTGGTTTCGTTTCAATGCCACCAAGTGGCATGGGGCCCGCCAGATCGGTAACGCCGTGCCGCCGCCACTTGCACGCGCCGTCGCGGCAGCCGTCATGCGAGCCCTAGGCGTCGAACCCACTCGCCCGACAGAGGCAATCGCCCTCGGCGACGAGCGGCTCCTGACCATGGGCAACACCGAGGCGGCTGCGCACTTCCAGGTCGAGAATCCAATAGGTCGACGCGACAAGAAGAGTGGCGCAAAGAAGCGAAAGCAGGAAGAAATCGAGGCCTCATATGCCTTTAACGGGCGGCCTGAGTTCGTAGATGGCGTCGCTGGCTAGCGTCAGCTCGTCGAGCGCCTGTGCGTCGGCTCTCCTGACGGCCTCGAATTCCGTAAGATAGATCCCGACGCCTCTGACAGTTCGGAGGCCGATCGGGATTACCGTATCGACTTCCGCTTCCGCGAAAGCGGCCTGAACCTGGTTGATGATCTGGCTGGGAATCAATGGATCCTTGGCCTGCTTCGCTTCACAGGTGACCAGCACAGAATCAGGATTTTTGGGGTCGCCGGCCTTCCCGAGAAACAAAGCATCGATCTCAGTCGAGCGGAGCTTGATGCCCATCTGCAGGTGCGTCAGCTCGAGGAGCGGAAACGCTGGGGCGACTGCGAAGTGCGTCTCCACCACCCGGAGATTGATGGCCGTCTGGATAAGCCAGGTTTCATCGGATCGACCGAGCGACTTTGTGGCCAGCGGCAGGCTGATCGATTGCACGAGGAAACGCCGTGCATCCTCTCGAACCTTGAAAGCGTCTGGAAAGGGCTCGGTATGACCAGGTCGGTAGGGGATGAACTCGAAGCACTCCCCGTCGCCCGTACGCTGGATGCCGGTGAACCGTCGTGCTGCAACCGAGGCAGGCCAGTTCTTCGAAGCGTTCGCTCCTCGGAGCAGATCCTTCATGAAATTGGCTGGGTTCCGGTCGCTCAGAGTCGAGCCGTATAGCTTGTTGCATTCGCGTATCGCCTGAGCCACGTCGTCGAGGCTCATGAGCCTCTTGTCGAGCGCGCCGTTCGTCGCGTCCCAGTGCTTTTCGAACAAGTGCTCGATCACCTGCGTCTTCTGCGATTTCGCCACTTTGTCCGATCCGGTATGCCGATGATTAGGCAATAGTATTTCGAACAAATGCCGAGGCACAAGAGCGCGTCACGTCATCGAACGAGCAGTTTGAGGCTGGAGACTCGCAGGCGGGTGAACCGCCGACCGGAGGCGGAAGATAGAGTTCGTAGATCGGTCACCAGACCACCGTCCGCGGATAGGTTCGATTTCTGTTCCGTCTCGCGGAAGCGACCGACTTCGAAGTGTTCAGGCAGGGAAAGCATTTTCCGTAAGGACTTTAAATGCTTACAGGCTCTACACCAAAACCGCGCAGTCGAGAGGTCCGGAGAATATCGGCCCTGAGAGACCGCTTCTGGGCCAACTGGTAGCAGGGGCAGTGCTTAGCCCCATCCGCATAACCATTCAGATAAAACGAGAAAATCCGGCCGCGGCCGGATCGGGAGAACGCTTTCGCGGGGGCAAGTGGCGGAGCGAGAGGGATTCGAACCCTCGAGACGGTCTCCCGCCTACACACTTTCCAGGCGTGCGCCTTCGACCACTCGGCCATCGCTCCGTGAGGCGGGTCTAGCCCGACGCACGGCGCGGTGCAAGGGGATCACAGCTTGGAAACGCGCTTTTGCAGTTCGGCAAGCTGGCGGCGGATCTCGGCCATGTCGCGCTCGTCTTCGGGGGTTGCGGGTCCGGCAGGGGGCGCGGGCGTGCCATCCTCGCGTTCGGGGCCCGAGGCACCACCGCGCCAGCCGCCCATCATCGCCTTGAGAAACATCTGCTGCTGGCGCTGCAGCGCGTCGAATCCCGGCATGGTGGCCATCGGATTGGGCATCGCCGCCATGTTCTCCATCAGCTTGGACTGTCCCTCGCGCAGCATCTCGAAGCTCGCGGCAAGGAACTGCGGGACGACCGATTGCGCGTTGGTCGTATAGCTGCGCACCAGGTCGGTCAGAACGTCCAGCGGCAGGACGCTCTCGCCCCGGCTTTCATGTTCGGCGATGATCTGCAGCAGATATTGGCGGGTCAGATCGTCACCCGACTTCAGGTCGATGATCTTGACCTCGCGGCCATCGCGGATGAAGCCCGCGATATCCTCCAGCGTAACATAGTCGCTGGTCTGCGTGTTGTAGAGGCGGCGGCTGGCATAACGCTTGATCAGCAGCGGCGCAGTCGATGCGGCCATCCTGGGTTCCTTGAATTCATCCTGGCCGCCATGATGAATTCTGCACCCGCAAAACGCAAAGGAAAAAGCCCCGGCGCGCAAATGCGAACAAGGGCGACCGAAGTCGCCCCTGCCCCGTCGTTTCTGGTGATCAGGCGATCACTTGTCGGCGGTCGCCGTGGCGGCCTTCTTGACGGCGGTCTGGGTGTCGCGGGCGGCCTTTTCGGCCACCTTCTGCGCATCCGACGCCATGTCCTTGCCGGCGGTCAGCATCAGGTCGACGGTGTCCATCTGGACCTTCTTGGCGACTTCGGCATAGGCAGCCATGTGCTCGGCGGCCATTTCGGCTGCGGCCGAGGCGAAATCGCTCATGGCCTTGGCGTATTCGGACGGGTCCTGCTTGACGGCAGCCAGCTCTCCCATGCGCGAGATCGAGTCCTTGGCCCAGCGGGCCGAGATCTCGGTCGAACGCTCGGCGGCGCTCAGCGCGACGCGGGCCAGCTTCTCGCCCATCATTGACTGCGACTTCATCGCGTCCTGCATCGAGCTGGTGTCGATGGGAAAGTTCGCCATCATGTCCTGCATCGTCTTGGTCATATCGGGGGTCTTTGCCATGTCGTTCACTCCTGTGATGCAGCGACCGAGAGACAGAGGGAACGGGTCGCTGCGATCCATTCCATGCCACCAATATGAATGCTGCACCGCAGCATTTCAAGTATTTTTTCTGCGGCGCGGCGAAAATCCGGCGGGTCGGCGCAAGCCCTTGGAAAGTCCCGTGCGCCAGCCCCGCTTCAGCCTGCGCGCTCGTGGACATAGCGGCCGGGGGCGGGATCAAGACCCGCTCCGGGGTCGCGGGCGGGCACCATCGGACCGGCTCGCTCGGCCAGCCATGCGCCCCAGGTCGGCCACCAGCTGGACTGCTGGAACGCCGCCGCGTCCTTCCAGTCCTGATGCGTGCCGTCAAAGCCGTGATCGCTGAGATAGTGGCCGTATTTCTGCCGCGTGGGCGGGTTCACGATGCCCGCCACATGCCCCGACTGCGACAGGATGAAGGTCTTGTCCTTCGATCCCATCTGCGCCACCCCGCGCCAGCAATCCTTCCAGGGTGCGATGTGGTCACCCTCGCAGGCGATCGAACACAAGGGCACCGTGACGTCGGACAGGTGCAGGCGGTGGCCCAGCAGCTCGAACCCCTCCTTGGCAAAGGCGTTCTTCTGGCACAGGCCGCGCAGGTACTGCATCGCCATGCGTCCGGGCAGGTTCGTGCTGTCGCCGTTCCAGAACAGCAGATCGAAGGCCGGCGGCGTCTCTCCCATCATGTAGCTGCGGATGGCAGGGCCCCAGACCAGGTCGTTGGCGCGCAGGAAGCTCATGGTGCGCGACATCAGCTGCGCCCGCAGCAGGCCGTGGCGCTGGACCTCGGCCTCGATGCCGCCGACGAAATCGTCCTGCAGGAAGCTGGTGAATTCGCCCTGGTCGGAAAAGTCCGTCAGCGTGGTCAGCAGCGTGGCCGAGTTCACGCGGCGATCGCCCTTCTGCTTCAGCAGCGCCAGAGTCAGCGACAGCGTGGTGCCCGCGATGCAATAGCCGACCGCGTTCAGCCGCGCCTGTCCCGTCAGGGCCTGCACCTGGTCCATCGCGTCCAGATAGGCCTGGACGTACTCCTCCATGCCGGTGTCGGACAGGCTGGCATCGGGGTTCTTCCAACTGACGACGAACAGCGTCTGACCCTGATCCACCAGCCAGCGGATCAGACTGTTCTGGGGCTTCAGGTCCAGAATGTAGAACTTGTTGATCCAGGGCGGAAAGATCACCAAGGGCAGGGCATGCGCCTTGGGCGTCGTGGGCGCGTACTGGATCAGCTCGAACAGTGGCGCGCGATAGACGACGGTGCCGGGCGCGGTTCCGATGTTCTCTCCGACCGTGAAGGCGCGGCGATCGGCCAGGGACACGATCATCTCTCCGCCATGCTGCTCGACGTCGCGAACCAGGTTCTCCAGCCCCTTGACCAGGCTCTCGCCCTCGGTCTCGACGGCCTTCTCCAGCGCGTCGGGATTGGTCGCCAGAAAGTTGGTGGGCGCCATCATGTCGATGATCTGCGCGGTCATCCAGTGGACACGCTTGCGGGTCACATCGTCGGGCAGGTCCAGCGTCGCCGTCGCATCCTTCAGCGCGCGCGCATTGGTCAGGTACTGCTTCTTGATCAGGTTGAAATAAGGATGGGTCTGCCACAGCGGGTTGGCAAAGCGGCGATCGGCGGGGCTGTCATCCTCGGGAGCGGTCAGCTGCCCGGTGGCCAGCGCCTTCTGCGCGCGGGCATAGTTCGACAGGGTCTGCCCCCAGAAGGTGACCTGCGTCTCGATCATCTTGGCGGGATGTTCCGCCAGCGTCTTCAGGAACGCGTTCGCGGCGGTCAGGTACAGCTCGGCGCCCGGCCCCTCGACGCCGGGATTGGGCAGGTTGCGATCGGCCAGCGCGGCCATCAGGCGGTGACCCAGGGTTTCGATCCGCTCGATGTTCTCGGCCAGCTTGTGGGCGGCAGGGGCGGGCTTGGGCGCCGCGACCTTAGCTTCGCCTTCGGGCGGCGTGCCTTGGACCTGGGGCGTCTCGATCTTGGGTTCGGCGGCCTCCACCTTGGCCTGGGGCGTCTTCACCTCGACCTCCGGGGTCTTGGCCTGGGGCTTGGGCTTCGCGCGCGCCTTTGCGGTTGTTGCCGGTTTCGCACGTAATTTGGCAACATTTTTACCCGTCTTGTCCGGCTGTCTTGCCATGATCCGTAATCCCCCCTACTTATACGGTCATGATATGCGCAGGGCAGGCAAGGCGTAAACCCGGCTTCTGACCCCGTTCCCGCCGCCCCGTCGCGCGCAGATCATGTGCCGCGGCGCAGCAATTGTGGGGTTACATGTCGGTCAAAGGTCTTCGCGGCATCGTGTCCTATGACGCGATGGAGACGATTCGGAACACGAACGAATGGATGGGCGCGACCGCCCGCGCGATCGGGGCCTATCCCGCCTTCGCGCTGGTCCCGCATCCCGCGTTCCGGATGCTGGGGGCCTGGGGCCGTGTCACCGAACGCAGCTTCGCACGCATGGTGATCAAGCCCGACTGGGAGATCCCCCCCATCGCCGGAGAGGACGGGCAGGACCACGTCGTCTATGTCGAGCCGGTCCTGCGCCGGGCCTTCGGCGACCTGATCCATTTCCGCGTCGCCCGTCGCGACCCCCTGCCCCGCAAGGTCCTGCTGGTCGCGCCGATGTCGGGTCACTATGCGACCCTGATGCGCTCGACGGTGCTGTCGCTTTTGAACGACTGCGAACTCTACGTGACCGACTGGCACAATGCCCGCGACATTCCTGTCAGCGAGGGCAAGTTCGACGTCGAGGATTATACCCGCTACTTGGTCGACTTCATCCGCCACCTGGGCCCCGACGTGAATGTCATTGCGGTGTGTCAGCCGGCGCCCCTGGCCCTGGTCGCGACCGCCATCCTGGCGGAGGAGGAGCCGGCTGCGCAGCCGCGCACCCTGACCCTGATCGGCGGCCCCGTCGACCCCGACGCCGCCGCGACCGAGGTCACCGATTTCGGCAACCGCATCACCATGGGTGAGCTGGAGCATCTGGCGATCCAGTCCGTGGGGTTCAAGTATCGCGGTGCCGGGCGCATGGTCTATCCCGGGCTGGCGCAGCTGTCGTCGTTCATCACCATGAACATGCAGACCCATACCCGCGCCTTCATCGAACAGATCTATGCCGAGGCGCGCGGCACCGCCAGCGAAGGCGACAAGCACAACAAGTTCTATGACGAATACCTGGCGGTCATGGACATGACGGCCGAATTCTACCTGTCGACCGTCGAACGCATCTTCAAGAACCTCGAGATCGCGCAGAACCGCTTCACCGTCGACGGCCGTCCCGTCGATATCGGCAAGATCACCGACGTTGCCGTGATGACGGTCGAGGGGGCGAATGACGACATCTCGGCGCCGGGCCAATGCGTCGCGGCGCTGGACCTGTGCACCGGCGTGCCCGACGCCAGGAAGGTTCAGCACCTGGAACCGGGCGCCGGCCATTACGGCATCTTTGCCGGCAAGTCGTGGCGCCTGAACATCCGCCCGCTGGTTCTTGACTTCATTGACGAAAACGCAGCGCTGCCGGACAGCGTCAAGCCGCGTCGCAAGCGTCGGGCAGGCGGCGCGGCCGCCGATTGCGGCGTCAACGATCCGGTCCACTCGGACAACGTCGCGGTCTGACGTCGGTCCCGCGGGACGGGGGAACCCGGTCCCGCGGATCGTTGTTTATCCCGCGATCGCCGCCTGATGCGGCACGAAAGGATCGCAGGATGACCGACCACAATCACCAGTTCTGGAGCCGTCTGGACGACATCAACAGCGGCATGCTGGGTGTGACCCAGGATTCGCGGCTTGTTCCGATGTCGCATTATACCGACCGCAAGGTCGGCGTGCTGTGGTTCATCACCGCCAAGGACACCGATCTGGCCCGCAGCGTGGCATCGGGTCCGCAGGATGCGATGCATGTGGTCAGCGATGCTGGCCAAGGCCTTTACGCCCGCATCCACGGCACCCTGTCCCTGTCCGACAACCGCGCCAAGCTGGACGAGTTGTGGAATGCCGTCGCCTCCAGCTGGTTCGAGGATGGCAAGCAGGACCCCGACGTCCAGCTGCTGCGTCTGGACCTGACCGAGGCGGAAGTTTGGGCCACTGGCGGCAGCATGGCCTTCCTGTATCAGATCGCCAAATCCAAGATCACCGGCGACAAGCCCGACATGGGCGACCATTATTCCCTGACGTTCTGAACGACCTCCTCGATCGTCGCGACGATCAGGTTCAGACATTCGGGCGAGGAGAACCGGTGATCGGCCCCCTTGACCAGGGTCAGCCGCAGATCCTCGCCCGACGCGTGGTCCAGCAGGTCCATCGCCCAGGACACCGGCACATCCGCATCCGCTGTCCCCTGCAGCATCCGCGCCGGACAAGGCAGCGACAGCGGCTGGTTCAGGACCAGTTGGTCGCGGCCATCCTCGATCAACCGGCGCATCAGGACCAGCGGCTCTCCGTACTCGCTTGGCAGGGCAACGCGGCCGTCGCGCATCAGCGCCTCGCGTTGGCCGGGTGAAAACCCGGCCCAGAACCCGCGTTCGGTGAAATCCGGCGCCGCGGCAATCGTGACCAGCCCGGCAACGCGGTCCGGGATCGTTCGTGCCATCAGCAGGCTGATCCACCCGCCCATCGACGATCCGACCAGAACCTGCGGGCCCTGTGTCAGCGCCTCGATCGCTGCACGGGCATCGGCGGCCCAATCACCGATGCAGCCCTCTTCGAACACGCCATCGCTGGCGCCGTGCCCGGAATAATCGAACCGCAAAAAGGCACGCCCCTGCGCCGCCGCCCAGTCCCGCAGATGGACCGCCTTCGACCCCTGCATGTCGGACCGGAATCCGCCCAGAAACACGATGCCGGGGCCCTGCCCGTCCAGGCGATCGTAGGCGATGCGCCGTCCCGTATCCGTCGTCAGATAATCCGTCATTCGCTCACCTCGTCCAATCCCCATGCGACCCAGGCCCCCAGGGCCGACGCCGCGGCAAAGGCGGCCACCGCCCATTGCGCGCCCAGCACCGCCAGCCCCGCAGAGGCGGCGCCGGCCACCAGCAGGACGACACCGACCACCAGGTTCGACACCGCGGTATAGGTGGCGCGCTGATCATCGGGCGCCATGTCGACCAGATAGGTCGTCCGCCCCTGCCGCACGCCGTGATAGGCGATCATCAGGCCGAACAGAACCACCGCAATCGCCCCCGTCACCTGTGCCAGCCCCATCGCCGCCAGAACCAAGGCCGCACCCAGGGCGATTGCCCCCGCGACGCCCGACGAGATCAGCACCCGGCGGGCCGACCGGTCCGACATCCGCCCCCAGACCCAGGATGACAGCAGGGATGCCAGCGCCGATGCCAGCACCAGAAGGCCCAGCTGACGGTCTCCCTGCCCCGCCGCGGCCAGCACCAGCAGATAGGGCGGCGCCAAGGCCGATCCCACCAGCAGCGACCGCGCGACGATGAACCGGGCCAACTGTCCATCCTCGCGCACCAGACGCAGCTGGCCGATGGATTGCGACAGGCTCAGCACCTCCTCACGCGGCTGCGCCTCCTCGTCCAAGGTCGCAAAGATCGCGCCGCCCAGAATCCAGGCGACGCCCGCCAGCGCCACTGCGCCGATGACCAGCACCGCCCGGTCCAGCGGCTGCCACAGCAGCAGGCCGGCAAAGACGATGACCCCGGCGGCGCCCACGCTGCTGGCGAAACCCGTGGCCGCGCCGCGCCGCGACTTGCCCACCGTCTTGCCCAAGACATCCTTGTAGCTGGCCGAACAGACCGACCGCGCCAGGGCCAGCACCGCCAGGGCTGCGATGATGGCCCCGCCCGCGGCCGGCCCCTCCATCGTCAGGGCGATGCCCGCGATGGCCAGCGCCGCCAGACCCTGAACGACGCTGCCCACGGCCCAGGCCCATTTGCGTCGCGGCAGTGCGCCGATGGCCCCTGCGGTGAACAGTTGCGGCAGCAGCGACCCGGCCTCGCGGACCGGAACCAGCAAGCCGATCACGCCCGCCCCCGCCCCCAGATGGGTCAGCAGCCAAGACAGAACCAGTTTTGCGTCGACCAGCCCGTCGGCCAGTTTCGACGCGGCCAGAGACAGGATGTGGCGCAGGAAGTTGCGCGGCTCGACCCGGCTCTGGGCGTCGGACAGGCCGCCGTCACTGTCGGGGTCCTCGACCAGACGCTCGAACAGTTGCTCCTCGAAATCGCTGTGGTGGCTCATGCTGGCTTCCCGTGTGTTGCCGTAATCTTGACTAATCGCGCGGGCACGTCCATGCCTGCCCGACCATAACCCGCAACCGGGCGTTCCGTGGGCGCCAAACCGACGAGGAGGACAACATGTCCCAGATCACCCTCACCTTTCCCGATGGCAATGCGCGCGACTATCCCGCCGGCGTGACCGCCGCCGAGGTCGCCGAGAGCATCGCGCCCAGCCTTGCCAAGCGCGCCATTTCCGCCAGCCTGGACGGCACCCACATCGACCTGGCCTGGCCGATCACCGCCAGCGGCCAGATCGCCATCCATTCGATGAAGGACGAGGCGCAGGCGCTGGAGCTGATCCGCCACGATTTCGCCCATGTGATGGCCCGTGCGGTCCAGGCGATCTGGCCCGACGTCAAGGTCACCATCGGCCCGGTCCGCGACCACGGCTGGTTCTACGATTTCGACCGGGCCGAACCCTTCACTCCCGACGATCTGGGCGCGATCGAGGCCAAGATGAAGGAGATCATCAACGCCCGCGAACCCGTCCGCACCGAGATATGGGACCGCGACCGCGCGATCGCCCATTACAAGGCGGCGAACGAGCCCTTCAAGCTGGAGCTGATCGACCGCATCCCCGAGGGCCAGGACCTGCGCATGTACTGGCACGGCGACTGGCAGGACCTGTGCCGCGGTCCGCACCTGCAGAATACCGGCCAGCTGCCCGCCGATGCTTTCAAGCTGACCCATATCGCCGGGGCCTATTGGTTGGGCGACGCGACGCGACCCATGCTGCAGCGCATCTATGGCGTGGCCTTCCGCAACCGCGACGACCTCAAGGCGCACATGACGATGCTGGAGGAGGCCGCCAAGCGCGACCACCGCAAGCTGGGCCGCGAGATGGACCTGTACCACATGCGGGAGGAGGCGCCGGGCCAAGTGTTCTGGCATCCGAACGGCTGGAACATCTATACCACGCTGCAGGACTACATGCGCCGCAAGCAGCGCGCCGACGGTTATGTCGAGGTCAACACGCCCCAGGTCGTCAGCCGGAAATTGTGGGAAGAATCAGGGCACTGGGAGAACTATCAGGAAAACATGTTCATCGTCGAGGTCGATGAGGAACATGCCAAGACCAAGACGATCAACGCCCTGAAGCCGATGAACTGCCCGTGCCACGTGCAGATCTTCAACCACGGACTGAAATCCTATCGCGACCTGCCGCTGCGCATGGCCGAGTTCGGGTCCTGCAACCGCTATGAGCCCTCGGGCGCGCTGCACGGCATCATGCGCGTACGCGGCTTTACCCAGGACGACGCCCACATCTTCTGCACCGAGGACCAGATCGAGGCCGAGACCAAGAAGTTTATCGACTTCCTGGCCGGGATCTACTCCGACCTGGGCTTCGAGGGCTGGCGCATCAAGCTGTCGACGCGCCCCGAAAAACGCATCGGGACCGAGGAAAGCTGGGACCGCGCCGAGGCCGCCCTGGGCAACGCCTGCAAGGCCGCGGGCCATGACTACACGGTTTTCCCCGGTGAGGGCGCGTTCTACGGGCCGAAGCTGGAATTCGTGCTGACCGACGCCATAGGTCGTGACTGGCAGTGCGGCACGCTGCAGGTGGACCCCAACCTGCCGGAACGTCTGGATGCGGAATATGTCGGTGCCGACGGGCACAAGCACCGGCCCATCATGCTGCACCGCGCGGTGCTGGGCAGCTTCGAGCGTTTCATCGGCATCCTGATCGAGAACAGCGCCGGCAAGCTGCCCTTCTGGCTGGCGCCGCGTCAGGTGGTCGTGGCCTCGATCGTGTCGGATGCGGACGCCTATGTGCACGAGGTTGTGGCCGCCTTGCGCGCCCGCGGCATCCGGGCCGAGGCGGACATCCGTAACGAAAAGATCAACTACAAGGTCCGCGAGCATTCCGTCGGCCGCGTTCCGGCGATCCTGGCCATCGGCATGAAGGAGGTCGAGGACCGGACCGTCTCGCTGCGCCGCCTGGACGCGCAGGGCAGTCGCACCGTGACCCTGGACCAGGTCGTGGCCGATCTGGCGGCCGAGGCCACGCCCCCGGACCTGCGCTGAACCCCGCCTGCGTCAAACGCGGCACCACGGGGCCGCGTTTGACGCTTGCGTTTTGCAACGATTCGGGCATCCTCTCAGTCGCGTGAGCGAAGACTTTCTACCGCCTCCCTCTTGGGCAGCCGGAAGACCGAAAGCGGGCTGCACGGCCTGGCGCAATCCTGCGTCGGGATGACTTGAAGGAGAATACGGTTATGGCGACCGGAACGGTAAAATGGTTCAACTCGACCAAGGGCTTCGGCTTCATCGCGCCCGATGACGGCGGCAAGGACGTGTTCGTGCACATCTCGGCCGTGGAACGTGCCGGGCTGACGGGCCTTCAGGACAACCAGAAGATCGCATTCGAGCTGCAGTCCGGCCGTGATGGCCGCGCCTCGGCCAGCGATCTGAAACTGCTCTGATCCGCCATCGCGCGTGATCCGGACGGCCCGTTCGCGCGGGCCGTTTTTTATTGGGCGACAGGCAGGACGCAGGAATGAACCTGGCCGAACATGTGCTGCGGGCGGGGCAGGCTGTCCCGGACCACCAGGCCCTGGTCGTCATGGGCGCGGACGACGCGCAGGTCTGGACCCATGGCGATCTGCGCCGCGCGGTGCTGGGCACGGCCACGGGCCTGACGCGCGCGGGCCTGCGCCCGGGCGACCGGCTGCTGATGCGTCTGGCGAACCGCCCGGCCTTTCCCATCGCCTATCTTGGGGCCATCGCTGCGGGGGTGATCCCGGTGCCGACCTCGGCCCAGCTGACCGGGGCCGAGATCACGCGCATCGCTGCCCGCATCGCACCCGCGATGATCGTGGCCGGCGCGGGCGTGCCCCTGCCCGACCATCCCGCCCCCGTCCTGACCGAGGGCGACCTTGACGGCTTTGCCACGCTTCCCCCGGCCGATTTC
Organism: Paracoccus marcusii; assembly: GCF_006151785.1. Lineage (GTDB taxonomy): Bacteria > Pseudomonadota > Alphaproteobacteria > Rhodobacterales > Rhodobacteraceae > Paracoccus > Paracoccus marcusii. The sequence goes on from NZ_VDDD01000002.1 coordinate 70,807, forward strand.
GCCCAAGGGTCCGCGGATCGGCTGGCCTATATCGTCTTCACCTCGGGCAGTTCGGGCCAGCCCCGGGCCGTCATGCACGCGCATCGCGCGATCCTGGCGCGGCAGGCGATGATGGCGGGCTGGTACGGGCTGCGCGCCGACGATCGCCTGCTGCATGCCGGGGCGTTCAACTGGACATTCACCCTTGGCACCGGGCTGCTGGACCCGTGGACCCTGGGGGCGACGGCATTGATTCCCGCCGACGGCACCCCGATCGAACGCATCCCCCTGCTGGCCGCGCGTCACGGCGCGACGATCCTGGCCGGGGCGCCCGGTGTCTTTCGCCGGATGCTGCGCGCGGACTGGCCCCCGATGGCCACCCTCCGCCACGCCCTGGCCGCCGGAGAGCGGTTGGACCCCGGCCTGCGCACCGCCTGGACCGCCCGCACCGGCACCGACCTGCACGAGGCGATGGGCGCCTCCGAAATCTCGACCTTCCTTTCGGGCAGCCCGTCCCGGCCCGCGCCCCACGGCACGGCGGGCTTTCCGCAGCCCGGCCGACATCTCGCGATCCTGGGCGACGATGGCCCCCTGCCACCGGGACAGCCGGGCGCGCTGGCGGTCCGGCGCGACGATCCGGGGCTGTTCCTGGGCTATCTGGACGATCCCGATGCGACACGCGCCTGCTTTCGTGGCGACTGGTTCGTGACCGGCGACATGGCGCAGGCCGATGATCGCGGCGCGATCACGCTGCTGGGACGGGCCGACGACATCATGAATGCCGGCGGCTTTCGCGTCGCCCCGCCCGAGATCGAGGATCATCTGGCCAGCCATCCCCATGCGGGCGACGTGGCGGTAGCGGAACTGCCCACCGCGCCGGGGGTCAGCATCATCGCGGCCTTCTGGACCGGTGCCGCGACGCCCGCCCAGATGCAGGCTCTGGCCGCGGCCGGCCTTGCCCGCTACAAGCAGCCCCGCGCGTGGATCCCGCTGGACGCGCTGCCGCGCACGCCCACCGGCAAGATCAACCGCCGCGCCCTGCGCGAGGCGCATCGCAAGGACCGACCATGACCCGCCTGGACATCTTCGCCGATCCCGTCTGCCCCTGGTGCCTGATCGGCAAGGTCGAACTGGACCACGCCCTGGAAAGCCGCCCCGATCATCCCTTCGCGATCACCTGGCACCCGTTCCGCCTGAACCCTGCCATGCCGCCCGAAGGGATGGACCGCGTGGCCTATCTTCGGGCCAAGCTGGGCGATCAGGTCGATGCCGCCACGCGCGCGCTGGCGGAACGCGCCGCGGCCCTCGGCCTGACGCTGAACCCCTCGCCGCGCGAACCCGACACGACCGATGCGCATCGCCTGATGCACTGGGCCGGGCTGGAAGGTGCACAAGGCCGGGTGATGTCCGGCCTGCTGCGGGCGCATTGGCAGGATGCCCAGGACATCGGTGATGCGTCCGTCCTGTCGGCGATCGCCGGGGCGGCCGGCATGGACCCTGCCCTGACCGCGCGCTTGCTGGCCAGCGACGCCGACCGCGACGAGGTCGCCCGTCGCGAATCGCATGCCCGACAGCGCGGGATCTCGTCGGTCCCGACCTTCATCGTCGCGGATGCCCATGCGGTCAGCGGCGCCCAGCCCGCGGACCTGTGGCAGAGCGTCATCGACGAGATCATGGCAGCATCCCGTTAGGGTCAACTTGCAGACTCTGCAAGATGGGCCTATCTGAGGGTCTGACCCAACCGGTGACCCCATGACAGACGTTTCCCACCCCGGGCTTGCGCAGCAGCAACGCCTGCCCCTGCCCGAATTCATCGCGATGCTGGCATTCCTGTTCGCCACCATCGCCTTTTCCATCGACGCGATGCTGCCCGCATTGCCTGACATCGCGGCGGACCTGACGCCCGACAACGTGAACCGCGCCCAGCTGATCCTGACCACCTTCGTGGCCGGGATGGGGCTTGGCACGCTGTTCGCGGGCCCGCTGTCCGACGCGCTTGGCCGCAAGCGCACGATCACCATCGGCTTTGGCATCTACATCGCCGCGACCATCGCCGCGATCTATGCCGATTCGCTAGAGTTGCTGCTGGTCGCGCGTTTCGTGCAGGGCCTCGGCGCCGCCGGTCCGCGCATCGTGGGTCTGGCCCTGGTCCGCGACCTCTACGAAGGGCGCGAGATGGCCCGGATCAGCAGCTTCGTCATGATGATCTTCATCATGATCCCGGCCGTGGCGCCGACGCTTGGTGCGGGGATCATCGCGATCTCGGACTGGCACGGGGTGTTCCTGGCATTCATCGCCTTCGCGCTTATCGGTGCGTTGTGGCTGAACATCCGCCAGGCGGAGACGCTGCCCCCCGCCGCCCGCCGTCCCCTGCGCATCGGCACCCTCTATGCCGCTGCGCGCGAGGTCCTGTCCGACCGCCAGGTGATGCTGGCGACGCTGATCCTGACGCTCGGCTTTGGGCAGATGTTCGGCCTGCTGTCCTCGGCCCAGCAGCTTTTCGGCGAAACCTACGGCAAGGGAGAGAACTTCCACCTGTGGTTCGCCGCCATGGCGCTGCTGTCGGGGTCGGGAACGGTGCTGAACGCTACCTTCGTGATGCGCTTTGGCATGCGGCGGATCGCGAAATGGGCCTATGTGATGCAGACCATCGTGTCGGGACTGGCGCTGACGCTGATCCTGTCCGGCGTGCTGCCGCAGGGATTGGAATTCCCGGTCTTCTTCTTCTGGGCGGTCAGCGTGTTCTTCATGGCCGGGGTGACCTTCGGCAACCTAAACGCGCTGGCGCTGGAGCGCATGGGCCATATCGCGGGCATGGCCGCATCCATCGTCGCGGCGATCTCGACGCTGGCGGCGGTGCTGATCGCAGCCCCGGTTGGACTGCTCTACAACGGCACCGCGATCCCGGCGATCACGGCGACGCTGATCTGCTCGGGCCTGGCCTGGGCGCTGATGCGGCGTCTGAACGACTGAAGACGGGCGGGGCCTTGCGGTCCCGCCCGTTCGTCATGGAACCGGCCACGGGGGGTCCGGGGGGCTGGCCCCCCGGCCGCCGCGGGACGCAAGGCTCAGGCGGCAACCCCTTCGGGTGCACGCGCGCCGGTCATGTAGGCCACGGCATCCGACATCGAATGTTGCTTGGGGTCGATCACGCACAGCCGCTTGCCCAGGCGATGGATGTGGACGCGGTCCGCCACCTCGAACACGTGCGGCATGTTGTGGCTGATCAGCACGATCGGGATGCCCCGCGACCGCACGTCCTGGATCAGGTCCAGCACCCGGCGGCTTTCCTTGACGCCAAGGGCGGCGGTCGGCTCGTCCAGGATGATCACCCGGCTGCCGAAGGCCGCCGCCCGCGCCACGGCGACGCCCTGGCGCTGACCGCCGGACAGGGTCTCGACGGGCTGGGCGATGTTCTGGATCGTCATCAGGCCCAGTTCGGACAGCTTGGCGCGGGCGAAATCGTCCATCGCCTGCTTGTCCAGCATCCCGAACCACTGGCCCATGATGCCCTTCTTGCGGATCTCGCGCCCCATGAACATGTTGTCCGAGATCGACAGCGCGGGCGACAGGGCCAGCGTCTGATAGACCGTCTCGATCCCCATCTTGCGGGCATCCAGCGGGCTGTCAAAGCTGACCACCTGGCCGTTCAGCCGGATCTCGCCCTCGTCGGGCTTGACCGCGCCCGAGATGGCCTTGATCAGGCTGGACTTGCCGGCGCCGTTGTCGCCGATCACGGCCAGGATCTCGCCGGGATACAGGTCGAAGTCGGCATGATCCATGGCAGTCACGCGGCCATAGCGCTTGACCAGGTTGCGGGCGGTAAGCAGCGGCTCGGTCATGACGACACCTTTCTGATCCATTGGTCGATGGCGACGGCGAAGATGATCAGCCAGCCGGTCGCAAACAGCTGCCACAGCACGTCCACACCCGCCAGTCGCAGGCCCGAGTTGAACACGCCCACGATCAGCGCCCCGATCAGCGGCCCCACGATCGACCCGCGCCCCCCGAACAGCGAGATGCCCCCGATGACCACGGCCGTGATCGATTCCAGGTTCGCCTCAAAGAACGACGTCGGGCTGATCGACCCCACGCGACCGATAGACGACCATGCCGCCAGGCCGCAGATCAGGCCCGCCACGACATAGACCGACAGCAGCACGCGCTTGGTCTGGATGCCGGCCAGCGCGGCCGATTCCGGATCGTCGCCGACCGCATAGACCCGCCGCCCCCAGGCGGTATAGTACAGCGCATAGAACAGCACCGCGAACACGACCAGCATCAGCACCACGCCATAGGTCAGCACGGCGCCGCCCAAGTTGAACCGGGTGCCGAAGAACTTCAGCAGCGGCGCGTCCATGTCCAGGGTCTGGCTGCGGATCGTCTCTCGACCCGACAGGTAGTAGTTCAGCGCCAGGAACACGTTCCAGGTCCCAAGCGTGGTGATGAAGGGCGGCAGCTTCAGCCGCGTGACCAGGAAACCGTTCAGCGCGCCGGTTCCCGCCCCGCAGGCCAGGCCGACCAGGATGGCGATCGGCACCGGGATGCCGAAGTTGACCGCCAGCTGCCCCATCACGACCGAGATCAGCACCATGACCGCGCCGACCGACAGGTCGATGCCCGCGGTCAGGATGACCAGCGACTGCGCCGCCGCCAGCGTGCCCACGACGGCCACCTGCTGCAGGATCAGCGACAGGTTGAACGCCGAGAAGAAGTTGGGAGAGATCAGCCCGAAGGCGATCAGCGACAGGACCAGCACGATGACCGGAACCATGGTGGGATACTGGTGCAGGAAATGCTGCACCCGGTCCAGCGTGCTGCGGTGACGATGGTCGAACTGCGCGACCTTCTCACCGGCAACGCGCTCGACCACGGGATCGGGGGTGTCGGACATCGGGGACCTCGTGGCGTGTCACGGAAGGCGACGGCGGCCAACCCGCCGTCGCGACGTCATGCGGCGGGGGGCATCAGCCCCAGCACTGCTCCAGGCCTTCGGCCACGCTGATCGACGGCACGCCCTCGACCGGCTTGTCCGTGACCAGGTTGACGCCGGTGTTGGTGAAATCCAACCCCTCGCTGGTTTCCGGCTTGGTGCCGTCGGCGGCAAAGGCCGCGATGGCCTCGATGCCCATCGACGCCATCAGCAGCGGATACTGCTGGGCGGTGGCGCCGATCACGCCCGCCTCGACGTTCTGGACGCCGGGGCACCCTCCGTCGATCGACACGATCAGGGCGTTCTCTTCCATGCCAAAGGACTTCAGCGCCTCGTAGGCGCCGGCCGCGGCCGGTTCGTTGATCGTGTAGACCAGGTTGATCGCCGGATCGCGCTGCATCAGCGCCTCCATGGCCTGCTGGCCGCCTTCCTCGTTGCCCGAGGTGACCTCGTGGCCGACGATGCGGGCGTCGTCCTCGTCACCGATGACGTTCTCGTCCTTCACGTCGATGCCAAAGCCCGCCATGAAGCCCTGATCGCGCAGCACGTCCACCGACGGCGCGCTGGCCGACAGGTCCAGCATGGCGATCTTGGCATCCGCCGCAGCATCGCCCATCTGGCCCGCGGCCCAGGCGCCGATCAGACGGCCCGCCTCGCGGTTGTCGGTGGCAAAGGTCGCGTCGGCCGCATCGATCGGGTCCAGCGGCGTGTCCAGCGCGATGACCAGGATCCCCGCCTCGCGGGCCTGGCCCAGCGATTCGGTAATGGCCTTGGTGTCGGACGCGGTGATCAGGATGCCCTTGACGCCCGCCGCGATGCAGCTTTCGACAGCCTGCTGCTGGGTCTCGTGGTCGCCGTCGATCTTGCCGGCAAAGGTCATCAGCTCGATGCCCAGCTCCGCGGCCTTGGCGGTGGCGCCTTCCTTCATCTTCACGAAGAACGGGTTGATGTCCGTCTTGGTGATCAGGCAGGCCTTGGTGGCCTCTTGCGCTTGGGCAAAGCCTGCCGACAGGGCAAGCGTGGACACCGCGACGGATGCGCGGATAACGGTTTTGATGGTCACTTGACTAACTCCTCCAGCACGACGGTTCCTCGGCCGTCTTGACGTTACAAAGCACCAGAAGATTGCGCTTGTCAATAAATCAATCATGTTGATTAATGCGATTCAGGAGGACGGAACCCATGCCCCTAGATCGTGACGGCCCCGGCGCGCTCAGCCGGAACGAACGGCTGATCCTGTCGCTGATCCGACGGCGGGGACCGATGCCGCGCGCGGCGCTGGCGCAGCTGACGGGGCTGTCGGCACAGTCCATCACCAACCTGACGCGCAAGCTGATGATGGCGGGCTATCTGGACGCCGGTGCGGTGGTGCGGGGCAAGGTCGGCCAACCCTCGACCCCGCTGGCGCTGGCCCCGGACGGGGCGTGGTTTCTGGGGCTCAAGATCGGGCGCCGGCTGGTCGAACTGGCGCTGGTCGATTTCGCGGGCCGCGTGCGCATGCACCGCCAGGAGGTCTATGCCCACCCCACCCCCGACCGCGTGCTGGCATTCGCGCGTCAGGGGCTGGACACGATGACCGCATCGCTGGACCCCGGCCAGCGCGCACGTCTGATGGGACTGGGTGTCGCGACCCCCTATCGGCTGTGGGATTGGGGCCAGGAGATGGCCGACTGGCTGGACCACGACCTGCAGGCCGAACTGTCGCGCAGCCTGCCCGTCCCGATCTTCGTGGAAAACGACGCCACCACCGCCTGCGGGGCAGAACTGATCTTCGGCAAGACCGACCTGCCGCGGGACTTCATCCACATCTACATCGCCCATTTCGCGGGCGGCGGCATCGTGCTGGACGGCGCGCTGCGCCACGGCCCGACCCGCAACGCGGGCGCCCTGGGGTCGATGCCCATCCCGGTCGTGGGCGCACAGGGCGGCCAGCTGTTGGAAAAGGCCTCGGTCTCGGCGTTGGAGGCCCTGATCGGACGGTCCCTGCCGCCCGACGATTCGGGCTGGGACGTTCCCGCCGAGATCGAGGCCGAATGGGCCGACCAGGCGGGCCGGGCGCTGGCCTTCGTCGCACTGTCGGCGGTGGCTCTGGTCGATCTGCCGCTGGTGGTGATCGACGGGGCGGTGCCGCCTGCGACGCGCGCGCGGCTGGCCCAGGGGACCCGCACGGCGCTGGAGGGGATGCCGACCGCCGGCATCGACCGTCCGCAGGTGATCGAGGGATCGCTTGGCCGCAGCGCGCGCATCCTGGGGGCCGCGGGGCTGCCGCTGGCGCATTTCTTTCAGCCGGACGGGGCGCTGGACTAGGGCGATTGCGGTTGACACCGGGGCCTGCGCGTCTATACGGCACGCTTCGTTGGTGTTGGTGGACCCCGCAAGGGGAACCCTGTCAGGCCCCGGATCGCAAGACCCCTGGGCCAAAGGACAACGCCCTTCGCAACCTGTTGAAGGAGATCAGCCGTGACCAAACGCACGTCTGCCAAGTACAAACTCGATCGCCGCATGGGCGAGAACATCTGGGGCCGCGCCAAGTCGCCCGTCAACCGTCGCGAATACGGCCCCGGCCAGCACGGCCAGCGCCGCAAGAACAAGTTGTCGGACTTCGGCACCCAGCTGCGCGCCAAGCAGAAGCTCAAGGGCTACTACGGCGACCTGACCGAAAAGCAGTTCCGCCGCATCTATGGCGAAGCTGAGCGGATCCGCGGCGACACCGGCGAGAACCTGGTCGGCCTGCTGGAGCGTCGCCTGGACGCCGTCGTCTACCGCTCCAAGTTCGTGGCGACCATCTGGGCCGCCCGCCAGTTCGTGAACCACGGCCACATCCAGGTCAACGGTCAGCGCGTGAACATCGCCTCCTACCGCGTCAAGGAAGGCGATGTCATCTCGATCCGCGAGCGTTCGCGTCAGCTGGCCATCGTGCTGGAAGCCGTCGCCCTGACCGAGCGTGACGTTCCGGACTATCTGGAAGTCGACCACAACAAGATGACCGCCACCTTCGTGCGCACCCCGGCCCTGGGCGACATCCCCTATGCCGTGCAGATGGAACCGAACCTGGTCGTCGAATTCTACGCGAAGAACTGATCTTCGCCAGATCGACCGTCTTTGGGCCGCATCTTCGGATGCGGCCTTTTGCATGGCACCGCGCCCATTTTCCCAATCGCCCTTCGATCAGGATCGGCTGGCGGGGCGGCATTCGTCCCCTTCGGACTGCCGTTATCGCCCCCATCCAGCGCGGACCCTTTGAACTGACCGACCCGACCAATCCCGGTTCTGGCCGCTTGATCGGAAACAGGGCTTGGATCGCGCATCCCAGCGGCCATCGGGTCAAGTCGGATTGCGGATCTGCGCATCATTGATCGGAACACGGTCATCCGCTGTGGCGGCGATGGCATCGTGCTGCGCCATGTCGACGTCCCGCCGATCAACGCAGCGGATTTCGTCCTTGCCCAAGCATGCGGCACGCGACGGTTTGGGGGCTTTCCTTGGCATCGGCACGGCACTAAACGGGGCCGGACACAAGGATGGACCCCCATGACCCAGACCCCCGTGCAGCCCGGCATCATGGATATCGCACTTTACGTCAGCGGCGAAAGCACGCTGGCGGGCCGCGACGACGTGCTCAAGCTGTCGTCGAACGAAAACCCGCTTGGTCCCAGCCCCGCGGCGCAGGAGGCCTTCCGCCGCGCGGCGGGCGATCTGCACCGCTATCCGGCCACCGATCACGCGGGGCTGCGCGCGGCCATCGGGCAGGTGCACGGGCTGGATCCGGACCGCATTATCTGCGGCGTGGGCTCGGACGAGGTGCTGCAGTTCGTGGTTCAGGCCTTTGCCGGTCCGGACGACGAGGTCATCACGACCGAGCACGGCTTTTCGATGTATCCCATCCTGGCACGCATGGTCGGCGCGATCCCGGTGACCGTGCCGGAGGACACGCGCCGGGTCGATGTGGACGCGATCATGGCCGCGGTGACCGAGCGCACACGCGTCGTCTTCATCGCGAACCCGGCCAATCCGACCGGCACGATGCTGGGCGCGGACGAGTTGCAGCGCCTGGTGGATGGCCTGCCGCCGCAGGTGCTGTTCGTCCATGACGGCGCCTATACGGAATTCGCCGACGGGTTCGACGGCGGCGCGTCGCTGGTCGACCGGCATCCGAACGTGATCATGACGCGGACCTTCTCCAAGGCCTATGGCCTGGGCGGGCTGCGCATCGGATGGGGCTACGCCGCGCGCGAGGTGATCGACGTGCTGAACCGCATCCGCCAGCCCTTCAACCTGTCCAACGCCCAGATGGAGGCCGCACGTGCCGCCGTCCTGGACCGCGACTTCACCGACCGCTGCATCGCGCTGAACGCGCGGATGCGCGACCGGATGCGGCAATCGCTGATCCAGATGGGCATCGGCTGCGACGAAAGCTTTGCCAATTTCGTGCTGGCCCGCTTTGACAGCCCCCAGACCGCGACCGCGGCCGATGCGGCGCTGCGCGCCGAAGGCATCCTGGTGCGGCGCGTGGGCGGATACGGCCTGCCCGACGCGCTGCGCATCACCGTGGGCGACGAGGCGGCCGTGACGCGGGTGCTGGACTGCCTGGGCAACTTCATGCAGGGGCGCGCGCAATGACGCAGGTCTATGACAAGGTGGCGCTGATCGGGCTGGGCCTGATCGCGGGATCGATGGCCCATGCCATTCGTGATGGCGGGCTGGCGGGCCGCGTCACCGGCTATGCCCGCAGCCAGGCGACGCGCGACACCGCACGCGAGATCGGCCTGTGCGAGGTCTGCGACACCGCCGCCCTGGCGGTGGCCGGCGCCGATCTGGTGGTGCTGGCCGTCCCCGTCGGCGCCATGGCCGAGGTCATGGCCGAGATCGCGCCCCATCTGGCCCCCGGTGCCACGATCACCGATGTCGGTTCGGTCAAGCAGTCGGTCATCGACGCGGTCGCCCCCTGCCTGCCCGCGGGCGTGCATTTCATCCCCGGCCATCCGCTGGCCGGCACTGAACATTCAGGGCCCCGCGCGGGCTTTGCCAGCCTGTTCCGCAACCGCTGGTGGCTGCTGACGCCGCTGCCCGACACCGACCCGGAGGCGCTTGCGCGGCTGGACCGGCTGATCACCGCGATGGGCGCCAAGACCGACCGGATGGACGCCCCCCATCACGACCTGGTCCTGGCCGTGACCAGCCATGCGCCGCACCTGATCGCCTATACGATGGTGGGGGTGGCCGACCACCTGCGCCGCGTCTCGGGCGAGGAGGTGATCCAGTATTCCGCCGCCGGTTTCCGCGACTTCACCCGGATCGCGGCCAGCGACCCGACGATGTGGCGCGACGTGTTCCTGCACAACAAGGAGGCGACGCTGGACATCCTGGGCCGCTTCACCGAGGAGCTGTTCGTCCTGCAGCGCGCGATCCGCATGGGCGACGGCCAGCAGCTGCACGACTACTTCACCCGCACGCGGGCGATCCGCCGCGGCATCATCGAGGCCGGACAGGACACCGAGGCGCCCGATTTCGGCCGCACCCCCGGCGCCCGACCCGCGGGCTAGATCGCCGGGGCGGGGCCGATCGGCACACCGCCCAGGATCAGCTGGCCATCGCGCATGATGACGGCCACGCGCAGCTCGCCCTCGGCCGCTGCGGGAAAGTCGGGGCCGGGCAGCGTGTCGTCCAGATCCGCCTGCGACAGCTGCGACAGGCCTGCCCGCAGCAGCATCGCGGCCTGCGCCGGGATCAGCCCCAGCCCGGTGGCCATCCCGATCATCGCATCCGCGTCTGCGGAATACAGCGCCACCTGCCCTTCGGCCAAGCCCTGGTCGTCGCGCGACAGGCGCCCCACGATGCGCAGGCCGATCGTGTCGGCGCGCAGGTCCAGCCCGGCGGTCTGCCAGCCGACGATCTGCGGCGCGGCGTCGTCGGTGACCGTGGGCGTGCCGTCCAGCCAGATCCGCAGCGGCCCCGAGACCGACAGCGGTCCGGGGATCGGACCGGGGTCCAGCCCCAGCTGCGCCAGTCCACCGACCTGCAGGTCGGTCAGCCCCAGATCGAGGTCATAGGCCGCCCGCGCGGGACGCGGCGCATCCGATCCCAGCCCCGCCAGCCGCGCCTGCAGCGACAGGCCCTGCGCCAGGGGCTGGCCGTCCAGCGTCAGGTCGCGGGCCTGCACGTCCAGCCGGTTGGGCGCCATGCCGTTCAGGGGTGACAGGGCCATGCTGGCCACGGGCGCCGACAGACCCAGCTGCATCACCTGCCCGCCTTGGGTCACCGCCGCACCGTCGGGCAGGTCCAGCTGCGCGGTCAGCGGCGACGACGGCGACAGGAACAGGCGCGCCCAGGGCAGGCTGATGGAAAGCGCCGGGTCCGACCAGGACGGTTCGGACAGCGCGACGCCGATCCGGCGCGGATCGCGCAGGGGCGAAACCGATGCGGCCTGCAGCGCCGGGTCCTGCGCGATCAGTGCGGCCACGCGGTTGCTGGCCAGCGTCTCGGCGCCCAGCCAGCCGCCCGCCAGCAGCGCCAGCACCAGTCCCGTCCCGATCACCATCCCGCGCATCCCCGCCCTGCCCTTTTTTCCCGCCCCGTCCTGCCCTACCTTGTGCCCCGAAAGGACGGACAATGAAACGCATCGATTGGGTCTTCGGCTATGGCTCGCTGATCTGGAACCCCGGTTTCGATCCGGCCGAGGCCGTGCATGCGCGCCTGGCCGGATACGCCCGCAGCTTCTGCCTGCGGTCGATCCAGCATCGCGGGACCGAGGCCGTGCCCGGCCTGGTGCTGGGCCTTGATCCGCAGGATGGCGCCAGCTGCCAGGGCGTGGCCCTGCGCATCCGCCCCCGCGATCATGACCGCGTCCTGGCCGACCTGCGTGCGCGCGAACTGGTGACCGACGCCTATCGCGAGGCGATCCTGCCTGTCGATCTGCAGGACGGTCGGCGGGTGCAGGCGCTGGCCTATGTGATGCGGCGCGACCACTGGCAATATGCCGGCGGCCTGCCCGCCGACGAACAGGCCCGCATCATCGCGCAGGCGCATGGCGGGCGCGGCCCGAACGCCGAATACCTGTTCAACACCGCCGCCCATCTGGCGCAGATCGGCATGCCCGACGACCATCTGGACGCGCTGTCCGATGCCGTCCGGGCGCTGTTGCCGCCGCCAGGCTGACCCGCGCCGTCGGAATGCTTGGCAAGTGAGGCGCCCCGTCCTACAGTCGAGCAAAAGCATCGATGGGACGGGGATTTACCGGTGAGCGATCCGACACATGGCGACCCCAGGGCGCCCTCGCGGCTGACCCTGACGAACCGGCGCATCTCGGCCACGCGGGACAAGGCACTGATCGGGGCGGCGGGCGCGCCGCGCTTTTCCCAACCGGTGCGGCAGATCCTGATGATGCTGATCGTGCTGGGGCTGGTCCTGGCGGGGGGCTGGTTCGCCTATGGACGGATCCTGTCCATCTTCGACGCGAACCGCTGGCTGAACGGACTGATCCTGACGGTCTTTGCCCTAGGCGTGCTGGCCTGCTTCTGGCAGGTGGGGCAGCTGACCCGGTCGGTCAGCTGGATCGAACGGTTCGCCGCCCGGCGCCGCGACACCGACCGCAACGGCACCACCCAGGACGAGGCCCCACGCCTGCTGGCCCCCCTGGCGGCCCTGCTGGGATCGCGCGGGCCCGGAGGAGAGGCGATCAGCGCCAGCGCCGCAAGCTCGATCTTGGATTCGGTCGCGACGCGCATCGACGAGGCGCGCGACATCACCCGATATCTGGCAAATCTGCTGATCTTTCTGGGGCTTCTGGGAACATTCTACGGTCTTGCGACAACCATCCCGGCGGTCGTGGCGACTATCCGGGCACTGTCGCCTGAAAACGGACAGTCGGGGCTGGACCTGTTCCAGAACCTGATGACGGGCCTTGAATCGCAGCTGGGTGGGATGGCTACGGCATTCTCCTCCTCGTTGCTGGGTCTGGCGGGGTCGCTTGTGGTGGGCCTTCTGGAGCTGTTCGTGACGCACGGCCAGAACCGGTTCTATCGCGAACTGGAGGAGTGGATGTCGGGCTTTACCCGGATCAGCATCGCCTCGGGTGACGGGGACGGTGTCGATCAGGCCGCGCTGGCCGGGTTCCTGGACCAGATGGCGGGGCAGATGGACCGCCTGCAGGCCTATCACGCCGAACGCGACGCCATGCGGGACGAGGCCGCGCTGATGGCCGACGAACGCGTCGTGGTCATGGCACAGGCGATCGACGCGCTGGTCCAGCAGGCGCAGGCCGACCGCGACGCGCCCGATGGCCAGTCCGAACGCCTGACCCAGGCCCTGACGCGGCTGGCCGATCACCAGCCGCCCGCCCCCGACCTGACGCGGCTGGAGGCCGCGCTGGACCGCCTGACCACCGAACTGACCAATGGCCGGAACGAGGCGGTGGCCGATCTGCGCGCCGACATCCTGGTGCTGACACGCGCGGTCCGCGCCGCACGCTTCGGCGATCCGTTCCGCGACGACCTGCTGGGCCGCGACCCCGCCCGCGGCGAGGGCTAGACCGATGCGCCTGTCCCGCGGATCCTCGGCGCAGCGTTTCTCGTCCACGATCTGGCCGGGCTTCGTCGACGCGATGACGGCGCTGCTTCTGGTGCTGATGTTCGTGCTGACGATCTTTACCGTGGTCCAGGGGGTGCTGCGCGAACAGATCACCACCCAGGACGACACGATCAGCACCCAGGACGAGACGATCACCGATCAGGGTCAGGTCATCTCGCGCCAGGAACGCCAGCTGAACGAACTGGGCGCGCAGGTCGCGTCCCTGGGCCAGGCGCTGAACGCCTCTCAGGATCGCGAGGCCGACCTGACCCGGTCCCTGGAGACCGAGGCCGAGCGTGCCGCCCGCGCCGAGGCGGAGGCCCGCGACCGTGCCGCCCGCATCGCCCGCCTGTCCAGCCAGCTGGCCACCGGAGAGACCCAGCTGGCCGAGGCGCGCACCCGCCTGACCGACTTCGAGGCCGAGGTCGCGGCCCTACTGGCCGAACGCGCGCAGGGCCAGGCGCGGCTGGAGAC